>CAZOMW010000059.1:0-10193 GCA_964581135.1 uncultured Oscillospiraceae bacterium
ATTCGACGCTCACTGCCAGATCCCCGACTTTGCAGTACGCCAGAAAAGTAATCCTGCTTTCAGCCTGTTCAAAAATAAAACCGACAGGGATAATTTTTCGCAGATTCAAGCGGTGCTGATACCAGGCTGTAATATCGATCGCCTGTTGCCGCAGGCGTTTACCGTCATTAATAGTCGGCAGTTGGATAGTTGTCTCGAGGCACATTGTAAAGTCATCTATTGGCAGCATGTCCTTGAGAGCAATATCAACACCGATAATTTTTAAATCCTTTTGATAAATCCAATTGAACAGATCATGACCTCTGCCCAGATTACGTATAACGTAGTAAAAAAGTATTATATATAAAGTCAGAAACAGCAGAATAATAATAAGGCGTACTAATAACGGCCAGGCTATCAGCGCTTGTTCTACCCGAATGACGCCAAGCAGACCGTAAAAAAAAAGCAATGCGACAGCTGGTACAGATAAACCGCGCAGCCAACCAAGGCCCAGCAGACCAATTGCATAAAGAAACAAAGCTGAGCCAATGAAGATCAGGGTAAAACGAGTTGAACGAAAAAAATCCGCTGCGACCGGCTGCTGCAGCGCTAATTGGATGAGAATCACGCCGGCAGCAGTTATTGCAAGCGCAAGGCCTAGTCGAAGCCAACGTTTCAGGGGACTTATGTTTACCAGCGACCAGGAGCGAATCATATCAAAAAGTGCCTGCCGATAATGAGTGGTTCGCTGGTAGGGTGCAGCCTGAGCCTCAGAGGCCATCATTTTATCGGTCCAGTCTTGCAGAACGGCCGCCAGTTTTTCCTCATTTTCCTTTACCGCTGAATGTGTCCCGGAAACATCGTTCTGAATTAACGTCCGCTTTTGAACAGATTCCTGCTTCCAGGCAGATCGGTTTACAATTCTATTTTTTATTTTTTTGGGCAACTGCAAAAGGAATGTAAGCAACAGAAAGAGAATAATCGCGATTGTATAGGTTAAATCCTTTGGCAATTCCAGTATGCGTAGAGGAGCAAAATCAGGGGCCAGAGCAAATAACAGGCATACAACACTGATTACAATGGTAGCAATTCCCTGAATAAGACCCGCGACTCCCGAGACATATAAAAAAGCAGCATTAACGATCAGAGCGACAAATACAACCATCTGAGGCAATTGCATGGATGCTTCGCTGTTGCCAAGGTAACCGATAGCAAGCCACAGTACTGCCAGCGCCAGCATTGCCAGGCCATAACGCTGTTTATGCTTTTCGAGATGCTGCCACATGATTCCTCCAGGCTTATTTGCTGATTTGATCATAACTGCGCCTGCTTAAGCTCGCAAGCTTACAAAAATTTTACTTGACAGCAATGAAGATTATTAATTATGATAATTATAATATATAATATTTAATATTATGTGCAGTTATTAACGCACGTTAGGAGCAGATAATTATGCTTAATCTTTATCGTAAAATCGGTATCTGGGGAGACTCAATTTTCAAAGGGGTAGTTTTTGACGAGGTAAAAGGCGCGTATAAGCTACTGGCTGCCGGCGCTATTGAAAGTGCTGCCCGGATTCTGAATATTCCTGTTCTCAACAAATCACGGTTCGGTAATACAATCGGAAGGGGCAAGGGGCAATTGGAACGTGCTCTTAAAGACGGGCTGGACTGCGATCTGGTAATGCTGGAATACGGCGGCAATGACTGTGACCTGGACTGGGCAGCGATTTCAGAAGATCCATCTTTAGATCACCAACCGAAAACTCCTCTCAGCCTCTTTAAGGAAACCTTTTACCAAATGATTGTTTTGCTTCGCCAATACGGAATTGAGCCGGTTCTGGCATCGCTGCCGCCTTTACACAGCCAGCGTTATTTTGATTTTATCGTCAGCAGGGGTTTGAACAGCGATAATATCATCTCGTTTCTTGGGGATGTGGAAAAAATTTACCGCCATCAGGAAGCTTATTCTCTGGCTGTTACGACTTTAGCGGCAACAGAAAAATGTCTGTACGCGCCAGTCAGGGAGGCTTTTCTGGATGCGCGCAATTTCCCCGCTTATATTTGTGCAGATGGCATTCACCCGAATGAAAAGGGCCATTTGCTTATGCAGAATGTTCTGACCGGCATGGTTCCCACCTGATTGTGTCCGGAAAAACCAGAGTCAAAATGCGAGACTTTTGACGGTCAGCAAAACGACGATCTCAATCAGTAGTCTGAAGGCTCATACCAGCTGTATTTACCTTTAAGCTCCACAAAAGCGACGCGTTCGATTTTTTCTTCTTTAATTGTGCCATCGCTTTCTTTACTGATTCTGAGCAGCACCTGATCGCCGGGCATCCCTACCGGGACTACCATGACGCCGCCGCAGGCCAGCTGGTCGACCAGATCATGCGGCATGGAGCCGGCGGCTGCAGTTACCATTATCCGGTCAAAAGGCGCTTCTTCTTGCCAGCCGGTGCTGCCGTCGCCAATCAGATAGTTTATATTTGTATATCCCAGATCAGTCAGTCGTTGTTGAGCTGCAACTGACAGTTCCGGAATTACTTCAACGGTATAGACACTGTCTGCGAACTCGGCCAGAAAAGCAGTTTGATAACCGGAGCCGGTACCGATTTCCAGCACCTTACTATCGGCTTCCGGTGAAAGCAGGCGCGTCATTTCCACGACAAGAGTCGGCTGCGAGATTGTCTGGCCAAATCCGATTGGCAGCGGCCGATCGTCACCGGCCATCGCGGCCAGCGATTTATCAATGAACTTACGACGATCCAGAAGTTCGAAAAATCTGTAAAGTGCTTTTTCATCCATAATTATCGATTGCGGAATTTGTCAAACAGAGTATTGACGTCATCCATAAAATTACCATCCTGGTCAGCGTCCAGTCTGCTGAGCAAGCTGGATAAGCCGCAGGCAGGGCTTTCATCTTCCTGATTAGTCAGGCGAGTAAGCAAGCCGGTCAAATCGCTGACGCCAAGACCATCTTCCTTTTTCTGACGTCCAAGCGCTCCTAAAAGCAAAGGTGCCAGCTGCTTAAGCAAACCGCTGATTTGACCTATATCCAGACCGGTGTTCCGAGCCAGAGCAGATTCAACTCTGGGTTGTTCGCTGCCAAGCACATGTCCGAGAATTTTGCGGCCGTCCTCGCTGTCAACCTGATCAATAAAACCAGCCAGATCATCGACCGGTTCATCTTCATGCTGTTCGAGCGCCAGGGCCAGGGATTCTGCCCCTGCACGCGTCTGACTGTTGTCTGTCATGCCACCGAGAATAGCAGGCAAAGCAAAGTCGGTCACCTTTCGTACCTGCTCAGGACTGGCGCCAACGGATGCGCCTAACTTATCAAGTATTTCAGGCTTCATTAAGTTTTCTTTGATCATGCCAATAATATCCATGTGACTCTCCTTTTGCCTGATTCAGGCTCTCTTTTCAGATAACTGGCGAATCACCTTTCCCGGATTACCACCAACCACAGTATTGTCAGGAATATCTTTGGTAATTACAGCCCCGGAAGCAATTACCACGTTATCGCCTATGGTGACTCCGGGATTAATCACCGCGTTACCGCCGATCCAGACGTTATGACCGATCCTGACAGGTTTGCCGAATTCCAGACCCGTAAGGCGCAGTTCAGTTTCAACCGGGTGAGTTGCAGTGTAAATACAAACACGCGGACCCAGCAGACAATTATCTCCTATTGTGATCGGGCAGACATCAAGCATAATGCAGTCAAAATTGGCATAGAAGTTATTACCGACAAAAATATTGTAGCCGTAATCGCAACGAAAAGCCGGTTCGACAAAGAAGTTCGAACCTGCCTGTCCAAAAAGCCTTTTTAAAATTTCCGGATCTGATTTATCTGCAGCAAGGTTAAACCGGTTTGTTTCAGCTCGGGCATAGTCGCGTTCGGCTTTAAGCAAGTGATCTGATGCATCATAAAGCGCACCGGATAACATTTTTTCTTTTTCCGTCAACTTAACCACTCCCTTCAATCACTCAATAAAATCTTTCAGATCATTAACCAGTGCAGTTTTTCCGACACCGCGCCGGGCTGCAAAACATCGGTGAGCATCAGCTATTTCACTGAAGCCAAATACACGGTCTGCCTGAAGTACATGCAGTTTCTCTGATTCAATCAACCTGGCAACTCTGTTAAGAATCTGGCCGTGACGTTCACGTCCGTGATCGTTAAGAAGCGGGAGCAACATATATACGACCCGTAATGTTAAAGCTTTAGAATGCATTTTACTGATATCAAGAGTAGTACGGGCACTGATTGTGCAGATTTTGCCTTCAGGACGGGTTGCCTCGAAGCTTTCCAGCAGGTGTAAGCCGCCGACTGTGTCAAAAACAGCATCAAATCCACGGTTGCCCGTAAAGCGTTCTGTATAAACAGCAGGATCTTCAGGCATGATAATAACTTCATCAGTACCATATTTGCCGGCAATGGCGGCCTTGGCAGCAGATGTCACGGAGCCGTAGACAGTCGCGCCCTGAAGCTTTAAGAGCTGAACTGCCAGATGCCCCACACCACCGGTTGCTCCATGAACCAGAACCTTATCGCCCGCAACAGCAAAGCCGTTTTCCATGACACTCTCCCAGGCTGTGATGACAGCCAACGGATAGAGAGCAGCAGTCTGGTGAGTTATGTTGGCAGGCTTACGGGCTATCAGGCGGCAATCAACCAGCATATATTCTGCCAGAGCGCCTTGGATCTGATCGACGCCACCGGCACAGCCGAAGACTTCATCCCCCACCCGCCAGGTGTCACAACCAGGGCCAGCCTCGACTATTATTCCGGAAAAATCACCATTAAGAATTGCCGGAAACTGCGGGGATATACCAGCCGCCGCACCGGAACGGATTTTTGTTTCAACCGGGTTGAGGCTGCTAGCGACAACCTTGACCAGAACGTGCCCGGGTTTGACGGCTGGAACAGACATATCAGCCAGCTCAAAAACCTCCGGACCACCGAATGAACGAATAACCATTGCTTTCATAAACAGCCTCCCTCGAAAACACTTGGAAGCGGATGTCTGGAAGATGATGTAAATTCCTCTCAAAGAGATTCAAAGGACATTTACATGTCATAAACTTACAATCTTCTACAAACGAATATATATGAAACCAACTGACTTAACCGTAACCTTTATAACTTTATACTGATAACGTTCAGACACCTGATAAAGTTCAGACGTCTGATAACGTTCAGATGCCCTGATAACAGCTTTATTTGAATAAGCCGTAAGTTCTGTCAACGTCCTGTATGTAAATGATGCCGTTGCCTGGCTGATCAATTTCAAGGTTTTTCCGGATTGAAATTGCGATTGCTTCCGTCATTTCGATTTCAGAAAGAATCATCACAATTTCTTTTTCCGGCTCAATATCCATGGCAAATACCCTGCTGGTTTCATGAATTCCTGAGCCTCTGGCATTAATTATAGTGCCGCCCTTGGAACCGGCTGCTGTAGACGCCTCGATTACCTCTTCAGCACGGCCTTTATCGACAATGACTGTTATCAGATGATACATTTTCCTGTCTGCACCTTTCTCATGATGAATTTCTTCAAATCTTAATTTATGAGTTCCGATAATTGCCTGGAGAGTTGTTGTAAAAGCGATGCCATGATTAGGTTTCGCAAACTCAAATCGTTTATTCAGTACATCCAAAGTCTGGTATGCCACCTTTTCACTGGCGGCCATAAAAATTATTTCTTTGCGAATAGAGGCCAGACCGAAGAACTCCATAATTCGGTTGCTTACGGTTCCCTTGCCCAGAAGAATAGTACCTCCGGTTACACCCGTCTGCTTAGCCAGTTGCAGTATGGCACTGCCGTTGCCGTCATTCGCGATAACATAAATCAGGACAAATTTATCATTCTCATTTAAGTTCTTCACTATCCAAGCCCCTTTTACCGGACTTCACCTTAAAGATGAGTCCCAATATCTGCAGCGCAATCAAGGGCGTCATCGCAACCATAGCGATTACGCCAAAACCGTCTATCATAACGCTTGCACCTTCAATAGCCTCAGCGGCGCCTTGCGCAAATGCCAGTATGAACGTTGCTGTCATCGGACCTGAAGCAACTCCGCCCGAGTCAAAAGCGATTCCGACAAATAGTTTCGGCACAAAAAACATCATTGTGATCGCGATAATGTAACCAGGCAACAGATAATGCCAGAGCTGCAGACCGGGTGTCAGTATCCGTATTATTGAAAGAGCGACCGCAAGTCCGACGCCCAGAGAAAGCGATAAACCAACCGCTTTGCGTTTGATATAACCACTGGTAACATCTTCGATCTGATGAGTTAAAACGTTTACAGCCGGCTCAGCCAGAACCGTAACCGTGCCTAGAATAAAAGCGATAAGAATAATATAAAATTTCGAGTCAAGTGACGCCAGTTCATAACCGACCGTTGTGCCCACATCCATAAAGCCGGCATTTACACCGACTAAAAAAATAACCAGGCCAATAAATGTAAACAGCAGGCCAAACAGCGTTTTCCGATGTGTGCTTGCAGAAATTTTACCAAAGTAGCGTTTTGAGACAAAATAGATTACCAGGATCGGAGTCATGGCAGCAAGAACTTCCCCGCTGATCAACGGAAACTTCTGAATAAACGGCAGAAAAACAGCATCTGATCCGACTCCGTTGACCGGCAAAACGCCGACAAGCTCCTCAACAGGTGATAAAACGCCCATCACCAGAACTCCGAGAATAGCGCCTGATGACGCGATGCCAACTAAGCCGAAACTGTCTTTTTCTCCTGATTTGCTGTCTTTCTTCATCCGGGAGGTTCCCATTGCCAGAGCCAGCATAAAGGGCACTGTCAACGCTCCTGTAGTAGCGCCTGAGGCATCAAAAGCGATGGCCAGGAATTCCGACGAAGTGAAAAGCGCCAGGATTAAAATTACGACATAAGTGATCGTCAGCATTTTATACAGAGGGAAACTGAAAACTATCCTGATCAAACCAAGTGACAGCAAGACCGCAATCCCAAGTGAGACTACTATAACAATGCTGGTTCGCGGTAAAACACCTGACGTCACAGCGTCCACCTGACCGGCAAGAATGTGAAGATCCGGCTCCGCAACTGCAATGGCAAAACCAAGCAGCAGTCCGGCAATGGCCACGAGCCATAACTTATTTGATTTGGCTATTGTACCACCCATATTCTGGCCGATTGGGGTAATACCATTATCAACTCCCGCCAGAAAAACAGTTAAGCCAACTATGACAAAAACCGAACCAATCAGAAACCTGATCAACACAGGAATCGCCAAGGGTGTCAAAGTGAAGTGCAGCAGCAGAACCAACGCAACAATCGGCAGAACTGAATACAGCACCTCTTTGAATTTTTCGTAAAGCAGATTCAAATGATCATCCTTTCTGAGAAAAAACCGCTAATCAGGTGTCAACCTGATTAGCGGTTACATACTTCCTACTTATTTATTCAAGCGCCGAGGTAAATATTTCCGCAACAGCTTTCTTATCGAGGTCAAGGAAGCTGACAATAATGCCATCTTCGTTGCAGTTGCAGTTTTTGATGACATCGTCCAGATCCTCAACAGGGATTCCCAGTTGTTTAAGGGTAATTGGCATGCCGATTGAGGTAAGCCAGGCGCGGAAACGGTTCAGTCCTTCGTTGGCGACGGCCTTGAGATCAGAATCGGGTGCTACACCGAACACTTTTTCACCGAACTGAGCAACTCGCTCGACATGAATTTTATCACCATGATTCACCAGATACTGCAGCCAGGCGGGCATTACAACCGCGAGTCCGGCGCCATGGGAGGTATCGTATTTACCGCTGAGTTGTGTTTCCAGAGTGTGCTCTGCGCCTTTTTTGACACTGAAGCGTCCGATACTGGTTAAATCGTTATGACTGAATGAACCAGCCAGCATCAGCTCGGCTCGGGCTTCATAATCATCAGGTTTTTCCAAAGCAATCGGAGCATATTTGACAACTGTCCGCAGTGTACCTTCGGCATATTGATCGCCGAGGTAGCTGGCAGGTGCGACAAAGTAACGGTTGACAGTGTGCGCGATTATATCAGCAGCGCCGACACCGGTCTGGTAGGCCGGTAATGAATAAGTGAGCTCGGGATTCATTATCGCGAATACCGGACGGCAGACATCCCACATAAAACCGTATTTACGGTGGGTTTCGATATCATCAAGGAGCACGCTGGAACGGCTGGTCTCGCTGCCGGCTGCCGCGATTGTATGGATTGTACCGACCGGCGCCATTTTTTTAGGTTCAACACCGCGGTAGAACTGCCAGAACTTTCCGTCGTTAGCCAGACCCATAGCTATTGCTTTGGCTGTATCAATTGAGCTGGCACCGCCTAATCCAAGCAGAAAATCGACATTTTCCGCCTGTGCCAGTTTGAGTCCCTTTTCAGCCATCGAACGACGCGGGTTAGGTTGCACGCCACTCAGCTCTACAAAATCCAATCCTGCTTCGTTAAGCTTGGTAACAACGGTATCGTAAAGACCGCTTTTTTTAATGCTGCCGCCGCCATAAACAAGCATGACCTTTGTGCCGCCATGCTTTTTGACCATTTCAGCAACTTGTTGTTCGGTGTCCTTGCCAAACAGGATATCCGTGTACATGTGAAACTTGAAGTTTGAAAACTCTTTCATTACTACCCTCCGTAACCTTATTGCCATTTGCCTGCAGGCAAATGAATTTGAATAACCTGACTGTTATATACAGTAATACTTTATTCTACCATAAGGCAGTTACTATGCTAAACTGTTAGCATTGACTGATTTGAAAGTGCACTGATTAAAATAATAACACATCAAGACAGGACTGAATCAGCGTGAGTGAAAGTGCAAAAACCCGTACACCCAAATCAGGTAAAAGGAAAACACTGCTGAAACTGTTCACCAGCACGTTTTATATCAGCTCGTTCACTTTTGGCGGCGGTTTCGTAATCATTACATTTATGAAGCGTAAATTCGTCGATGAACTTAAGTGGCTGAACGAGGCGGAAATGCTGGATTATACAGCCCTGGCCCAGACCTCACCCGGCGCGATCGCGGTCAACGCTGCAATTCTAGTAGGCTGGCGGGTTGCCGGCTTCAGCGGCATGCTGACAGCTGTACTGGGTACGATTCTGCCGCCCTTGCTTATAATTTCGTTTATTTCCTTCTTTTACAACGCTTTTGCCAGCAATCCCTACGTCGCGTTGTTTTTGCGTGGAATGCAGGCAGGCGTAGCTGCTGTGATTATTGATGTTGTTTTGACTCTTGGCAGCAACGTTGCTAAGGGGAAGTCATTACTTAACATTCTGATAATGGTTGCAGCATTTGTGGCTGTGTTCTTCTTTAAAGTGAATGTTATTTATGTAATTCTGGCAGCAGCACTGATCGGTATTTTAAAAAAGCCATTACGACGTTTTAGAGGTAATGGAAAATGATATATCTCAGACTGCTGCTGAGCTTTATCCAAATCGGCCTATTCAGCATCGGCGGCGGCTACGCGGCTATTCCCCTGATCAAAAATCAGGTGGTTGATCTCAATGGCTGGCTGTCCTTGAGCGAATTTACAGATCTGGTAACGATTGCAGAAATGACGCCGGGGCCAATAGCGATAAACTCCGCGACTTTTGTCGGCATTCGGATCGCCGGCATCAGCGGGGCGATTGTAGCAACGCTGGGAGTTATTCTACCGTCTTGCGTTATAGTTTCAGCACTATTCTACGTTTACCATAAATACAGCGGCGTATCGAGATTGAATGACATGCTTTCGAGTCTGCGGCCGGCAGTTGTTGCGCTGATCGCGGCCGCGGGAATATCCATTCTGCGCCTGGTTGTTTTTGCCTCTCAGGCAATAAGCCGGCTGAACATTGACTGGATAAACACGGTTATTTTCCTGACCGCGATTTTGGCACTGCGAAGATTCAAAGCCAGTCCGATACTTACAATGGGTCTGTGCGGAGTTGCTGGCTTAGGTCTGAATCTCCTGTTCCGATAGATCAAGTTAACATTTTATTGTTTGTCTATTAGTTGATAGAATTAAGAACAATTTACTTAGTTTTTAGTAATATTTTACAAATTTGTAGACACACTATTTATCAATGATTAGTTCTGTGTTAAACTTTCAATTGCCTGTAAACGTTTACGTTTTCCGGGCGCAAAGATATTTTCAACATTTGGGAGGTAATACAATGTTTTCATTAAAAGGGCGTGTCGCAGTTGTTACTGG
>CAZOMW010000060.1:0-10182 GCA_964581135.1 uncultured Oscillospiraceae bacterium
CCGCAGGGACAGGGGTCATTGCGTCCGACTTTATTACTAACCGCAATTTTGGAACGACGCCAGTCTTTCGCGAGCTCTTCACGACGATCGGCATTAAGCACCTGATCCCAGGGTTCAAGATTGTATAGCCAATCCGCTTTAGCCTCATGCATTTTTATATACAGCTTCTCGTAATCAAGCTCAATTTTTACAGGTGTTTCATCCGTAATATTATTGAGTTCAAGAGGCTGTTTCAGGGCTTCGTTCAGACCGTCAAGAAAGCCCAGAAATGTGACCATGTCACTATTAAAGCCAAGTTCTTTGGCTAATTCAGCTGCAGTACCTGTCGGAATCTTCGGATAACTTTCCAGGATCAGACGGTAGGCTTCAGTTTCGCTGTCATAATAATTCTGGACAAAAGCCTGATATTCCGACTCATTGGCCGACTCGGAGCCCTGAATAGATGTCTCCCATTCGGAGAAATAACTCATATATTTAACCTCTTTTCTTGAGTTTGGCAGCTACAGCTTTAAGAAAGCCTTCTGTGTTGACAACCTTTGTTTCAGAAAGGTCCACAATGTTTTTTAGATCGCCGGTAATAATTCCGGCTTCGATCGCGGCGATCGATTCCGCTTCCAAAGCGTTGGCGAAGTCAACCAGCTCCGGCAGATCATCAAGCTCGCCGCGCTTACGCAGGGCACCGCTCCAGGCAAAAATCGTCGCGATCGGATTTGTCGAGGTTTTCTCGCCTTTAAGATGTTTGTAATAGTGGCGGGTCACCGTTCCATGGGCTGCCTCATACTCATAGGCTCCATCCGGTGAGACCAGTACAGACGACATCATGGCGAGACTGCCGTTGGCGGAAGCTATCATGTCAGACATAACATCACCGTCATAATTCTTGCAGGCCCAGACAAAACCGCCTTCGGAACGCATAACGCGGGCAACAATATCGTCAATCAAAGTGTAAAAATAACTGATACCGGCTTTTTCAAAGTCATCAGCATATTCAAGGTCGTAGATTTCAGCGAAAATATCCTTGAAACGGTGATCGTAGGTTTTAGAAATTGTGTCCTTGGCCCCAAACCATAAATCCTGTCTGGTTTCGAGCGCATAATTGAAGCAGGCACGGGCAAAGCTGCTGATTGATTCATCAGTGTTATGCACACCCTGAATAATGCCCGGGCCCTCGAAATCATGAATAAGTCCTGTTTTAATCGAACCATCCGGATAAGTTACGCACAGCTCCGCCCGACAGGGGCCGTCAATCTGGATCTCGATATTGCGATAAATATCACCGTAAGCATGACGCGCGATTGTGATCGGCTTGCTCCAGCAACTGACATAAGGTTTTATGCAATCAACCAGGATCGGGGCGCGGAAGACTGTTCCGTCCAGAATGGCGCGAATGGTTCCGTTTGGACTTTTCCACATCTCGCTCAGGTTATATTCTTTGACGCGCTGTGCGTTGGGCGTAATAGTAGCGCATTTGACAGCCACGCCCAGTTCGCGGGTGCGATTGGCTGCATCAACTGTCACCTGATCACCGGTTTTCTCCCGGTTTTCCAGACCCAGATCGAAGTATTCGGTTTTGAGATTGATAAACGGATTCAACAGAATATCCTTAATCTGCTGCCAGATGATTCGGGTCATCTCATCGCCGTCCATCTCTACCAAAGGTGTTTTCATCTGCAATTTTGCCATTTTGAACCTCCAAAACCTTATACAGCTTATATGATCAGGCCACAGCTTCGATTTTACATACGAGGGCTGCATTCCGAAACTGCTGTTATTAAGTCAAACCATTATAAAGAACCCTGCTTTCAAACGTCAATCTCAGTTAAGGCGACGTTTGCCTGTATTTTTCGCCGTTTCAGCCGCTGAAATCAGCAAAGATTCCAGCGCCAGACGATCGGGCAGGCGCCCTGTCTTTACTGCCAGATCGGCTTCAAAGCAAGCCAGATACTGGTCTTCAAGTGTATTAATCCCTGATCCTTTTGCTTGTTTCAAAAGCCGGGCTGCCACAAAGGGCATCACTTTCAGCTGGGAAGCGATTTTGCTCTGCGAATCAAGCGTTTTGGCGACAATCAGCTGTCGATAATGACGCGCCAGCATGAACGAAATAAGCTGCACCGGTTGCTTCTGAGCGATTAAAGTATCAAGAAGCGTCAGAGCCCGTGCTGTTTGACCTGCTGACACAGCATCGGTTAAGTCAAAAATAGAACCGAGCAGATCAGGCAGTGAGATTTGCTCTAACAGCTCCAGATCAATCGTATCTGTTGAGCTGCCGGCGAGATAAAGATAGATTTTGCTAAGTTCATTCCAGATAAGCATCATTGAGCCGTTACAACGGTCAATCAGGCTGGAGGCCGTAACGGGGTCAATCCTGAAACCGCGATGCTTGGTCTCCGCTTCAATCCACTGAATCAATGTGGCCGGCGCTTCAGGTTCAAAAGAACCGAGAATACCATTTTCTTCAATAGCCGTAATCAGTCTTTTTAAACGCTTATCGACTTTCTGCTCGCAGAAAACCAGACAAACGCTGTCAGGTAAAGCATTTATCAGTGAAATTAATTGATCTGTCAGATTGCCGGCACTTGTTGAGGCAGCTGATGAAGCTGATGAAGCTGAAACTGATGAAGCTTCGTCGTCTGTGTCGGTATCATCAGCTGAAGAGTTCGTGTCGGCATCAACTGGGCTGGAGACACTGCTGCGGCCAGCGCGGGCAGGGGCAAACCAGCCGGATTGACTTACAATTACCAGGCGGCGTTCAGAAAGAAATGGAGGTGTCATTACCTCGGCCTGCAAACGGTCAATTGTCAGTTTGCTGCCGGCACGATAAGTGCTGATAGCAACTTTATCCAATGTAGCAACCTCAGGTCTGATCAGAGTCTGCTCAAGTAAAAGCAAAAATCTCTCCATCAGGAAATTTTCTTCACCACTCAAAACGTAAAGACGGTAAATTTCGCCCTTTTTAACAGCCGCTCTTAAAGCGGAATATCCCGGTCCTTGCTGTTTTTTGGCTGCTCTTGCCATTACTTACCTCTTTATCCTGGTGACAAAACGCCGGCTTTCAATTTTTCAGCCACGTGCTTACAGTATTGTGATCCTGAAAAATTCTTATTACAACGGCTCCTTGCAGATCCGTGCGAATCAGGTCGACACTTTGTTGACCGAGGCGATCCAGCAAAGCCGGCGCAGGATGTCCATAATCATTACGACCAACACTGATCAGGGCCAGCTGTGGTTCGACAGCATTTAGAAAAGGCAAACCGGTGGTCGCGTTCGATCCATGATGCGCTGCCCGCAATATGTCTGCCTGCAATAACTGCCCGGAGCTTAACAGCTCCTGTTCTCCCTGCCGGTCGCAGTCAGCTGTCAGCAGCATCGAAAAGCCGTTAGCAACTGACAAGCGCATGATCAGGCTATGAGCATTAGAACCGCGCCGGTTCGATTGCAATCGGGCAGCTTCAATACTTTCCGGGGCCGCCGGTGCCAGCACCTTCAGTTTCATGCCGGAACCTATCGGGATTGTATCACCTTTTTCTACACCCTGCACCTGCACACCTGCTTCGTCAGCAAGCGGCAAAATCGCTGTTAACACATCCTTTTCCAGACCATTCATTATATTCTGCTTTTTGTTATCCTGGACTGCCATCAGATCAAGACTGACCTGAGGTACCACAACATTCATGGTTTTTCGCGATTTCAGTAAATTCGCAAGGCCACCGGCGTGGTCAGCATGTCCATGCGTTATGATAACCTGATCAAGCCGGCGCAGGCCTAAAGCTTGTAATGCAGGCACCAATACTGCAGTTTCTGTTGCTTCTGTGCCTGTATCAATTAATGTAATTGTTCCATCCCTTGCCTTAAGAAGCATAGTATCAGCCTGCCCGACGTCCAGCATCCAGATTGTCAGCTCTGGCTGGGTCAGGTTTGCTCGCAGTTGCAGAATCAAAGCTGCCAATAGAAGTAAGCAGACCAGCCGCTGCAATCTGCGACGCCAGTGAAATGAATGAATCAGCAAGCAAATAAAGGCAAGGACCAAAGCCAGCAGATAAAGCTGCGGCAGCTGACCGGTGAGGACGCGCGGCCAGTTATCAGCTGCAAAAAGGTCAGCCAGGCGGATGAGCGACTGCAGCAGCCAGCGGAGAGGCAAAGCCAGAATACGCAGAATAGCAGCCAGTACGGGCAGTTTGCCGGTAAACGGCATAAGTAATAAAGCAGGCAGCAAATAACAGGCACCTAGGATTGAGATGCCTTCCGCCAACGGCAGCGCCGGCAGATTCGCCAGAATTGACAGCGGCGAGAACACTCCCGTAACCCAAAGCTGAAGTGGCAAAACCGCCAGCTGCACAGAAAAATTCAGCGCCAACAGTGTTTTTAATCCGGTCGGTAAAAACGGTAGCCAGCGTTCCAGCCTTTCTGCCGTTGCTTCATTGGCCATAATAATTCCGGCTGTCGCCAGGAATGAAAGCTGAAATGAAAAAGAAAGAACAAGTAAGGGTTTACAAAGCAGCATTACTGTAGCAGCGAACAGCAAGGCGTTCAGAGGATCACTGCGGCGCCGGCTCAGCTTGCCGGTCAGGGTCAGGACAACCATTATAATGGCCCGTGTGACTGACGCTTCCCAGGTTGCCAGAAAACCGAAACCAATCACAAAAAGCAGCAAACCGGCGATTCTTAATCTTCGCCGGCGCAGAATCCGCAGGAAGAGATATGACATTGGTGCCAATAGAAAAGCTACATTGGCGCCTGATACCGCTGTTAAGTGAGAGATACCAGCAGCTTGAAAAGCTGTCTTGTCTTTTTTTAACATCCGGGCAGTATCTCCGGTCAAAATGCCAAGCAGCAATCCAGCTTCCTCAGTCGGCATAAAAAGTAACGCGGCCTTTGCGAGGCTCGCCCGGGCCCGCAGAGCTGCGACAGACAACAAATCTGTTTGATCGTCAGTAACCTGCAGACGGCTCAGGAAAAGGTCTGCTTTGAGAAATATGCCGGAACGGGCCAGGTAAAGCTTCTCATCGAAGCCGCCGGGATTACGCTGTGGCGAAGGCAGCGAAAAATGCGCCTGGAAACTGATCTGCTGTCCGGGCAGCAAATCCCCGACTTTACCGCTCAACTGCACGCTGCTTCCCTTCTGCAGCTGAACGTGTACTCTGCCCCAGTCTGCCCCCGATTCCGGATCTCCTGTTGATACAATCCGGATTACTCTGCCGGTTTCGCGGCTTATTCTGCCATTAAGCCGCTCCTGCGCAGTCTTACCGTCAGTCAACAAAGACCGGGTCTGCCAGAAAGTTAAGAGAAAGCAGACACAAACAGCCAGAACACTTAAATTCCGGAACAGATGCTGCTGGTCTACAGATTCAGTTATGTGAAACATAGTGTGGCCGGCATTAGAATGCCTTAATGACGACCGAACCAGTGAAGAGCGCTTTAATAATAATTCCTTTATTAACGAAAACCACAATCCACAGATCAGCAGTGCAGATACAACAATCAGTATTAATGTTAGCCATTCGGCATTACCGCTGCCGGCAATAAACCAGGCTGTACTTGCACCAGCGACAGCAGCGCAGGCCGGCCCCAGCATGGGCGGGTATCTGGCAACAGTTGCCTGGTGATGGCGCTTCGGATCTGCTGACATGAAAAAACCTCCTGACGGAGGCATTTTCGCATTTAAATAAAGCCGTGAGGATACCGGGCAATGGTCAGAAGGCGACAGCTTAACTGATCATAACAGCCTAATCGCCGTAATCACCGATTATTCCAAACCCAGAGAATTTAAGATTATGGCGCGCAGTTCTTCAATTCCGATTTTGGCTGTTGTCGAAAAGGGCACAAGATCCGCAGGGTCTGTATCCAGCAGCTTCGCCATTTCACGAACGCGCAGATTCATAGCCTGGCGGCTCAGTTTATCAGCCTTGGTCAGGACGATTTGATACGGCAGATCGTGGGCGTGCAGCCAGTCCATCATCCGTCGGTCAGCTTCCGAGGGTGCGTGGCGGATATCAAGCAGATGCAGCACAAGACCAATCGGCCGGTCGGAATTCAGATAAGTATCAGTCAGACGATCGAAATTATCCTTTACAGTCTGCGCCACCCGCGCATAACCGTAACCGGGAAGATCCGTCAGGTAAAACTGATCGTCAACCAGAAAATAAAGAATAATACGGGTTTTACCGGGAGCCTGGCTGACTCTCGCCAGTTTTTTCTGATCGGTAAGCGCGTTGATCAAAGATGATTTGCCAACGTTCGAACGGCCGGACAGGATTATTTCGGGCAGCCCGTTTTGCGGGACCTGATCCAGCCGACCCGCCGCTACATCAAGATTTGCGCTTCTAAAATCAATTGCCATTATTTGTTCCCCTTTGTTGCTTGCATTTTACCTGAGCAGCAGCATAGCGTCAAAATATTCGAGCCTCGGCAAAGCAAACTAGCCAGAAATGTCTCTTGACCAGCGACTCAAACTTAGACAGTTTGTAAATTCAAATTAGTTTCATTCATTCTGTTGATCAGCTATAATAAAAACGATAATGTCTGTCAAACAGCAACACCCACTTACAAACTGGCAGGAGAGAATAATGTCGGCTGAACAAGTCGGAGGCGACAAAAACTATTTCATTTATGATCAGTACGGCGACAATACCATGCCGCCCGTTGGCCCGATCGGGCTTATTTCATTGCAGATTAGCGACGATTTATCAGATGCGGTTAATTATCATCTGCGTAATCGCCGCTCAACTTATCTTGCCAAGCACCCGGAACTGACGCATAATCCCGGTTTTATCCGACTTGATTACCGTCTGAATTATGATATCGAGCGCTTCCCGTCCGGCGAAGGCAAAGCTGTAGTTCATCAATCGGTACGCGGGCACGATCTTTTTATTATCACCGATGTACTTAATTACAAAGTCGAGTACAATCGTTTCGGCAAATCAGTCAGCACCAGTCCCGACGATCATTTCCAGAACCTGATCCGGGTGATTCTGGCAACTGCCGGCCAGGCCCGCCGGATAAATCTGGTGATGCCGTATCTTTATGAAGCACGTCAGTATCACCGCACAGCCCGTGAATCACTGGATTGCGCCCACATGCTGCAGGAACTCGATAAGCTTGGTGTTGACAATATCATCACCTTCGACGCGCATGACGCCAGAGTCGCCAACGCCATTCCGCTCAGGAGCTTTGAATCAATCCCAACGTCTTTTCAGATCATCGAATCACTGCTGACTACCGTCCCGGATCTCGACCTGGTTCCGGGTCGCTTTATGGTTATCAGTCCTGATGAAACCAGTATCCCGCGCTGCATGTACTATGCTTCTATGATGGAAGTGCCGCTGGGGATTTATTACCGTCAGTTTGACCATTCTAAAGTGGTAAATGGCCGTAATCCGATTATCGCCTACTCATTTCTGGGTGAAGATGTCAGCGGTCAGGACGTTCTGATAGTTGACGACATGATCATGACTGGTATCACAATGCTGCGTATCGCCCGCGATCTCAAGGCCAAAGGCGCCCGCCGTGTATTTTGCGCAGCGTCATTCGCCCTTATGACCAGCGGTATCAAGGAATTTCAGCAGGCCTACGAAGAGGGTCTGATTACCAAGGTAGTATCCACCAACCTGATCTACCGGTCGGAAGAACTGCGCCAGGCGCCATTTTTCACAGAGGTTGATATGTCACGCTTTGTCGCTCTCCTGATTGACGCGATTAACCATGACGCCTCATTATCAACCCTTATAACCCCGACCATCAAAATCACCAAGCTGCTTGATTATCATCGGAGGAGGACACAGCTTTGATCGTTCCAGACGATAAGTCTTATTATCTTTATAACCAATACGGCGATAACCGGATGCAGCCAGTCGGCCCTGTCGGAATTATTCCGTTGATTGGCAGTATGGAATTTTCGGAAAAAGTCAACGAATTCCTTTGCACCCGCCGCACTGAATACCTTGAGCTGCAGCCGGAAGCCGCCAATGAAAGCCCGGGTTTTATCCGCAGCGATTACCGCGTTTCGGTAAGCACTCTGCGCTTCTCTTCAGGCGAAGGCAAAGCCGTTATCAATAATACCGTTCGCGGTCACGACATATTTATAATCACTGACGTGATGAACCATTCCTGCACCTACTGCATGTTTGGTGAACCAAACCGCATGAGCCCCGACGATCACTACCAGGATCTCAAGCGCGTTATTTTCGCGATCAGCGGCAAAGCCCGCCGGATCAACGTCGTTATGCCTTTTCTATATGAAAGCCGCCAGCACAAGCGCAATTCACGCGAATCGCTTGACTGTGCCGCCATGCTGGAAGAACTCACAGACCTTGGCGTTGCCAATATCCTTACCTTCGACGCTCACGATGACCGTGTTGCCAATGCGGTGCCGATCGGCGGCTTCGAAAATATCGGCGCTGTTTACCAGATAATCAAAGCCATGTTCCGCGCCATCCCCAACCTCGATATCAGCGAAGAAAAGCTTATGATAGTCAGCCCGGATGAAGGCGGCATTCCGCGCGCCATGTATTATGCTTCCATGCTGGGGCTGCCGCTGGGAACCTTCTACAAACGCCGCGATTATACCCAGGTTATCCAGGGCCGCAACCCGATAGTCGCCCATGAATTCCTCGGCGATTCAGTTGAAGGACTTGACATATTAATCGTTGATGATATGATTTCTTCCGGCGAATCGATGATCGATATTGCGAGTGAGCTCAAGAGCCGTAAGGCAAACCGCATTTTCTGCGCTGTTACTTTCGGCTTGTTTACAGATGGTATTGACTCTTTTCAAGAAGCATATGAACAAGGTATAATCTACAAGGTTTTCGCGACTAACCTGACCTATCGCCGGCCTGAACTGCTGACAGCAGAATGGTTCGTCGATGTAAATATGGCAAAGTTTGTCGCGCTGCTGATCGACGCGATCAACCATGACGCTTCACTGTCTACACTGGTTGATCCGACAGTTAAAATCCGCAACCTGTTGAAAAATCGCGGTCGCCAGAACAACAGTTCAGACAAATAGCGCCGGGAAAGCGAATCCACCACCGCCCTGACCCGTCCTGCCCCGGCAGAGAATCCAGAACACTAAACGCAAGAGAGGTAAGTTGAAATGGGAGAATTGTTACGGGAAGTCTTTAGCGGTGTTCTTTATTTCGGAACAGTTGATGGAATAAAGACACTGGTTATGTTTTTGATCGCGGGTATTCTGATCTATCTGGCAATTGCCAAAGATTATGAACCCGCACTGCTTTTGCCGATCGGCTTCGGCGCCATTCTGGCAAATCTGCCGCCGGCAGCCGAAGGTGTGGCTGCCGTTATCGGAACCGAGCTTTCACCTGGCTTTCTGAAAGTTCTTTACAATGCCGGTATTGCCAATGAGCTCTTCCCTATCCTGATCTTTATTGCCATCGGCGCGATGATCGACTTCACGCCCTTACTTAAGAACCCAGTCATGATTTTCTTCGGCGCGGCCGCTCAGTTCGGTATTTTCGCCACCTTCCTCGTAACGCTGGCCCTGCTGCCGCTGATGGGCGTTACCGGTTCAGACGCCATGCATCTGGCCTCCGCCATTGGTATTATCGGCGCTGCCGACGGTCCTACCACTTTATATGTCGCCAACTGGTTCAACCTGACAGAATATATCGGCCCGATCTCGGTTGCAGCCTATTCCTACATGTCGCTGGTCCCGATTATCCAGCCGCCGGTAATCCGCGCCCTTACCACCAAAAACGAGCGCCGGATCCGCATGGACTATTCGGAAGAAAAAGTCAGCAGAGTAATCCTGATCATCTTCCCGATCGCTATCACAATTATCTCCGGTATCATTGTTCCGATGAGCGCTCCCCTGGTTGGCGCCCTGATGTTCGGTAACCTGATCCGTGAGTGCGGCGTGCTCGAGCGTCTTTCCCAGTCAGCTCAAAACGAGCTTTCCAACCTGGTCACCATCCTGCTGGGCATTACCATCGGTTCAACCATGGTCGCTGACAAATTCATCGACCCGATCACCGGTCTGATCATGCTCTTTGGTCTCTTCGCCTTTGTCTTTGACACAGCGGGCGGCGTCCTTTTCGCCAAATTCCTCAACCTCTTCCTCAAAAAGAAAATCAACCCGATGATCGGCGCGGCCGGTATCTCCGCTTTCCCGATGTCCGCCCGTGTTATCCAGAAACTCGCCAAACAAGAAGATCCGAGCAACTTTAT
>CAZOMW010000061.1:0-9771 GCA_964581135.1 uncultured Oscillospiraceae bacterium
CAATCAGGAAGGCGGGAATGGCTTCTTCAATTTTGTTCCAGGCAACACCGATGAATGCTTCAGCCATAAGTACGCCAACGATGATCAGGGCCGGTGCAGTTGCCGCGCCGGGCACTATACCAACCAGGGAGGCGAAGGGGATTGTGAGCAGGAACATAATTGCAACGACTACGGCTGTTAAACCGCTGCGGCCGCCGACCCCGATACCGGCTGCGCTTTCAACATAGGTGGTGGTGTTGGATGTGCCTAGCAGCGCACCGATTGAAGTAGCTGTGGAATCGGCAAAGAGGGCTTTGTCCATCCGGGAATTGAAACCGCTGCTTTCTTCCAGTGCCTTTTCGTCGGCTTCATCAAAAATCCCGGATTTGCGGCCGGTGCCGATGAAGGTGCCGATGGTATCGAAAGTATCAGAAAGACTGAAAGCAAAGATGGTGATCAGCACCATGGGTATTCTGGCCGGGTCTGAGAACATGCTGCCGAGACCCGGGCTGCCAAAGAAGGAAAAAGCAACATTCTTGATGCCGCCAACGGCGCTGATATCAACAATATTACCGCTGGGCAGGTTTACAACTGCCATGGGGATACCAATTAAAGTGGTGGCTACAATACCAATCAGAATCGCGCCCTTCACCTTGAGGACCATCAGGATTATGGTCAGCAGCAGGCCGATCAGAGCCAGTTGGGCCGCGGGTTCTGTAAAGTTGGCGAGGGCCGGAACAGCTTTGGCGCTTCCAAGAATTGTTCCATCAGGCAATGCTACGTAGGTGCCGGGATCAAGTGTGAATTTAAGGAAACCGGCTTCCTTTAAGCCGATGTAGGCGATAAACATGCCTATACCAGCGCCGATTGCGTGCTGCAGACTGAGCGGAATCGAACGGATAATTGCTTTTCTGATTTTTGTGACGGTGATCAGAATGTTGATCAGACCACAGATAAATACCATTGCCATGGCTTCCTGCCAGGCAAAACCCATACCCAGTACAACTGTAAAGGTGAAAAATGCGTTCAGGCCCATGCCTGGCGCGACAGCGTATGGAACATTGGCAACCAGTCCCATAACCAGGGTGCCAACTGCGGCAGCAAGTGCCGTTGCGACAAATACGCCGTTTTTGTCCATACCGGTAATTCCGAGAATGCTCGGATTAACGAAGACAATGTAGGCCATAGTGAAGAACGTGGTCAGACCGGCGATTACTTCCGTCCTGACATTCGTACCTTTTTGTTGCAGACCGAAAAATTTCTCCATATTTCTCTCTCCTGTCAGCATGATGATGGTGGATATAAAAGAGCATTACTGTTCAAGTTTATCAATGTATTAAGAAATTTCAAATAGATTATTTGAAAACAGAAAAATTAGTCGAATTAACTCAAACAAGGCGATAAAAGAGCTGCAGCTTGGTTATGCTGCAGCCTTTTTAGTATCATTTGTAATTCAAAATGGAGTGTAATTAAAATAACAAAATTTACCGGGTATTTTAATTATTTTATCAGAAGTTTCTGCGCCCTTGACCGCGACGGCGGCTTACCGGACGGCCGAGCACTTCACTCCAGATAACTCCCTGCACAAACGGATGGCGCCGCTGCAAAGCAGCCAGTGCCTGTGGCACAGCGGCAGAACCTTCAGAATCATCCCACCAGAGCATGCTGGCCTCATTTTCAATGTTCAGGTTGGACAAAGCGGATAATCCTGTTGGATCTGATTCATAAGTGGTAAGGCTTGATTCAATCGGGCGGTGTTCCTCAGACGATGCTAAAGGGCCTTCCTGCCAGTCGATATCAACATTTGAGTTTGAAGAATCCCTGCCTTGAGGTCGTGTATCCTGAATCACGGAACTACCCCGGTAAACCCGGTCATCGTCAATTGAATCAGCATAGGCATTTTGTTGGTTAATGACCACTGACTGGTCACCTGACATATACAACTCCGTAGCCGCTGGATCCTGCCATTGCATTTGCTGTGCCTGAGCCGGCTGCCGCTGCGATTGTGCTTGCCCGGCTGCACGCCGAATTATATCGGGCAGCGACGCAGTGTCACCGCTTTCGCTTTGCTCGAGCGCTTCTTCAAACTTGCGCAGTGCTTCTTCAAAGCTGGTAATCTTTCCGAAAAAATCATCTTTAGGCATGTCGGTTTCTCCGCATATTCAGGATTTCCGATTAATCAGGTTTGGTCTGATTTCATTCAAGCTCGGTTTATCTTAGGTTTATCTCGGTTTCTCGGTCGCTGAGTCACCTTTGCTGGTGTCGGCGATTGAGTTACGCATCTGGGTATCGGAAACGACATTCTGTAGATTGTAATAGTCCATGGCTCCAAGGTTTCCTTCGCGCAGAGCTGTGGCCAGGGCGCGCGGCACATCGGCTTCCGCTTCAACAACCTTAGCGCGCATTTCAATAACGCTGGCCTTCATTTCCTGTTCAAGAGCAACAGCCATGGCCCGGCGTTCTTCAGCTTTGGCCTGAGCGATACGCTTATCTGCCTCCGCCTGATCGGTTTGCAGCTGGGCACCGACGTTGCGGCCAACGTCAACATCAGCTATGTCGATAGACAGAATCTCGAACGCGGTACCCGAATCAAGACCTTTAGCCAGAACTGTGTCGGAAATACGATCCGGGTTTTCGAGCACTTCTTTGTGTGACTGGGCCGAGCCAATAGTAGTAACTATACCTTCACCGACACGAGCGATTATTGTCTGTTCACCGGCACCGCCTACCAGACGGTCAATATTGGCACGCACCGTTACTCTGGCTTTGGCCTTCAGCTCAATACCGTCTTTGGCAATCGCGGCAATCAGAGGTGTTTCAATGACGCGCGGGTTAACGCTCATCCGTACTGCTTCCAGAACGTCGCGGCCTGCCAGGTCAATAGCCGCAGCCCGTTCAAACTCCAGCGGAATTTCAGCTCTCTGGGCGGCAATAAGTGCGTTGACTACCTTGTCAACATCACCGCCGGCAAGATGATGTGCTTCCAACTGGTTAATGTTGAGTTCCAGACCTGCCTTTGTGGCTTTGATCATTGGGTTTACAATCCTGGAAGGGACAACCCGGCGCAGGCGCATACCGATCAGATTCATGATACCGACCTTAACATCGGCGGCTGCCGCTGAAATCCAGAGGCCGAGCGGTACAAATGTCAGGAAAATTGAAAGGAAGGTAATAATGGCAACAATAATTACGGCGTAAAGTAGTAGTTGCTGTGGCTGCATGGTTCATCCTCCGTGATACCTTTTGTTACTTCAGGTTAGCTATTCTTCTGATTCTGCAATATCTGCTTCAGATTCTTTCTTATCAGTTTCAGGATCCTCTGGAGCGGTGGAGACAACTATGCGGTTGCCTGTTACTTCGATTACTTTTACTCTGGTGCCCCGGCGGATGAAGCTGCCTTCAGTTACAACATCCTGGCGTTTGCCGTCAATTTCTATGACCCCGGCAGGACGCAGATCACTGGTGGCTGTACCGGTCTGTCCGACTAATGAGCTGTTGTCTTCGCCGGCTCGATAACCTTCTTCCCGTGTTGATTTAAGATGCAGGATCATACTGCGGGCCAGTCGACCTTTACGGGCAGAGCGCAGTAACAGCAATATCATTATTGATATCAGGACAAGAAGTATAAGAACCAGTGCGATGGCTTCAAGCGGGGAACCGGCAGTCATAATAATGCCGATGACCAGCAACACAACACCGGTACCGCCTGCGACACCAAACCCGGGTGTAAATATTTCGACTACCAGCAATAAAACGCCGGCTACAAGGATGACAATCTCCAGTGGCTGCAGGCGATCCAGATAACTGAAAAACTCCGGGGTTCTCACGATTGAGGCGGCTGCTAAATTTAAGATCGGGAACATATTCACTTCATCACTCCTTACCTGGCTTTGAAGCCGGAGGCGATTTTGAATAATTGCAATTTCATCATATCACGTTAACTTCACTAATGTTCCTGTCGAGTGTAAATAATTCATTAAACAAACTTCGCTGTTAAGATCCGGAAGCCGGCCGAAGTTGAATTTCATTAAACTGTAGTTCAATAACCCAGATCTTCATCAATAAAAATAATTTCGGATTTGAGCCTGTTGGGAGCACGTTCAATAACCAAAGTGCAGCGGCAGATCCTTTCGGGATTATCACATTCATAGCAGCGGTCGGCCTTGACTGCGCAGGGTGTTTTGAGGCCGAACCGTTGAGCATTCCTGGGCGCTGCTACGTTTTTTGCCCGATGCAGGGCTGCCGGCAAGTCAGCTGTGATTTTATTGTGTCCCACTACGAAATAAACCTGATCGGGGCCGTAAATTGAAGCGGCCAGACGGTTGCCAGCTCCGTCTATGTTCACTATCTCACCAGTACGTGAAACAGCGTTGGCGCTGGTTATGTAAACCTTTGCCGCCGTTGCCAGCCGCCGCACTTCTTCGCTGGCAGCATGATGATGCCAGATTACCGAGTTGTTTTTTGCCAAAGCATCAAAAAGGCCGATCTGACGGAGGGTAATGCTGCCGCCAAAGCCGATTGTTCTACCTGTAAGACTCTCCGTCAGATACTCCCGCGCTTCGGCGCCACTGGGAAAATGCTTAACGGTAAAACCGTGGCGTTCAAAATTCCGGATCATCTCAGGATCGGCAGCTATTGATGTGTAACCAGATTCGCTTGCTGTAAATTCGCTGGACATAGCTTTTACCTCAATAAGTTAAACAGGCGGATACAGTACCTTTATTTTTACAAAGTAACTGTCTGAATTCAAATTGAATTCAGACAGTTTGTGTCAGGTAGAAGTCCGGCGCTGTTTTGAGACAACCAGAGCAACGGCGAACATGGCGGTCATGAATCCTATCTGAATAACAATGCCCTGCAGATAAGATGCTGGTATATTACTGAAGTCAGAAGTCAAACGGCTCAGACTGTTGTTGCCGCGAACATACCAGTAGGTAGGTGTAAAGCGTGCGATCGTTGTTACCGTCTCGCCCATGAGTGATTGTGGAACAAACACACCGCCAAGGAAACTGCTGCCTAAGGCCATCACATTGACAATTGCCTGCTGAATATTGGCGTTGCGGACAAAAAGGCTTATCAGATAGCTTATGCTCAGGGCAGTTGCAGCGAACACCAGAGCGTTAAGCGCCATCAAGGCAATCTGCGGACCTTCTGTTGAAATATCTCCTATTATGAGGCTGGCGATTGCAGGCAATGCCCAGACGGTCAGGGTAAACAGTACATGACAGAGTATCAGCTGGCCGTTTAACTGTACCAGAGTCAGAGGAGAGATAATGGTGCGCCGATACAGGTCCTGACTGGTAAAAGTCAGCATAACCGTGGAAACCCCCAGAAAAATCAAGGCCAGCAATGTGTAAGACAGAAAATTGAAGTAGTAAGTTATCTTACTATAATCTGCCGGCGCGCCTTCAACTAGCTCTACCTGGCTTTCCTGCGCCAGATCAGCCCGGACATGGCTGTTAATATCTGCGAAGTCAAGCGGAGGCTTTACCAGGGTATAGCGGCTGGCGGCGGCAAGATAACGCTCAACGAAACGCTCAACATAGACAGCGGTTGTTGAATCCGGCACCGAGGATTTCTCCACTTTGGCATTTTCGTTGCCTTGCAGGAGGCTGGCTGAAAAACCGGCGGGGATATGAACCGCGTATTCAATATCGCGGAAAAAGAGCGCGTCCTGCAAAGCATCGTTTGTTGAGGGCAGATCAATTATTTCACAGGTTTCAGCCAGATAGCCCGTTAATCCTGCTGCTACGCTGCCGTTCGCATCGTCATTTATCACGGCGATCCGTGGCCGGGCGGCACTGAATTCATCTGTTGGCGGAGCCGGATAAAGCATTGTCAGCAACAGAATCAGGAACATAAAGACTCCGACATAAATCAGCATTGCCGGAATATTGCGGCGGATAACCTTCAGATAAGCTTTAAATACTGGCATAGCGCTGCCTCCTTAGTTTAAAGGCGACTATGGCGCCGAAAACTATTATCATTACTGTCATGACGATGATATTGCTCCAAAAGCGGGTATCGGTTTCGTAATAGTAGAGTGCATAGAAAGAATCCGTAATCAGATCGGCCGGATTCAGCCAACTGACAATCGGGGCGTTCTGACTGATCGTGTATTTGATCTGGGCGCTGTTGAGCCCGGCCATTGCGGAGCTGACCATGGATAACCCTATCAGGATACCGACTCTTGCCCCTTCCGCAACGTTGATTAAAGCGCTGATCAATGCCCCGATTGTGACACCAAGAAGACTGCCCAGAAAGCAGACCAGCAGGATTTTGGCCAGATCATCACCAAAGCCGATGTTCAAGGCGAACCGCAGATAAAGCAACAAGAGAATGATGGCGCTGAAATGAATCAGCAGCTTGGCTGTAAGAGATCCTAGAATCATTAACGGTCGTGAAATCGGCGAAACTACAATGCGGGTTGCCTGAGCAGACTGATTAGCCTGAACATTCATCACTTCTTTTAAACCCCAGAAACCCCCGTAAAGGCAAGTCATGGCAATCAGAGCGTAGTAATAATTCATCATGGTATCCGGGCTGCCGCTGCCCAAGGGCCTGTCGGCCAGCCACTCGCGCTCGCTTGTCTGCTGCAGTGCTGTTATATCAACAGTCGGATCAAGGCTGAGGACTCCCAGCCAGGATGCTGAAACCTGCAGATATTCATCAGCGAAAGTCTTGATGATTGACTGAGTAATACCCGAATTCGTTGCAGTTACATCCAGAGCTGTCAGTGACTGTTCTGTACGGCGGGGAGTCAGAATTCCCCGGATTTTATCTTCGGAGAGAGCTGCCATTGCCTCAGCCTCAGTGCTTAGTTTCAGATCAAAGAGGGCGTCATCACCTTCTGAAATCTGCTTCATAACACTCTGCAGCTGTTTATCCTCATGCCAGACGGCATTATCCACAACCGCAACAGGAATTTTGTTGAAAGCCTCACTGGTACTGATATTGGAAAAGACAAGACCGAATAAGGTTGCCAGTATTAAAGGAAAAGCCAGAGTCCAGAAGACCAGATCGCGATCCCGCAGATCCGCCTTAAGGTTATAGCGGAAAATATGTCCGAACATTCTTGTTGCCTCCTCAGTCCCGCAGCTGTTTGCCGGTGATTTCAAGGAACACGTCATTGAGGGTCGGCAGCTCGCAGAGAACCCGACCATAGACAAGTCCGTGTGAGCGCAGGAATTCCAGGACGTTAGTCAGGTTGTGCTGACGCCGTTCCGATTGAATTACCAGGTGAGAGTTGTGCATTTCGGCAGACACAATGTGCGGCAGCAAAGCAATCTGTTCAGTGAGCTCTGCCAGGTCGACCGGAGCTTCCGGCAGCTCAACTGTAATTGTTTCACCGGTTCGGATCATGTCTTTCAGTTCTTCCGAGGTGCCTTCGGCAATTACTTTGCCTTTATCCATGATCGCGATGCGTGTGCAGATTTGTTCAACCTCTTCCATATAATGTGAGGTGTAGATAATTGTCGCACCCTGCCGGTTGAGTTCCAGAATACCTTCCAGGATTTTGTTGCGGCTTTGAGGATCAACAGCTACAGTTGGCTCATCCAGGAAAATCAGCTTCGGCTTATGGGCAACACCGCAGGCAATGTTAAGCCGCCGCAGCAAGCCACCGCTGAGTTTTTTGGGGACAAACTTCGTAAAATCTTCCAGACCGACAAAGCCAATAGCTTCGTCAACCAGCTCTTTACGTCGCTTGCTGTCGTGGATATACAAGCCGCAGAAATAATCGATGTTTTCGTAAACGGTCAGTTCATCAAAAACGGCGACATTCTGCATTACCAGGCCGATATCACGTTTGGCGGTATAGGAATCGGGGTTCATCGGTTTGCCGAACACTTCCACAGTACCCTTGCTGTACTTAAGCAAGGCCAGCATGCAGTTGATCGCTGTCGTTTTGCCGGAACCGTTGGGACCGAGCAGACCGAAGACTTCACCCTCTTTAACCTGAAGATTAAAATGATCGAGTGCTATCAGATCACCGTAACGCTTCACAAGATTATTTATTTTTACGAGCATGGGGTATCCCTCCTTTTGTCTGTTCCCAGTATGCCCGGATCAGAGAACTGCGGATAGTGAAAATGCTCCTGATCTGACATGACAGATGTCACTGTTTTTTCACATTTGCCGTGATAGGATAATTAATATAAAGGAGCTGGCAGGCATATGAACTTGTTATCCGAAAAACTGGCTGATAAGCTGGTCTTTTTCTTCATCACTTTCATTATATTTATCCAGACGCACACATCAGCTATTGCTATCGCTCAGGTGCTGGTCGCGCTTACAGTCAGCGCCCTGAACAGTTATATAGATAAACCGTTGTTCAGAACAGTCAGTTCCTTGCTTTACATCGCTTTCTGCCTGCCTTTTGGGGAGCTCTGTTTCTTCCTGCCCTTGATCGCAATTGATTTGTATACTTCTCCCTGGCCGCTGCTGGCATTCATCAGCGCAATTCCTTTAATCACACATCTATCGGAGCCGGGGCCGGCAGTAACGCTGATTCTGGCGCTCCTGATCCTGCTGGCAGGCTATGTCACCCGACGATCCGAATCACTGGCTGAGATGCATTCGCACACTCACCAGCTGCGTGATGCGGCTCAGGAATCAAAACTGCGCGAAACACGTCAGCTCGAACTGCTGAAAGAAAAACAGGATTACGAAATACATCTGGCGACTCTGCACGAACGCAACCGGATTGCCCGTGAAATCCATGATCAGGTGGGGCACCAACTGACAAGCGCAATTCTGCAACTGGGAGCGCTGATGGCCACAAGGCGCGACCCTGCCTTGCAGCCGGAGCTGAATCAGCTTAAGACAACGCTAAGTACAAGCATGGAGCAGATCCGTTCCAGCGTGCATAATCTTCATGACCAGTCGATTGACCTTAAATATGAAATCAACCGCATTGCTGCGGAATTTGATTACTGCCCGCTGCGGGTGGATTATGACCTGACTGAATTGCCGCCGCCACCCGTTCGCTACGCGTTACTTGCTATAATAAAGGAAGGTCTGGCAAACATCATGCGCCATTCACAAGCCGGAAAAGCGCATTTAACAGTGCGTGAGCATCCCGGCTTTTATCAGCTGGTGCTGCGCGACAACGGCAGAGGCTGTCCGGATCTGCAAAACGACAGTATCGGATTACCGCAAGCCGCCGGTTCCGGCATGGGTCTGCGCAATATTGTTGAGCGTGTGACCGGCCTTGGCGGCCAGGCCCACTTCAAACAGGAAAACGGCTTTATCGTTTTTGTGACTATCCCCCGTATTGCTTATCAGGAGGCAGGAAAATAATGACAAATGAGCAAAGTCTGCGTATAGTTCTGGTTGATGATGACCGGTTAATCACAACTTCGCTCAAGATTATCATCGAAGCAGATCCGAAGCTGCAGGTGGTCGCAACAGCCAATGATGGCGCTGAAGCTGTTCGGCTTCAAAGCCTGCATCAGCCTGACCTTACCCTGCTGGATATTCGGATGCCCGGAATGAGCGGTCTTGAGGCCGGCCGGCAGATTCTGACGGCTGATCCGGAGGCGCGAATTCTATATCTTACTACTTTTGCCGACGATGAATACATTGCGGAAGCTTTACGAATCGGCGCCCGCGGTTATATTCTGAAGCAACAGTTTGAGAGTCTGGTACCGGCAATCAAGGCGATTCAGGCCGGACAAAGCGTGTTCGGTGAAGAAATCATCTCGCGATTACCATCTTTGCTGAATACCGAGCCTGCGACTGACCTGAGTGAATTTGATATTAAAGCAAAAGAGATGGATATTATTTCGCTGG
>CAZOMW010000062.1:0-9623 GCA_964581135.1 uncultured Oscillospiraceae bacterium
GCGACAGGTCGCTGGCGCACTGCGAAACTAATTGATTACAGTCAAAAGGGCACCTTCGGGTGCCCTTTGCTGTAACTTGCTCAATTATTCAAGAATATATGTTTCATCTATAGCTCAGCATCTTTAGATGTAGAGTAGTTATCTTTTTACTCTTCGTCCTGTCGTCCTTTTCTGAAAATGCCTGTTCCAGTCAGGCGAATTCGCAGCCAAGGGCGGCAAACGCCCTTGGCGAGACCTGAGCCTGAAGGAACAGGCATTTTCATTTAGCTGTGTAAATCTTAATCGCGTCTCTCAGGAACACCGCTGTTCCTGGTTGTTTTTTGTCGTAGTAGGCGGTGAAGCGAGGATCGTCGACGTACATCTGGGCCAGGGCAGCGTGTGCTTCCGGTGAGTATTCGGGCCAGAAGTATTGCAGCCAGGCGCGATGCAGGCTGGCTGCTTTCTGCCCTTGTTCGCCGGCCGGGTCACCGGTCCGGAAAGCTTCGGCCAGCGTTTGAGTCAGTTCTTCGGACAGTCGGGTAACTTCAGCATATTGTTCTGCGGACAGGCCCATTACCTTTGCACTGGCGCGATCTACTTTGGCATCGCCATATTTAGCACGTACCTCCGGACCATATTCCTGCTCGTTTTTTTCTACCAGTTCTTTCTTGAATCCTTCAAATTTATTTTTATCATTCATAGGTATACCTCTTTCCATCGCAGCCAGCGAATTGTCTATGCTGTTAATCAGGCGGTCAAGCCGCTCTCTTTCTGCCAATAGCTGCAGCCGGTGGCCGCGCAGTGCAGCTGTGCCTGAAAATTGTTGGTCATTAATTATTTCGGCAATCTGTCCCAGTGGAACATTGAATTCGCGATAAAACAGAATCTGCTGAAGTCGGTTCACTTCTTTAGAACCATAAATTCTGTAGCCGGATGAATTAATGCGTGCTGGCCGCAGCAGGCCGATATCATCGTAATAACGCAAAGCACGGGTGCTGATTCCAGCCAGATTTGCCAGTTTCTTAATTGTATATTCCAATTCAATTCTCCTGTATTTGATCAGCTGTTCTGTTTTAGTATAAACCTTGACGTAACGTCAAGGTCAAGCGTTTTTGAAAAGTTGCCTCAAGTCGCTTTTGGGGGTGAGACCCCTGAGTTCTGCGAACAGGAAATTTCGGATGCCCGCCCTGAACCTGACGACACCCTGTCGGCGTCGGCATTATTTCCAGACATTACAAGTCAGCTTTGTTGCGCTACAATGAAAGAACACGATACTCGCCTGTTATTTACTACCCGATAATCCTCAAACCAGTGACAAGCAGTGATAACCGGATGAGAATCAAAGATCTTCAAGAATACTAATCAGGAGGAATTCAGTATGTCTCAGGAGTCTCAGTTAGCCCCTCTGTCCGATATCGGTCTGGTCGGACTCGCCGTCATGGGCGAGAATCTTGTACTCAACATGGAAAGCCGCGGCTTCCAAGTCTCCGTTTTCAACCGCAGTACTGACAAAGTCAAGAATTTTGTCGCTGACCGTGCTGCCGGCAAACGTATTCGCGGCACGTATAGTCTGGCCGAGCTAGTAACAACACTAGCAAAACCGCGCCGTGTCATGTTAATGGTTAAAGCCGGCAAACCTGTTGACGACTTCATTGAGCAGCTGATTCCGTTAATGGAAGAAGGCGACATAATCATCGATGGCGGCAATTCCTTTTATGAAGATACAATTCGCCGCACACGCCGGGTTGAGTCCGCCGGTCTGCTTTATGTCGGCGCCGGTGTTTCCGGCGGTGAAGAAGGAGCGCTAAACGGCCCCAGCATTATGCCCGGCGGCTCGGCAGAGGCCTGGCCTCATATTGAGCCGATTTTCATGGCTATCGCAGCCCGGGCCGATGACGGCGAGCCCTGCTGTACCTGGATCGGTTCAGACGGCGCCGGTCATTTTGTCAAAATGATTCACAACGGCATTGAATATGGCGACATGCAGCTGATCTCTGAGGCGTATCATTTGCTTAAGGAAATCGGAAAGCTTTCTGCGGACGAAATGCAGACGGTTTTTGCGGAATGGAATAAAGGTGAACTCGACAGCTATCTGATCGAAATCACTGCTGATATTCTTGGCTATAAAGACGAAGACGGCGAGCCGCTGGTTGAAAAAATCCTTGATGCCGCCGGCCAGAAAGGCACCGGTAAATGGACAGTAGGTGCTGCGCTTGATGAAGGTATTCCTTTGACGCTGATCGGCGAAGCAGTTTTTGCCCGCAGTCTGTCGGCCCAGAAGGAAGAACGTACAGTAGCCTCCAATATTCTTATTGGTCCAAAGTCGGAAGACCTGACCAAACCAGATTCAGCTGAACTGATTGCCGATTTGGAAAACGCTCTTTTTGCCTCAAAAATCGTTTCTTATGCGCAGGGTTACGCCCTGATGCGGGCATCATCCGAGAAATACGGCTGGGATCTTGATTATGCGGCCATCGCGGCTATCTGGCGGGGCGGCTGTATTATCCGTTCTGTATTCCTTGATTCAATCTCGGAAGCTTTCCGCGCCCAACCTGAGCTTGCCAATCTTTTATTGGCGCCTTACTTCCGCGACTGCCTCGGAAGTGTTCAGGGCGGCTGGCGGCGCAGTATTATCCGGGCAATCGAAAACGGTATCCCGGTTCCGGCTTTCTCAGCTGCCATGAGCTATTATGACGGTTACCGCAGCGATAGTCTGCCGGCCAATATGATTCAAGCGCAGCGCGATTATTTCGGCGCACACACTTATGAACGCATTGATAAACCTCGCGGTGAATACTTCCATACAGACTGGACGGGCCGCGGCGGCAAAACCGCCTCGACAACCTACGTTGTTTAAAAGCATTTTCTAAAGCTTATTTGCAAAACTCAGATTAAGGCAGGCAACGGCCCGGCTAAGTCCGGGTCGTTGCTCATTAATATGAACAGGAGTATTCCGATGGATCATTCGACTGCGCCGCTAAAAAAAGCTATTCTGTACCTCCTGCCGCCGGGTTCCCCTAAAAGCGACGGTATTCGCGCGATTTTGCAGAAAATGGATGTCGCCACTGCTGATTTACCCGTTTCAATGTTAAACCAGACACTTGGGGCCTGTTTCGGTCTGGACGGGTTTGTTCTCGACGCGTCTGAATTTAATGGTGAGGCACCGCAGGATGAGGTGCTGGTTATGTACAATTTTGCTGACGAGGATTTTCAGGAGCTGTTTAAACTAATGCGGGCCGCCAGCTTGCCACGCATCGGTCTGATGGCTGCCCTGACAGAGCATAATCGCAGCTGGTCAATGCTGTCTTTATTCAGCGAGTTGGCAAAGGAGCGCCGGATTATGGCAGCCTGGATGCGGCTGCAGCAGGCAGTAAAAACAGCAGAAACATCAACCGCAACTGACGCCGGTCAGAAAGACAATGAGAAAGATCAGGCCCAATTTGAATTTAAAAAAGCTCTGGGTGCTGCAAAGGCGATTCTGAGCAGCAACGAACCGCCCGCCATTGAGACAATCCAGCAGGCTGAAGCTGATCTGAACAGATATTTAGTGCCGCAGGAATAAAGAATAGCTTGCCGCGAAAAGGCAACCGGATTACAGTGCAGCAGCAAAGAAACAGGAAAATTTCAAAACAGTTGCATTTTTATTAATTTTATTAATAAACACTACATATTGTGTTTTTCTAAATTGAAAGACACTAAATATTGCGTTATAATGGCAACACTTGTAGTTGGAGCGAGGTGCTGTAATGACCAGACTGAATAATTTCGTACACCGTTATTATACAAAGCAAATCGAGGGTCAGTCTGATAAGACTGTCTATGATCTTTTTGAATGGGAGAAGCGTTCTGTCCTGATAAAAGATCATAAAAACGGGCGCGTACTCACCGATATGAGTGAGCTCGAATTCCCTGCCCATTATTCGCAAAATGCCTGCGATATCATTGCTTCCAAATATTTTCGGAAAGCAGGTCTTGATACACCCACCGGCAGTGAAACCAGTATGCGTCAGGTAGCTCACCGAATGGTCGGTTTCTGGGTCGCGTCCTTGCAGTCTGAAGGCCTGCTGGATGCAGATGAGGCTGTTATCGCCTACGATGAGCTGGTTTACTGTTTTCTAAATCAGATGTTTGCCCCTAATTCGCCGCAATGGTTTAATACCGGCCTCAAGCAGAGTTATGGAATAACCGGCGGCAGAAGCGGACTTTTCTATTACGATGAAGCACAGGATAAAGTTGTCGAGTCGGAGGACGATTATACCCGCACTCAGGCCTCTGCCTGCTTTATTCTTTCTATTGAGGACAAACTTCTGGGGCCGCACTCTATTTCCGAGGAGTATGTGACTGAAACCAGACTGTTTAAGGGCGGCTCGGGTACCGGCACTAACTTTTCCAGCATTCGCGCCGAGGGCGAAGGGCTTTCCGGCGGCGGCCAATCCTCCGGCCTGATGAGCTTCCTCAAGGGCCTCGACCGCAATGCCGGCGCAATTAAATCCGGCGGCACCACCCGCAGGGCTGCAAAAATGGTCAGTCTTGATATCGATCATCCCGAAATTGAAGATTTTATTCAGTGGAAGGCACGCGAGGAAGACAAGGTGCTGGCGCTGGCAAAAATGGGTTACGATGCCGATATGGACGGCGAAGCTTATCAGACTGTTTCCGGTCAGAACAGTAATAATTCAGTGCGCTTCAGTGATGAATTCATGGAAAAGGTGGCGAATCTTGCTGCTGACCCCGAGGCTTCCATCTGCCTGACCGGACGTGTCGATGACAGTGTCAACCGGGAAGTCAAAGTTGCTGATCTCTGGGGAAAATTCAATCAGGCCGCCTGGCGTTGTGCAGACCCCGCACCGCAGTTCAATGATACCTTCAATGCCTGGCACACCTGTCCGGCTGGCGAAGACGGCCAGGTCGGAGCTCGCCATAACCGCATAAATGCAACCAATCCCTGTGGTGAATATGCTTTCCTTGATGACACCAGCTGTAATCTGGCTTCAATCAATGTTCTTCGTTTTTATAACGAAGAAGAAAACCGCTTTGATACCGAGGGTTTCCTCCATATGGTCACGCTCTGCCAGCTGGTTCTGGAAGCTTCCATCCACTGGGGGCAGTTTCCTACTGCAGATATAGCCCGCAAAACCTGGCTCTTCCGAAGCACAGGCCTTGGCATGGCGAATCTGGCTTCATTACTGATGGCAATGGCGCTGCCCTATGATTCAGATGAAGCACGCGCTGTTGCCGCTGCTTTGATGGGCATTCTTACCGGCCGCAGTTACCATGTATCTGCTTTAATGGCGGAGGTTGTCGGTCCGTTCAAGACCTATCAGCTTAACATTGAGCCCATGAAACGTGTTATCCGCAACCATTCCCGCGTTGCCGGCGCCTTGAATGATGGTTTTGAAGGCCTCAATTACACTCCGCCGGTTGTTGACCGTGATTTGCTGCGGCAGTTAAATCTTGCTGATTTTGCCGATACTTTAGTAAGCGAATGGCAGGCTGCAATTAGTGAAGGCGAAAATTTTGGATATCGCAATGCTCAGGTTTCGGTACTGGCTCCGACAGGTACCATTTCCTTTGCCATGGATTGCGCAGCTACCAGTATTGAACCTTTCTTTTCGCATGTTGTTTATAAAAAGCTGGCCGGCGGCGGCTTCATGAAACTCGGCAATCCGATGATCAGCGCCGCCTTGCGTAAACTCGGCTATGACGAGGAACAGATCACTGATATCATGGCCTATATTCTGCGGGAAGATAACGGGGTAATCATTGACGGTAAAATCGAAGGGGCACCTCATCTGCAACCTGAGCACCTGCCGGTTTTTGATACTGCCAACCAATGCGGCAGTGGTGAGCGCTATATTCATTATCTGGGTCATGTCCGTATGGTAGCAGCGCTGACACCGCTGCTGTCCGGAGCTGTTTCCAAAACAGTTAATCTGCCCGGTGATGCTACTGTTAAGGATTTCGAAGAAGTTGTAATACAATCCTGGCGGCTGGGAGTAAAAGGAATCACTTTGTACCGTGATGGCTCCAAGTACGCGCAGCCTTTGAATCTGCGTCTCGAACAGATTCAGGACGAAGGCGCGTTTAACCTTGCTAACCTTTCATACAAAGAGCTTTTAAAGTACGCCAATGATGCCAGGGAAGAAATCAGCAACCTGAAGCTTGTAGCCACCAAGCCGCGTCCTTCGCGCCGCGATAAACCGATTGGAATCCGTTCCGGTCACACTCACCCGGCTCAGGTTGAAGATGTAAAAATCTATACCACCGTTAATCGTAATGAAAACGGCGAAATTTCGGAAATTTACATTACAACGGATCGTGAAGGCACTTTGATCATGGGACTGCTCAATTCACTTTCCAAAACGATTTCCGTTATGCTTCAATACCATATCCCACCGGAAAATATTTCAAAAATGCTGCGTGGTCAGAAGTACGAACCTTACGGTTTTGTTACCCGCCATCCGTACATAAAGTACTGCACCTCAATTTCAGATCTGATCAGTAAAGTCATAGATATTGAAATCGGCGATTATTCGCGTCTGCAGGTCAAACCGACCGGTGACAGATTAATCGGAACCCGGAATGGATTCATTGGAGTAACCCGTTCAGATGCGGTAAACGCGACTGATGGCGCTGCTGAACCGGATGCTGATAGAACCTGCAGTGACGTTTCCCCTGTTCCTACAGCAGTAGCAACACTGTCTGGTTCTGAAGAGCCGCAGTTAAGCAATGCCGTTGTTGACGCACTGGCCGAAACAGTTGTATCGGATCTGAATCCTGAAGAAGAACAGGAATACCACAACGGCAGTCTTAATCCGGTTTTCCCCAACCTGCAGGAGCGCGAGTACGCCACCGGCTATCATTCCGAGCCCAGCATCGACGGCGAAATCGTCTCCGAACAACAAACAGCCGAACATGTGCATGAGCTGGCACGTCATGCGGCTCTGACCGGCGAAAAGCTTTATGACGGTTCTATCTGCCCGACCTGTTCCAGTACCCGTATGGTGCGTAACGGCACTTGTAAAGTTTGCCTTGATTGTGGCACAACGACCGGCTGCTCCTGATTTATGACGAAATTTTCCCGATGTCAGTTGCTTTGTCGAAAAAATAACAAATCTATAACAACCTCTGTCTTGCTTGCGAAGTTTTAAGCTGATAGCATGGATTTAATACTCAGCGACGAGCTGTGAAAATTCATCAGCTCATTCTTCTGACCTGACGTTCCGCCTTGCATTGCAGCCAGTTTAGTAACTGAGATAGGAGAATTTTAGTGTCCAGAATTTGTCAGAATTGCAATTCCGAAGTATCTGATGACGCCCGCTTTTGCAGTAATTGTGGAGCTCAGCAACCAACCACGCAAAATCAGCAAAACGGTTATGCGCGACCCGAGCAGGAACCGGTTCATCGTTCCACAGAAAACCAGTATCAGAACAGGCCGGCTGGTGATCAGCCTCACGCACAGGCGGAGTACGTCTTTGATTATGAGGATGTTGAAAAAAACAAAGTTATCTCCGCACTTGCTTACCTGATTTTTTTCCTGCCGTTGATCGCGGCTCCGGATTCCAAATTCGGCAGATTCCATGCAAACCAGGGGTTGCTGCTGCTGATTCTAGCGATCGGAGGAAATATTGTACTAAGTTTAGTACCTTTCCTTGGCTTTTTCCTGGAGGCTGTTTATTCGATTCTGATGTTCATTTTATTCCTCACAGGTCTGATTAACACTTTGAATGGCAAGGCGCGCGAGCTGCCCTTAATTGGTCAGTATCGGATAATCAATTGAGTCAGTCTGATTGACAGGAGGAAACAAGATGGCCGAACAAAATTGCCAACAATGCGGCGCAGCCCTCGATCCCAATGCTGTTTTTTGTAAAAATTGCGGTACCCGTGTTTCTGAACCAGCGATTATCGAAAAAACTTCGAACCGGAACTACTCAACATATGAAAGTCCTGCAGCAAACGAGAGCACCTCAGCAAATGAGGGTTACGTGAATGGACAGACTTATTCTCATCCGGATACAGTGACTCCGGTTTCCGGAGAATATGTGGCTCATGTTTATACCAGCCAGAGTCAGGACCCGGCCTACGAACACCGCGAAACGCCGGCCAGTGGTGCAGCAATTAACACAATGCCGCTCAGCACAGGCCACTACCTGTTGATGATGATCCTGGCCGGCATCCCTGTTATTGGCTTGATCGTTATGCTTGTTTTTGCGTTCAGTGCCGAGAATATCAACCGCCGCAATTTTGCCCGCGCCAGTCTCATCATTCTATTACTCGCGATCGTGCTGCTAATAATTTTCAGCGGCATAATCGCTGCTCTTTTCGCAACTTTCAGCGCAAACATGGACTTCTGACTCTAAGGCTCGCGTTCAGATTAGCTCCCAAATCAAAACGGCCGCCGGTTTTACCCTGACGGCCGTTTTTTTGCAATCAACTTTTGTAATCAGCTTTATTTTAGCAGCAAAGCTTCAAAGATCTATAAATGGCAGCGGCTTAACTATCACGCTTCGAAAATTTGCGATCAGAATCAGGTTTACGGTCACCCTTGGAATACTTGTTGCGATCATCAGAGGCTTTGCGTTCATTTTTCGAAAATTTGCGATCAGAATCAACTTTATCGTTTTTCTTTACGCTTTTGCGCTCGCCTTCAGGTTTGCTTCTGCCTTCTTTTTTGAACTCGCCTTCAGGCTTCCAGCCGCGTTCCTTTCTGAACTCAGCCTCGGGTATCCAACCGTGTTCCTTTCTGAACTCAGCCTCAGGTATCCATTCGCGTTCTTTTTTGAACTCGCCTTCAGGTTTCCAACCACGTTCTTTTCTGAACTCGGCCTCAGGTATCCAGGCGCCTTCTTTTTTACGCTTACCGGCAGGTTTGCCGCGTTTTGAGTAGCCGCTGCCAGAAGAAGCCTGTCGACCGAAGCGATTATTTGCAGACGGCATTTTATTGCCATCTGCGCTCATCTCGCCGCGTTGCTGTCTTTGCTCGCGGCGGCGAGCCATCATTTCTTCATATGGGAGCACAGGTTCAATCTCAACGGCGGCGGTTGCGTCGAAAGCTGAGCCCATTGTCAGACGCAGTAAAGCCGCAGCAACATCTGCAGTTGTATAGTAAACACTTTCCGGAGATGTTACATTCAAACCATCGACAAACTTTTCAATGTAGCTGCGGTAAGTACCCAAATCCCCTTGCTCCAGCTGACCCCTGGTATCTGCCAGAATAGAGGCAACTCGGCTTTCAGCCACATCCATCAGAGTCGGCGGTTGTGCCGGGCTTATATTGCTTTTTGCGATGCGCTGAATATTTTTGAGGTCAAAAATTTCACGGCCAACCACAAAGGTATAGGCTTTGCCGGTTTTGCCGGCCCGGCCTGTTCGCCCGATCCTGTGCACATAGTATTCTGCATCCATTGGCAGATCGAAATTAATTACAACCTCAATGTTGTCAACATCGATCCCGCGGGCAGCGACATCAGTCGCGACCAACAGGTCAATATCACCATTACGGAAACGGTTCATAACCCGGGTACGGGCGATTTGTTTCATGTCACCGTGCAACGCTTCTGCCGCATAGCCGCGAGTCTGCAGCTTCTCACTGAGTTCGTCGACCTTCTTCTTGGTATTGCAGAAAACAAGTGCGAGTTTTATAC
>CAZOMW010000063.1:0-5962 GCA_964581135.1 uncultured Oscillospiraceae bacterium
TCGACAACGCCCTTCATGCGGCTTTCAAACTGGCCCCGGAACTGCGTACCGGCAACCATAGCCGTCATGTCGAGCAGATACACTTCCTGCGTCAGAAGCTTGGCCGGTACTTCACCGTTGTTGATTTTTACTGCCAGCCCTTCGGCGATTGCGGTTTTGCCGACGCCGGGTTCACCCAGTAAAACCGGGTTGTTTTTGGAGCGCCGGTTGAGAATCTGGATGACCCGTTCCAGTTCCTTTTCGCGGCCGATAATCCGGTCAATCTGGCCTTCACGGGCTCGATCGGTAAGATTGCTGCCGAACTGATCCAGGAACTTGCGTTTCCGGTCACGTCCCGGGCTGCCTGTGCGGGTATCCTGTTCGCGTTTGGTACGGCGATCCGCGTTGCCGGCATCGCTGTCGCCACCAATGGAGGCGCGCATCAGCTCATTGCCGCGGCTATGGTTATCGTTATCATTATTGTTATAGTTATTGTCTTCCTGCTCATCATCGTTATCAATCAGAGACAGGCCATCCAGGCCGCTGCCCAGGTCGCCCAGCGATTCAGTCAGGCTTTCCATATCGGCGCCGCTCAACAGCACCCGGAACATTTCTTCCGGGCTTTTGCCGTCCATACTGCTCATGATGCCGTTTAGCCGTGAGGTTAAGTCGTCAATATTGTTGTCATTAATCCCTGCCTTGGTGAACAGATCATCCATGCCGCCGAGACCGGTTTTATAAGCACATTTGAGACAGAGGCCTTCATTTATGCGCTGGCCGCTTTCAAAGCGCGTCGTAAACACCACTGCGATGTTAGTTTTACAAAGTACACATTTTGCCATTAATTTTTTCCTTTATCCGGCGCTTTGACCGGGTACCGGCACCAGCCGCGGCTTTTGCCGTTTTTTCTTTGTCGATATATGAGTGGCGCCACACCCCTTGAGGTGATGAAAGCCACGGGTCGGCCGTTTCTGACTGCTTCACTGTTCCGCGCTGTGCGGTTGGCAGGATGCGGGCCAGATACTGGCCTGTGTATGACTCGGGCACAAGAGCAACCTGCTCCGGTGTTCCTGTCGCTACAACCCTGCCGCCGGCGTCGCCGCCTTCAGGGCCCAGATCTATTACGTAGTCCGCTGTCTTGATAACATCGAGATTGTGCTCGATTACCAATACAGTATTACCATTCTCAGTCAGCCTAAATAAAATGTCAACCAACTTATGGACGTCAGCAATGTGTAATCCGGTAGTAGGTTCGTCGAGAATATAAAACGTGCGGCCGGTGCCGCGGCGCGATAGTTCTGTTGCCAGCTTAACCCGCTGGGCTTCACCGCCCGAGAGCTGGGTCGAGGGCTGGCCGAGCCGGATATAACCAAGCCCGACATCCTGCAGTGTCACCAGTTTGCGGTGAATACGCGGAATGCTTTCAAAGAACTCTGCGGCTTCAGCCACGGTCATCGCCAGCACGTCGGCAATGTTGCGTCCTTTGAAGCGAACCTCAAGTGTTTCACGGTTGTAGCGCTTACCCTTACAGACATCACAGGTTACGTAGATATCCGGCAGAAAGTGCATTTCAATGCGGTTCACTCCGTCGCCGCCGCAGGCTTCACAGCGGCCGCCGCGGACATTGAAGCTGAAACGGCCTCTTTTGTAGCCACGGGCACGGGCATCGGCTGTCTGGGCGAACAAATCGCGCACATGATCAAACAAACCGGTATAAGTGGCGGGGTTGGAACGCGGCGTGCGGCCAATCGGGGACTGATCGATTGCGATTACCTTATCGAGGTGTTCAAGTCCTTCGATTGATTTAAAGTTGCTGGCTTGACGGCGGGCGCCGTTAAGCTCGGTTGCCAGCTTTTTGAGAATAATGCCGTTAACCAGCGAGCTTTTGCCGGAACCGGATACGCCGGTTATACAGGTCATGACTCCCAGCGGAATCGAGACGTCAATTTCTTTAAGATTATTTTCAGCAGCGCCGCGCACCACCAGAGTTGCGCCGTTGCCGGGTTTTCGGGCTTCCGGTACCAGAATAGCGCGCTTGCCGCTCAGGTACTGGCCGGTGATCGATTCAGGCACAGCCATAATTTCAGCCGCAGTGCCGGTTGCTACAACATGGCCGCCCAGCTCGCCTGCACCCGGTCCCATATCAATTATGTGGTCAGCTGCACGCATGGTTTCTTCATCGTGCTCGACTACCATTACAGTATTGCCTAAATCACGCAGACGCTTTAAAGTCTGCAGCAGTCGGCCGTTGTCGCGCTGGTGCAGGCCGATGCTCGGTTCGTCCAGAATATACAGCACACCGGAGAGGCCGGAGCCGATCTGGGTTGCCAGGCGGATACGCTGCGCTTCGCCGCCGGAAAGCGTTGCGGAAGCGCGGGCCAGTGTCATATAGTCGAGGCCGACATCCACCAGGAAAGTAAGTCTGGCTTCAATTTCCTTCAGAATCTGTTCGCCGATGCGCTGCTGCCGCGGTGTCAGATCGAGATTATTGAGAAAATCGCGACAGCGCCGGATCGGCAGCAGGGTCAGATCATAAATGCTGCGTCCGCCGACAGCAACAGCCAGCGATTCCGGTTTCAAACGGGCTCCCTGACAGCTTGGGCACGGCGTTATTGACATGTATTGTTCGTAATATGACTTCATGTCGCTGGAGGAAGTTTCGCGATAACGGCGTTCCAGACTGGGAATAACACCTTCCCAGCGGGATGTGTAATTCTCGCCGCGTGGATATTTGCTGTTGGAGGTATCTACCTGCAGCTTTTGACCGTTACTGCCGAACAGGATGATATCTCTTTCCTTTTTTGTCAGTTTATTGAAAGGTGTGTCGAGCGAAATTTTGTAATGGCGCGCCAGCGCATCCGCGAAGGCACTTGCCCAGCTGCCGGATTCGCCGAAATTCCAGCCGCCGGCCCGGATGGCACCCTCGTTCAGAGACAGCTTGTCATCAAAAACAACCAGCTCCGGATCGATTCTGCTGTTGAAGCCGAGGCCGGTGCAGGTCGGGCAGGCGCCGTAAGGATTGTTAAAGGAAAACATGCGCGGCGTGATTTCTTCCAGACTGATATTGCAGGCCGGGCAGGAGAAATTCTGCGAGAACAAAACCTCTTCATCGAATGGCTGTTCCAGATCGCCTTCTTTGAGGCTGCCGGTAACGTTGGCAATAACCAGACCGTTGGCCAGATTCAGAGCAGCTTCAATTGAATCTGTTAAGCGCGTGTGCAAACCGGGCCGCAGAATAAGACGATCAACTACAACTTCAATTGTATGCTTCTTGTTGCGGTCAAGAACAATGTCTTCTTCCAGTTCAAAGATATCGCCGTCAATACGCACCCGGACATAACCCGAGCGGCGGAAATCCTCAAACAGCTTAGTGTACTCTCCCTTGCGGCCGCGAACAACAGGCGCCATCAGCTGCAGGCGGCTTTCTTCCGGATACTTGTTCAGTGCTTCTATAATCTGGTCAACCGATTGCCGCTCAATCACCCGGCCGCATTGCGGGCAATGGGGGATGCCGATGCGCGCGTATAGCAGACGGAAATAATCGTAGATTTCCGTTACTGTGCCCACAGTTGAGCGCGGATTGTTGCTGGTGCTTTTCTGATCAATTGAAATTGCCGGCGACAGGCCTTCAATTGATTCGATATCCGGTTTTTCCATCTGGCCGAGAAACTGACGCGCGTAGGCTGAAAGTGATTCAACATAGCGTCGCTGGCCTTCAGCATAAATAGTATCGAAGGCAAGTGAAGATTTACCGGAACCGGAAAGACCGGTGAGAACTATCAGCTGATCGCGGGGAATTTCGAGGTTAATATTTTTAAGGTTATGCTCGCGCGCACCTTTAATCTTGATGTATGACTGCATTGGTTCCTTTCTGATGCCGGTAATGTACACCGGCTGGTGTCGTGGCTGGCTTCAGTCACCATTAATGTTAATGAAACCGTATCATCATATTTTACCATGATTCAGCTGTGTTTTCCACGATTTAAGTGACACGGATGGATCCGCAGCGCTCAGCTGCAATGCCGGTGGTGTCTATCGTTCTGTGGCAGATCCGTTGCGCCAACTCTTTATTGTGGGTAACAACCACCAAACCCAGCTGGTTCATTTCAGCAGTCTCGAGCACGATCTGCCAGATCCGTGCCTGGGTGATGACGTCCAGCATCGTACTGATTTCATCGCAGATCAGAAATTTTGTACCAGGTCCCAGAACACGGGCAATACAAATCCTCTGCAGTTCACCGCCGGAGAGTTCGCCCGGCCGCCGTGTGAGCCACTCCGGTTCTATTCCCAGGTTTTTCATTAAGTCTGCGGTCGGTTCCCAGCCTTCATTCAGAATTCTGCTGATTGTATGGCGCGGGTTAACGGCTTGTTCGGGCTGTTGGTGAATCATCTGGACCGGACAAAAGCCCTTTGTTGGCAGAGATCTGCCGTTCAGCAAAACCTCGCCCGAATCAGGCTGCAGATAACCGGACAAAATCCTGGCCAGTGTGCTTTTACCGCACCCGGAAGGTCCTACCAGTGCAACGTTTTCGCCGGGTTCTACCTGTAGACTGAAATCCCGCAGTACCCATTCGAAATTATCACCATAGCGGAAGGATATATTTTTGGCTTCAAGTAGCATTGACACAAAGAACCTCCCCGCCGCGTAGTTTGCGCATTACCAATTCCTGACTGCAGGCGTCCGTGCGTTCCGGACAGCGGTCGGCAAACAGACAGCCTGACGGCAGGTTGCCGGCATATGGCTGCGAGCCTGGTATCGCTTGGAATGAATTTTGGGGCAGAGCATCGATAAAAGCTTTGCTGTACGGGTGGCGCAGCGCTTCCTTCCCTGCCTTGAAATCTGCCGCAGCGGCGATCTCCACCGTTGTACCGGCATAGAAAACGGCAATTCTGTCCGCCCCGTTCAAAGCAAGGTCAATGTCATGGGTAATAAGCAGAACCGCAGTCCCGTTATCAGCCATTTCTCTGAAGTGGCTGAGTGTTTTCAAGGCCAGTTCAACCGGCAGGCCGGGAGTTGGTTCGTCGGCAATAATCAGCTGCGGGTTGATAGTAACTGCTGTTGAGATCAGAATCCTTTTGGCCATCCCGCCGGAAAGCTGATGCGGGTACAAGTCTGCGGTTTGTTCTTCAAGTCCGTAACGACGGAAGGCCGCCTTTTGAGCTTTGGCTGTGCTTTTGGTGCCGATTACCTGCTCCCCTACGCGCATCAAGGGGTCCAGATAATCCACCGACTGAGGTATAAGAGCGATCTCTGTTCCCCGCAGTTGCTTTTGCAGCTCTGGAGTCAGCTCCAGACCGTTGTAGCGGATGCTTCCCTGTAAGGTGGCGTTTGTCGGCAGAATGCCCATGATCGCATGCGCTAAAAGACTTTTGCCAGAGCCGGATGAGCCGACAACGGCCAGAATTTCACCTTGATATAGATCCAGGTTCAGGGACTGAATCGTGACCAGTTCGGTTTGTCTCAATCCCTTCTGGTACATATTAAAGCCGATTTTCAGATCCCGTACACTCAGGACAGGTGTTGTTGTATTCTCCATTGAGTTCTCCTATTCCTGGGCGCTGGCCGGATTCAGCAGTCGTTTCAAATTATCGCCGATGACATAAAACAGCAGCACGGCAATAATCAGCATCAGCCCCGGAAAAAGGGCCAGCCACCATTTACCGGTGGCGATGTGTTTCATCGCCTCAGCCAGAATTACCCCGATCGCCGGTGTCTCGGCAGGCAGGCCGAAGCCGAGGAAAGTAATGGCACTTTCGTGCATGATGGTGTGCGGGAACAACAAGACAAGGCCAACCAGATAGACCGGCACCACATGCGGCAGAATATGTTCTGCCGCCACCTGGCGCTTGCTTTTCCCCAGCTTGTAAGCAGCCTGAACATACTGCGCTGAGCGGATCTGCAGCGCTTCAGCCCTTACAAGACGGGTCAGTTCCGGCCAGTGAGTAAAAGCGACAGCAATCAACACGCCGCGTTCGCCCCGGC
>CAZOMW010000063.1:5972-9544 GCA_964581135.1 uncultured Oscillospiraceae bacterium
TACGGAGATCAGAATCAGCAGTACCAGATGCGGCAGGCCCATACAGCAGTCAATGCACATCAGAACAAATTTGTCGTAGCGACCCCCAATAACCGCGGCTGAGATGCCGAATACCAGAGCGATTATTGAGCTGATCAGCGCGGCAGCCAGCCCGATTACCATGCTGTTGGCAAGTCCTTTAATACTGCGAAAGAACATATCCCGACCCATAAAGTCAGTACCAAAGGGATGACCGACACTTGGCGGCAGAAACTTGTCGGCATAATTCACCGCATAGGCACCGGCCGGCATCAGGCTGCCCTGAATAAAGATAACCAGCAGATAAACAGCCGCGACAATGGTGAAGGCGATGACTTTACGGCGGGTATTGAATCTCGTGCGGATAACGCCGCTGGCAGCATTGTTGTCAGACATAGTCAGCCCCTTCCCGCAGCCGCGGATCCACCACGCCGTACAGAACATTGGCGATCAGGTTGCCCGAAAATACAAACAGGGCACTGATCAGTGTAATTCCCAGTAATAACGGCACATCACCATTTAACGCGGCAGCAGTGGTCGCGGTACCAATACCCGGGTAAGAAAAAACCGTCTCGGCCAGCGCCATGCCGCCGAACAGCTCGCTGAAGGAAGCAAACTGCAAAGTCACTGCCGGCAGTAAAGAGTTGCGCAGAATGTGGCGCCGCGTCAGCTGACGCTCAGTTTCGCCTCTGGCTCTGGCGAAAAGGATATAATCGCTGGCCATTATTTCTGTTACCTTTTGTCGGGTATACAACGTTATTTTACTTATACTGACAATGGTCAGGGTTGCTGTCGGCAGTATCAGATGGTAGATGCGGTCAGCCAGTGTCACCTCGGCAGCGAGTTTACCTGCGGGCACTGCCATCCCGAAAGGAAACAGTCCTAGCCTGACCGCGAAAAAGCTGAGGATCAGCAAACCCAGCCAGTAGGTTGGAGCAGCCTGCAGCACCAAGCAGAAGCGCCGGGTTACCTTATCGAAAATACTGCCTCTGCGCACCCCGGCGCAAATTCCGGCTGCATAACCCAAAATGCCTGATAACGACCATGCCAGCAGCATCAGCACGGCTGAATAAGAAAAACGTTCCTGAATCACACTGATGACCGGCTTCTTATAGGTTATTGAAGTACCAAAATCACCTTTAAGTATATTGCTTACCCAGCTGATATACCGTTGCGGCAATGAGTCGTTAAGCCCCCAATGCTCAGCTATCTGATCCTTTGCTGCCTGCGAAAGCGTCGATTCTGTTCCCACATAGGCAGTAAGCGGATCAATAGGCGCTTTCACTATCAGTGTAAAGGCCAGGATAGTGACGAGCAGCAACAGCAAAAGCATTCTGCCGGCGATAGCCGCTATCCTTCTGGTCAATGGCATATTGCGTTATCCTTTCTCACTTCAGCTTCCAGTCCTTCATATTGCAGATAACCGGAGATCCATGCCCGTGCGGGTGAGGGATCTGAGTTTCAACAGATATATCAACACGATCACTGACAAAAAAGCTATGTTCGAAATTCACCAGGTATAAATAGGGATAATCGGCGTTGGCCAGTTTTTGAGCAGCCTGCCAGTCAGCAACTGCAGCTTCCCTGCTGTTAGCGCCCAGCGCCCGGTCAAGTAGAGCATCTACTGCCGGATTCTGGTAACCTACAACGTTGTCATAGCCGCCTGAATCGACATAGCGGGAATGAAGCAGCGATACCAGCACTGTCGGGCTGTATTGACCCCAGCCCCAGACAACACCGGCCGTGTTCAGGTTGGCGGCGATCTGATCCCAGCTGGCAGAATGAGGCTTAATGCTGATGCCCAGCCGGGCTGCGTCTGCCGCCAGCGCCGCCGCCAGCACATAACGGTCCTGGACAGCATAAACATCAAACTCACATAGAACGCCGTTCTTTTCCCGGATACCATCAGCATCGGAATCGACCCAACCGGCTTTTTCCAACAAGGCGACAGCTTCAGCTACGCGGTTATCAGCATAGGTTTCGGCGTTGGCCCAGTTAAGGTTGCCCATGAAACCGACCGCCGGTTTACCCACGCCGTTATAGGCGTTTTGAATGATGGCTTGTCTATCAATGCCGATGGCAAGTGCCTCGCGAACCGCTGGATCGGAGGTAACGTTGTTGCCGGTTTTTTTGCCGTTCTTTACCTGTTCCGGCTGCACCGGCAGGCTGATATTACGGATATCCATAGTCTCAAGCGGGATCAGGCTCATGCCTTTTACCTGTTCGGCGGCGTAGTCAGGGTTTACCATGACTATATCCAGCTGGCCGGAATGCGCAGCGGCAAGCGCCGCTTCATTATCCATATAAACAAGGGTGATTCTGTCTATGGGCGCAGCACCCTCATAATAATGCTCATTGGGCGCCACAATAATCTGTTGGTTGGGATCATATTGAATAATCTTCCAGGGGCCGGTACCAATCGGCTTCTGGTTAAAAACCGTGCTGTCATAGGTGTCCGCCGGTACAATCCCCAGCATTGCTGTGGTGTCAAGAAACGGTGAATAAGGTTCGCTGAGCCTGAACTCAACTTTGTAGTCACCGACAGCCCTGACAGCATCTAAACGGGAAAGATCAACATTTTCGTTCTCAGCCTGCTTAGCCTTGACGGTTTCATAGGTAAAAACAACATCCGAGGCCTTCATTTCGTTGCCGTCGCTGAATTTTACGCCTTGGCGCAGATTAAAAGTATAGACCAGCGCATCATCACTTATGTGCCAGTCAACTGCCATGTCGCCGACATATTCCGACTCTGGGTTCACCTTCAATAAGGCTGCGTTGGTAAAAGAATAACCCCAGCTTATAGCCCCTTTGACAGGATCAAGGCTATTGTCAAAAATATTGGTGCCGACATAGGCTACGATTGAATCCGTTTGGCTGCCTGTTTTCGTGGTTTGCAAGGGTGCGGTTTGCAATGGCATAGAAGTATTGAGGCTGACATCGTTGCCGTTGCCGCAGCCGGCAAGCATTACCAGGCAAAACGTGATAATCATCAATCTAGAAAATATTTGCTTGATTTTGTAATTCAAATGGATTTCCTCCTGTAAACAGATGTTATGGTTTCGCCCTGCCTTTTCCACACAAAAAAAGGCGCTCTGTCTGCACAGCGGGCCTTCTGACCGGCAAAATAACTTCATGTTAAGAAAGATGCGAATATTCAGATGATATGTTAGCTGGGGCTGATTACCGGCGCTTTTCTAAGCGGTCAAACCTGTTTCATACAGATTAATAACGTAAAAATAATACCATTGATGAAGTCGGATATCAACCAAACAAAAAAGAACCGGCCGCAGCCGGTTCATAATTTTTGGTGACCCTAGGGAGAATCGAACTCCCGATTCCGCCTTGAGAGGGCGGCGTCTTGACCGCTTGACCATAGGGCCTCTTTAGCGGTGTTAATTGTATCACGCAGCCCTGAGTTCCGCAATGGTTCAGCTGGTTCAACGGTCAGTTATTTTCGTATAAGGCCGGCGCTTCTGGACACATTTATAAGCCGGCCTGATGATGCGGTTGCCGCTGACAATTTCTTCAATCCGGTGGGCTGACCAGCCGGAAAT
>CAZOMW010000064.1:0-9465 GCA_964581135.1 uncultured Oscillospiraceae bacterium
TACAGCAATCCTCGCCCGGTTGAATTGAAATCTCAAAGGTTCCGATTCTGCGGGCCAGAGTTACGGTATCATCTTTGTCAGTGCCGATTAGTGGCCGGAAAACAAGCATGTCGACTGCATCTTCAGTACAGATAAGACCTTCCAGAGTCTGGCTGGCAACCTGGCCCAGACTCTCCCCTGTAATCAGTGCCTTACAGCCGTTCTGCAGTGCCAGCTCGCGGGCAATCCTCATCATCATGCGGCGCATTACGATTGTCATCATGTCAGATGGACTGTTGTCGCGCAAAGCGATCTGAACATCAGTGAAATGGACGATATGAAGAGTTAGACGACCCGTGTAGATACTAATCTGGCGAGCCAGCTCGATCACTTTTTCTTTAGCCTGATCGCTGGTAAAAGGGTGGGCATGAAAATAAACTGCTGAAATTTCCATGCCGCGGGAAGCCATCAGATAACCGGCTGCGGGGCTGTCGATACCACCGGAGAGCAGCAGCATGCCTTTGCCGCTGGTACCGACCGGCAGACCGCGCTGGCCTTTGACAATCCGGGTATAAAGACTAAGTTTGTCGCGCACTTCAATGTAAAGGATAAAATCAGGTTTATGGACATCGACAGTTAATTCTTCGGGAAATACTGTCATCAGTACGCCGCCGATTTCACTGCTGATTTCAGGTGAAGTAAGCGGAAATTTCTTGTTGCCCCTTCTGCTTTCCACCTTAAAACTTTGGGGGCCGCTTTCAGTCAGGATTTCACGAACGAAGTCAATAGCAGCTGCCTTCAGTTCAGGTAATTCTCCCTCAACCCGCCACACAGGGCTGGCTGAAACGATACCAAACACACTGGTTACTGCCTGCAGCAAAGCCTCAACATCGTGTTCTGCGGCAATATTCTGCCCTGATTCACTAACGTGTCCGACTCCACTGCCGGCAGCTTCAATCCAAAGCTGAGACTGCTTTTGGGTAACGCTGTAGGAACCGAGCTTGCGCAAACGACGTTTAAGGTTGCCGATCAGTCTTTGCTCAAATTTTGTCCGGTTCATGCCCTTAAGTGTAATTTCACCGATCCGGGCCAGGATCAGATTCTGTTTCGTAAAAGCTGTATTTTGGCTGTCCTGAGACATGATTCCTCCTGAGTCAGCAGACTTGTTTTTTACCTGCGTTCGATATTTATGATCTGGCCAGTTGATTATATACCCTTAACAAGGCAGCTGCTGATTCATTTATTTCAGTTGCCGTGGTATCGCGCCCCAGACTGATCCTGACAACCTCACGAGCCGCGGTGTCGCTCAGACCCATAGCGCGCAGGATCGGACTTGCCGCTGCTTTTCGGGCAGCACAGGCTGAACCGGCAGAAATCATGATACCCTCGGCAGAAAGAGCATTTACCAGCGTTTCACCACGCAAACCGGGTGTCTGCAGTGCCAGTATATGCGGTACTTTCTCCGCAGTACAAACCGGCCGCAGTAAAGAACCTTCTTGAAAAAGCAAGGATCGCAGCAGCTGCTCCAGGGCAGCAATCCGTCCGGTTTCAGACTGGGCGTCTGCTGTTGCTTTGGCGGCTGCCAGAGCCAGCGTTTCCACCAGCGGCGGGTTCTCTGTGCCGGAACGGCGATTTTTCTGCTGACCGCCGCCTTCAATCAAAGGCGTAACAGCAAGACCGCGACGAGCGATCAGTAACCCTATACCACGCGGAGCTCCGAATTTATGACCACTGAGCGACATCAGATCAGCTTTAGTCTGTTTAAAAGAAAATGGCATTCTGCCCGGGGCCTGTACAGCATCAATATGAATTTTGGTGCGCGGACTGATTTTATTCCTCATTGCAGTTATAGCTGCTGCCGGTGCAATGGTGCCGGTTTCGTTGTTAACCAGCATAAAGGAAAGCACGAGCGGCTTGGCCGCAAGGGCTGCAGCAACAGATTCCAAGTCTATGGCTCCGGATGGTAACAGACTGAAGGTCTGAATTTCAACACCTTTCCGGCTTAACGACTCAGCTGTTTCGCGCGTTGCTGCATGCTCGCCGGTACAAACTGCCAGCCCGCCCGGCCAGGAGCGACCGGCGGGGAAAAAGTTTTTCAAAGCTGTATTGATTGATTCGCTGGCGCCGGAAGTTATTATTAACTCCTGAGGCAGGCACTCAAACGTATCAGCCAGACTGTCCAGAGCCTGCTCTAAACTTTTTCTGGCTTCAGCACCCAGTCGATGGGCTGAAGAGGGATTCGCGAATGATTTCTCCAGACGTTCACAGTAAAAGCGTACTGCTTCCGGAAACGGCGGAGTTGTAGCGCTGTAATCAAGATAAATTAACTTAGTTGCGGACAAAGCAGATGTTCAGCCCCTTCCGCCTTCGAAGCTGATAATCAGCATGTCAGGACGTAATAAAGCCATAACCGATTCACAGACTGCACCACTGCGGGAAATCAGACGAGAGCTATGGATCAGAATGGGAGTGCCGCGCGAAATATCCAACAGTCGGGCTTCATCCCGAGCTGAAGGCCGCTGCAGCAAGGAGCTTTGAGCTTTTTGCGGCAGGTACGCGTATTTATTTGCGGTTATGTCAACCATGCGTTTACCGGCACGCAAATCCGGACCCAGTTCAGGGAACATTATGATTGGAATATGAACACGACAGGCCGCATAGGGCATTCCGTCCAGATCAAGCGAATATGTTATCTGCCAGTAACCTGCTCCCTGATCAGCACCTGCGCCGAAAATTCGCTCCAGCTCAGGATCTGCAGTAACCTGCTCAATCGATTCCAGCGGAAAATCAGTGATGCTGCGAGCGGAAAGAATTGAAAAGTAAAAGGCTGAATATGATTTCAGGTCAATACGTTCCGGTTCAGAGGCTACAAAGGTGCCTCTTCCCTTGTGAATTATCAGAAGACCCTCATTGACTAGCTCAGCAATGGCCTGCCTCACAGTAGGTCTGCTTAAGTCAAGTTCTTCGCAGAGTGCCAGCTCAGATGGAATTTGTTCACCGCGCTGCCAGGTGCCGTCAGCAATGCGTTCACTGAGCAATTCCTTGAGTTGCGCATAAAGCGGGATGGTGCTGCGCTTGTCTATTTTCATATTTGAAGCCTCCTTCTGACAACCGATGCGAACATCATATCATGAAGGCAACATTTAGGAAAAGAAAACGGCAAGCTTAAACTATAAAAATTTTCCGGTTCATCTGCAATTAACTGTCAGTTTGCCGGCTTATTACTATAGATGTTCTTTGTTACAATGAATCAATTGTGTACTGTCATCGGCAGAATAAAAAGCCTTGAAGTTTCACTGAATAGTTTTCGTTGGGCGGGAAAAATAATGTCAAATCGTAAAATTACTGTTTATCGTGACCTGCTGATGTTGTTTGCGATAATGCTGATCTCGGCGGGAGTCACTTTAATGGTCCGTTCAGATTTCGGTGTTTCAGCCGTAAGTGTTGTGCCTTATGTTTACAGCCTGCATTGCACCCAGCTGACCTTTGGCACCTGGGCTTTCATTTCCTATCTGCTGGTGATTTCGCTGACAATTATTATTACCCGCAATTTTGAAAAGTTTTATCTGGTCTCATTATTAATTTCATTTCTGACAGGTGTTTTCAATGATATATTCAAATACGCCTGGTCCTTTTTACCAATCACATTGGGAATGAGAATAGTCTATTTTCTGATTGGCTGGTTGTTGCTGGCTCTTGGTATAGCCAGCTTCATCAAATGCGAACTGCCGCCCGGGCCTTACGAATTGCTGGTCAGCGAACTGTACCGCCTGAAAGGCGTACCGGTTTCACGCGGTAAAACGATCCTCGACCTCTCCGGCGTCACAATTGCTTCCCTGTTCCTTATCTTTGTCCTGAAGCGTTTTGTCGGTGTGGGGCCAGGCACCGTTCTGGCAGCACTGTTTAACGGCACAATAGCTGCCGGCTTTATCAGGCTTATGGACAAGCACTTTGAAATGAAGTCGTTGATTTTCAAAAAAATTGAAAAGCCTGCTAAAGAGCAGGCATCGGCTGAATGATAACTGGCAATAATCTCAACAGTAAAACATAAATGCGAGCAGCGTCAGACCCGCAGTTCGGCTGTCAGACTGTCGCCTTCCGGTTCATCTTTAAGAATAGGTTCAATCACGTCGCGCAGAAATTCTTCTACCTGACCAACTGAGCGGCCGATGTAATCTTTGGCATCCAGCAACTCTGCCAGATTTTCCTGATGCAGACCAAAGGCCGGATCTGCAGCGATGCGATCTAGCAGGTCGTTAGCCAGACCGTCAGCCTTGACTCTGTTGCCGGCTGCCATGGAATGAACACGAATACGCTCGTGCAGATCCTGACGATCGCCGCCTTTTTTAACAGCTGCCATCAGAATATTCTCAGTTGCCATAAAAGGCAGCTCAGCATCGATCCGGGCAGCAATTACTTTCGGGTAAACCACAAGACCGCCGGCAATATTTAAATACAGCGTTAGGATGGCATCGGTTGCCAGAAATCCTTCCGGCACAGAAAGCCGTTTATTGGCGGAATCATCCAGAGTACGTTCAAACCACTGCTCAGCAGCTGTGAAAGCAGGATTGAGTGCGTTGATTATTACATGCCGGGAAAGTGCAGCCATTCGCTCACTGCGCATCGGGTTGCGCTTATAGGCCATGGCAGAAGAGCCGATTTGTGTTTTTTCAAAGGGTTCCTCAATTTCTTTAAGATGCTGCAGCAGGCGCAGATCATTGCTGAATTTATGAGCACTTTGGGCAATGCCGGCCAGAACATTCAAAACACGGCTGTCCACCTTGCGGGAATAGGTTTGTCCTGCAACGGGATAAACTGAGCCGAAACCCATTTTACGGGCAACAAGATTATCAATTTCACGAACCTTTGCTTCATCACCGTCGAATAAAGCCATGAAACTAGCCTGGGTGCCGGTTGTGCCTTTGCTGCCCAGAAAGCTGATGGAATCAAGGACGTAATCCAGATCAGCAAGATCCATAACCAGATCCTGCAGCCAAAGAGTCGCGCGTTTGCCTACTGTAACCAGCTGAGCAGGTTGAAAATGTGTGAAGCCGAGAGTCGGCAGTTCGCGATATTCATACGAAAAACGGGACAGCTGAAGGATTACAGCGATAAGCTGGCGGCGCAACAACCGCAAACCTTCTACCATTAGAATCAGATCCGTATTATCACCGACATAGCAGGATGTAGCACCCAGATGGATAATCGGCTTGGCAAGCGGGCATTGTTCACCGAAGGCATGTACATGTGCCATCACATCATGCCGCACGATTGCCTCTTCCCGCTCTGCTGTTTCATAATTAATATTTTCAACCTGAGCCTTCATTTCGGCGATTTGCTCATCGGAAATCGCCAGGCCCAGCTCCTGTTCCGCTTCTGCCAGCGCAACCCAGAGCTTTCGCCAGGTTCTGAACTTGTAGTCAGGCGAAAAAAGATATTGCATCGCCTTACTGGCATAGCGCGAAGCCAGTGGAGATTCGTAAATATTCTTCATAGCTTAACTTTCTCCCTCAGGGTTACGTTTTCTCCGTCAGAGTTGCAAATTCTCCATCCAATCTAAACCTTATCTGTCACAGTTGCATATTCTCCATCAGGTTAAATCTGCTCCCTCAGAGTTGCATATTCTCTAACAGATTTAAACCTTTTCCATCAGCAACTTATTTACCGCTGCTAGTTTAATGCAGGTACAAAGAACCTTGACTGCCGTTTCCAGTTCAGAAATTGACGGGAAAGAAGGCGCCAGCCGGATATTGCTGTTTTCCGGATCTTTGCCGTAAGGATAAGGATTACCTGCAGGTGTCAGCTGAACTCCGGCTTCAGCCGCCAGTTTTACAACCTCATTTGCAGTGCCGGGGGTGACAAACAAGCTGATAAAATAGCCGCCGCGGGGATGATTGAAACAACAGGTACCGGTTCCATTAAGCTGCTGATCAAGGATTTTAAGGGCAGTTTCAAATTTGGGACGTAAAATCAAGGCGTGCTTAGCCATTATTGCTTCTACGCCGGCTTTGTTTTTCAGAAAGCGGACATGTCGAAGCTGATTTACTTTGTCGGGTCCGATGCTTTGAATAGCCATATGTCTGCGCACCCAGGCCAGATTGTTCTGACTGGAGGCCAGACAGGCTACACCGGCCCCCGCGAAAGTTATTTTGGATGCGGAAGCAAATTCAAAGACTCGGTCCGGATGGCCGTTTTCAGCGCAAAGGTCAATGATATCCGGTACGCTTTCCTTGTTTTCAGGGTAGAGATGATGAACAAAATAGGCATTGTCCCAGAACAGACGGAAGTCAGGCGCCGCGGTCTTCATGGCCGCCAGACGACGGCAGGTTTCAGGCGAGGTGGTTATCCCGTCAGGGTTACTGTATACCGGTACAAGCCACATTCCCTTAATTGACGGATCTGAAGCAACCAGCGCTTCAACCTGATCCATGTCCGGCCCTGTTGGCAGCATCGGAACGTTGATCATTTCAATGCCGAAACTAGCGGTGAGAAAAAAGTGGCGGTCATAGCCCGGAACCGGGCAAATAAAACGGATTTTTTCCGCTTTCGACCAGGGACGATCAGCCCCGGGCACAGCGAAAAGCATTGCTCTTGCTAATGTATCGTACATTAAATTTAAGCTGGAATTACCGGCTGCGATTATATTTTGCCGGTCTGTGCCAAGCAGTTCGGCGAACAGGGCGCGCATTTCAGCCAGCCCTTCCGGACAGCCGTAATTGCGAACATCAATGCCATCGACAGATATGTAGTTGTGGTCAGATAAAACGGTGCTAAGTTCATTTGATAAATCAAGCTGTTCCCGACAGGGCTTGCCTCGAGTCAGATCAAGCTTGAGGTCAGCAGATTTTGCGTCTGAATATTGTTGGCTTAACTCCGCCTGCAAGCTGCGCAGCTGCTCAACAGAATACTCCCGATATGAAAGCATGAATGGCCCTCCTTGCACCTTTAGACAATCAATGCGGCTATTATAATATAGACAGCAGACGAGGGCAACCCAAAAATATCGGGAAATGAGGCTGATAATTATGCAAATTCCACGGGTTCGAAGCGAATTCCGCGCACGATTCCTAAATCATCCAGCCATACCGCTGCTGCAAGAAAAACAATTTCATCATGCATTTCCGGGCTGTTTTGGAGAAAATGCTCGGCTGTCCGCCTCAGGCGCAGACGTTTCCTGATTGTCAGGGCGGCGAATGGTCCGCCGAAATTGTCTTTGGAGCTGCCGTTTACCTGACGGCGTCCCTTCACTTCGACAAACAGCAGTCTTCTTTGTTTTGTCGCGATAATATCCAGTTCACCTAAACGGGGTACCAGATAGTTGCGATCAACTATCTGATAGTCTTTTTGAATCAACAAGGCACAGACCGCGTTTTCAGCGATCAAACCGGTTTCAGCGCTGGTCAGTTTAACCGGCATTTAATTATTGTGCAGAAAGGAGCGGCGATGAATCGGCGTCGGACCCAGGGCACGCAGGGCTTCAAAATGTTCCGGCGTGGGATAGCCTTTGTGTCTGGCAAAACCATAACCAGGATAAATGCCGTCCATTTCGATCATCAGACGATCGCGGGTTACTTTTGCCAGAATCGAAGCGGCTGCAATTGATACGCTTAGTGTATCACCCTTGATAATCGGCTTTACCGGAATCCCGGTTCCCTTAAGGTTAACAGCATCAATCAGCAGCAGATCAGGCTGTCTGGAAAGATTTAACACTGCCTGCCGCATTGCTTCCATCGTGGCCTGAAGAATATTAATCCGATCGATCTCGTCCGGTTCGATCATGCCGATACCGAAGCAGATTGCCGATCCTGTAATTTCCGCAAACAGTTCTTCGCGTTTTGTTGGAGTGAGCAGCTTGGAATCATTGACTCCGAAAACCGGCAGATCCGGATCAAGTAAACAGGCAGCTGCCACTACCGGACCTGCAAGCGGGCCGCGACCAGCTTCGTCGATGCCGCAGACCAGCTGATAGCCGGCCGCTCGTGCATCCTGTTCAAAGGCAGTCATTTGCTTCCATAGAGTTTTCGGACTGGGCTTTTTTGCTTTTGCCATAGCCTATTTTGCCCTCTCTGTTTTCTTTGGAGGCCATTCCAGTGAGATTCTGCCGATGCGTCCGCCACGCAGTTCATCAAGAAATATTACCGCAAAACGAGCCGTATCAGCCCTGCCGCCGCTTTGCAGACATTTACGCATAAGCGCCGCTGCTTCCAAAAGCTGATAACCGGCCGCGAGTTCAGGATCGGCTATAAGCATTGATTCCGCAGCGTGGTCATCGTGAGCGTCATTATTAATGTGAGCGTCACTAAAGCTGTTCCCTGAATCGTCCGCCATATCACCATCTCTGTCGGCTTCTATTACGCCACGACCGACCTGATAACGCTCAGCCAGCTGGCGGGGGTAATGAACATCAAGCATATGGATTACTCTGGCAGCGATTTCTTCCAGGTCCAGGATCACATCCCGAATCGCGCCGGTAGCTGCCAATACGATCTGGCTGGCTTTACTCTCAATCTTTGGCATCAGGACACCTGGCGTATCAAGCAGCTCCAACTGACCACCGCTGCGCACCCAGGCGGTACGGCGGGTTACGCCCGGCTTATCCTGTGCCTGAGCCGCTTTCCGGCGCACAAGTGTGTTTATCAGCGTTGATTTACCGGTGTTTGGAATGCCGACGATCATAGCCCTGACCGGCTGGAAAATCCGACCCCGCTCTTTGGAACGATCAATTTTTGCCTGCATTAATTTAATTGCGGCGTTTTGCACCTGATCCGGCCCGTTGCGTTTGGTGCTGTCAATTGCCAGCACCTGCAAACCCTGGCGTGTATAGTAATCAAGCCATTGCTGGGTTGTTTCCGGATCAGCCAGATCGGCTTTATTCAGGACGAGAATCAGCGGCTTATCACCTGTCAAACCGGCTAATTCAGGATTACGGCTGCTTTCAGGGATACGGGCATCGCAGGTTTCGATGATCAGATCTACCAGCTTCACCTGCTCCTTCATTTTACGTAGTGATTTGGCCATATGGCCGGGGAACCAGTTGATTTCCATGCGCGTTTCCCTTCCTGTTTTAAATATGATGCCTTTATTTTGATCATCAGTAAAGAGATACAGTCTGAATCAATCCGGCAAATTATGGCAGAACCCGATAAACAGGCCCAAAAAACAAAAAAAGACCTGGCGCTTTTTGTTGCGACAGGCCTTCTCTTACTTTCTGATGAGTCTTTCTTTGACTTTGGCTGCCTTACCCACACGATCGCGCAGATAGTAAAGTTTGGCTCTTCTGACTTTACCTTTGCGTACAATCTCAATCGTATTGATTCTGGGCGAATGGACTGGCAGGACGCGTTCAACACCAACGCCGTAAGACAAACGACGGACGGTGATTGTTTCGTTTAGGCCGGAGCCTTTACGAGCGATCACGGTGCCTTCAAAAATCTGAACACGCTCGCGGCTTCCTTCTTTAATCTTCAGGTGAACTTTTACGTAATC
>CAZOMW010000065.1:0-9292 GCA_964581135.1 uncultured Oscillospiraceae bacterium
CTCAGAACGCCGCGCTCATGCTCACCAAAACCGGCAGCTTTGCCGCCGGCGCTAATGGCTTTGCAGACGTGGGAGAGCTGATCACCTACAACTTCACAGTTGCCAACACTGGTAACGTGACTTTGACAGGCGTAACGCTTAATGACCCGTTGCTGGGCGGCGCGATTACACTTTCAGCAACAACCATTCCGGTTGGCGGCTCCGTAACCGGTTCTGCCACTTACCCTGTCACCCAGGCTGACATCGATGCCGGCATGGTGGACAACACGGCGACAGCCGATTCCAACGAGTCCATGCCCGACACCGATTCCGAGACAGTTAACTTGCCTCAGAACGCCGCGCTCATGCTCACCAAAACCGGCAGCTTTGACGCTGGCGGTGACGGCTTCGCAGACGTGGGCGACCTGATCACCTACAGTTTCACAGTAACCAACACAGGCAACGTGACTTTGTCAGGTGTGACACTTAATGACCCGCTGCTGGGCGGCGCAATTACCCTTTCCGCAACAACCATTCCGGTTGGCGGTTCCGTAACCGGCACTGCCACCTATCCTGTCACCCAGGCTGACATTGACGCCGGCACAGTCCACAATATGGCTACCGCTGACTCCGATGAATCTGACCCGGATGATGATGAAGAAGATACCCCGCTGCCTCAGAACCCCATGATGACGCTGGATAAGACCGGCATGTGGGTTGATGGCGACAGTGATGGCTTTGCCGAAGTTGGCGATGTCATAAACTACAGCTTCCTGGTGACCAACACCGGTAACGTGACCCTGACCGGCATAACGGTAACCGACCCGAAAGTTCCTGCAATCACACTGCCCAAGACCACACTGGTACCTGGCGAATCGATAACAGGCACTGGCTCGTACACCGTAACGCAGGCAGACATTGACTTCGGCTCCGTCTACAACCTCGCTGTCACCGACTCGGAAGAATCCGAACCGGATGATGACGATGAGACTACACCGCTGACGCCAATCATGAGCATCAGCGTTGACAAACAGGCGGCCAATCAGACGCAGGGCGACGGCTACGGTGATTTCGTCGAACTGGAAGAAGGCGAAACCGCGATCTTCCGGATCGTAGTCACCAACACCGGCAACACCACACTTGAAAATGTGATGCTGACAGATTCTGAAGCGGCTCCCGGCACGATGGTAACATTTGCCGATGCCAGCACAGCAGCCTTTGATGGCAGCTCCAGTCTGAACCTCGGTACAATGGCGCCGCTGACAAGCATCACCCTTTACTACACCTACGAAACAGAGTTTGCCGACATCGCACGTTCGCCGATCGAAAACGTGGCAACCGTAACAAATGACCGCTATGAACTCGCAGAAAGCGACACCGCAGTTATCAATATCAACGAGATCCCGCTCGCGGGCGACCTTGGTCTGGAAATTGACAAGAAGGTCCGCAACAAAACCGTGAACGGCGTCCTGGCAGACATGGTAACCGGCTATGTCGGCGATGTCTTCGAATTTGAAGTGACAGTAACCAACCTCTCAATGACAGCGGCTATCTCCGATGCGAAACTGTATGACAGCAAAGCAATGATCGGAACAAAGGTACTGCGAGTCAACGATAATACCGAATTCACCTGGATGGATGATGGAACGGGGCGCGCCATGCTCGACATTGGCACAGTCCCGGCTGACACCACCTACACATTCCGCTACCTCTACACAGCTGTTGCGGCTGATGAAGGCGAGATAATCGAAAATATCGCCACAGTCAAGGGTGTTGTTAAACCGGTAACACCGAACTACCCCGAAATTCCTTTCGAGGATGAAGACGATGCAACTGTTAACATCATCACCCCGCCGCCGCAAACTGGTGAAGCCGGCAGTAACGGCACCCTGGCAGGCTTGCTCTTGCTGGCCTCCGGCGTAGTCGCGATCCTGTTCCGCCGCCGTTATCTGCGAGGCAGATAACCAAATTGACAGAAACGAGATAGCTGCAAAAGCTAACTGCAAATAAACAATGCAATAAAGCAGTAAATAGCCAAGGCAGCAAGCGTAAAACAATTAAAGTAGAAATAACTAATAGAATTTAAAGTTTCGTTAAGCGCCTGACCAAAAACTAAACGCTAATGCATAACAACATAAGAGACGCCGGGTGGAGTCAAATTGACAAAACCCGACGTCTCTTTATTGCTGATTTATTGTTTTAATTCAAAGCCAGTTCAATCAGCCGGGTTACAAGTTCCTGCGAACTTAAGCCGGCATGTTCCATGAGCTTCGGATACATGCTAATGGCGGTAAAGCCCGGCAGAGTGTTTATTTCGTTGAGTAACACGCGACCGTCTTTATTCGAAATAAAAAAATCAACCCGTGAAAGACCTGCACCGTCTATCGCAGCAAACGCGCGCAACGCATAGTCCTTGATTTTCTGGTAATTCTGCTCGCTGATTTCTGCCGGCAAAATGGAGCGCGAGGCAGCGTTGTGATATTTCGCCTCATAATCATAAAACTCATTGGCGGGGATTATTTCTCCACAACATGAGGCTATGGGTGAGTCGCCGCCCAAAACTGCGATTTCCAACTCGCGACCATCAATAAATTCTTCGATTACGGCTTTAGTATCATGCTCAAATGCCAGTGTTAAAGCCGCTGTCAGTGCTTCCCGGTTTTTGGCTTTAGAAACACCTACTGATGATCCGGCGTTGGCCGGCTTAACGAAAACAGGGTAAGTGAATTGCTTTTCGATCCGGTCAATCTCAACCGCCGGATCCTGCTGATAATCCGTTACCCGGCTCCATAACCAGCTGGCCTGAGGAATACCGGCAGCATCAAAAATTGTGCGGGAAAACACCTTATCCATGGCAATTGCACTGGCAGCTACACCACAGCCGACGTAAGGAATTCCCGCTAATTCAAAAAGCCCCTGGATCGTGCCGTCTTCGCCATTACGACCATGCAACACAGGGAACACAGCATCCAGCGGGATCTGTTCCACAGGACGATCAGGTGAACCTGTCAGAACAACCAGTCCTTGCACTGCAGCGTCTGGTGCGATAAAAGCCATTTGGCAGAAAGCAGCCTGTTGCCAGGTGCCGTCTTTGACTTTTTCAATCGGCCCGTTATACAGGAACCAGCGGCCTTCTTTTGTAATTCCAACAGGGTAAAGATTGAATTTATCCTGATCCACATGCGACATGACAAAGGATGCAGAAACCAGTGAAACCTCATACTCTGAGGATTGCCCGCCGAATATAACACAAATATTTTTCTTTTCATTATCTGAATTCATATGCTTATGCCTTCTCTCAAATTTACTCTTGCGGATCTGCCACCATCTCGAGTGCCAATTCAATCATTTTTACAAAAGCAGTCTGCCTCTCTGCAGCAGTTAGAACCGCTTTGCTTAACATTGAATCAGAAACAGTAAACAGCGCCAAAGCATCCACTTTGGCGTAAGCCGCATTGATGTAAAGTGCTGCTGCTTCCATCTCAACAGCTAATACGCCCATAGCCGCCCATTTTTTCCAGCTTTCCGGATCGGCGTCATAAAAGGTGTCGGAAGTGACAACACTGCCGACCTTTAGATTAATTTTTTTCTGTTTCGCAGTTAAGGCTGCCTGTTGCAGTAATTTCCAGGCAGCAGTAGGAGCGAAATCACCCGGTAAACTAAACTGGCGTGCATAGGCTGAATCTGTGCAGGCAGACATGGCTGCTATGATATCGTTAAGCTCTAAATCCGGCTGCATTGCACCACAAGAACCGATTCTGATCAGGTTTTTTACCCCGTAAAAATGAATCAGTTCGTAGGTGTAAAGGGCGATTGATGGCATACCCATGCCGGTTCCCATTACAGATACTCTTTTGCCGTTATAACAGCCGGTATAGCCAAGCATATTTCGAATGCTGTTGAACTGTTCGACATCGCTCAGAAAGTTTTCGGCAATAAAGCGGGCCCGCAGTGGGTCACCCGGCAGCAGGATCGATGGCGCAATCTGATCCTGTCTGCTGGCTTCAATGTGAGGAGTAGGTATCATTTAAAAACCTCCTGTCAGTCGATTAACAATCAATCTCAATAGCATTTTTTTGATGCTGAATTACTTTTGAACTTAAATATCTTTGTATGCAATGTGGATCAGCCTTCATACGCAATTTGGATCAGCCTTTACCGTTCCAACAGAATGTGCAGACTTTCTCGGGATCTATTCCAATCGCGTCCAGCATATCATCCATACGGTTATAACTTAGCGTGGTAAATTTCAACCGATTACAGATTTCAGCAAGCATTTCCCGGTAATTGTTGCTGTCCGGATCAGAATAATCAGCCAGTGTTTCCGCACTCGGATTATCACCTTCCCGCTGCTGGATAATTCGTCGCGTTATCAGATCAAGATCTGAAGTAGCACGGGAAAAATTCAAATAAGGGCAGCCATACAGCAGCGGCGGACAGGCAGGCCGTACATGAACCTCTTTCGCACCGCTATGGTAAAGGAATTCAGTTGTTTCACGCAGCTGAGTACCACGGACGATCGAATCATCAATTAATAACAGGCGTTTGCCACGAATAAGGGCATCTACCGGGATTATCTTCATCCGGGCGATCAGGTTACGTAAACGCTGATCAGTGGGCAAAAATGATCGCGGCCAGGTGGGTGTATATTTGATAAAAGGCCTGGCAAAGGGAATCCCTGAGCGATTGGCATACCCGATTGCATGGGCTATACCAGAATCGGGTACACCTGCTACAAGATCAGCCTCCACTTTATCGCGGTCAGCCATTTTAGCACCGCAGCGCATTCGAACCTGTTCAACATTCATGCCTTCGTAATCAGAGGTCGGGTAACCGAAATATATCCACAAAAACCCGCAGATTCTGAGTTTATCGAAAGGTGGATTCATAACTTCAATCCCGTTACAGGTAAGGTGGACAATTTCTCCGGGGCCAATTTCACGCACATGTTCAAATCCAAGGTTGAGATAGGCAAAGGATTCAAAAGAGGCACAGTAACTGCCCTCTTTGCTGCCAATAACTAAAGGAGTGCGGCCGTAACGGTCACGAGCTGCGTAAATTCCATCACGGTTCATTACAAGCAGTGTCAGGGATCCCTGAATCATATCCTGAGCGTGTCGAATGCCTTCAGTAAGCGTTTCGCAGGTATTGATCAGGGCAGCTGCCACTTCAGTAGGATTAACTTCCCCACCGGAGAGCTCAAGAAAATGAACGTTGGAGTCAGCCAGAGCGTTTTCCGTCAGTTCATTGATGTTATTTATCCGGCCAACTGTTGTAATTGCATAGCTGCCAAGATGTGAACGTACTAACAGCGGCTGCGGTTCTGTGTCTGAAATACAGCCGATTCCGATATTACCCTTCATACGCGCCGCTTCTGTATCGAATTTGGTACGAAAAGGGGTGTTCTCGATATTGTGAATTGCCCGGTCAAAGCCTTCTGGCCCGTAAATGGCCATGCCGCCGCGTCGTGCACCCAGATGCGAGTGATAATCTGTTCCGAAAAAAACTTCGAGAACACAGTCTTCGTTGGATACAACTCCAAAAATACCGCCCATTTATGATCTCCCTTATATTGTCATGGCATTAAATGTTAATGTCAGCTTGCAGTTGATATTTACCCGATTAAAGCATCCATAGCGCTTTTAACCTTTGGCACAACATAATGACTCGCGCCGCGGCCTTTAACGTCCTCGATCATCATGGCGATTGCCAGACGCGGCTGATCCGTATTCATCGCGATAAACCAGCCGTTTTCCTGGGCCGAGGTATCTGTCGCACTTTTCTTGAGCTCGGCGGTGCCTGTTTTTCCCAGCATCGGGGTTTTTGCACCAGGGTTTGTATATCCGGTTCCAGCAGAGCTTTCAACGGCCAGGCGCAGATATTCAGTAAGCATACCGACATCCTTGGAAGCAATCGCCTGACTTTTCCAGACCTCAGGCGTAAATTCACCTTTGATTTCGAGCACAGGTTTCATTATATCGCCATTTGCGCCCAACGCACCGTAAATCATTGCCATTTGCAAAGGGCTGATCAATAGTTCCCCCTGGCCGTAGGCGGTATCAGCAAGCAGAACCTCCGAATTAAAGCCCTGATTGGACAATTGCGAGCGGTAAAACGAAAATTCCAGCGGCAAAGCCTCGCCGATACCAAAGTCAGCGGCACCTTTTGCGTAGGCTTCGGCACCTGTTTTCAGAGCCTGTTGCGCGAAATAAATATTATCTGAATAGACAAGCGCGTCTTTTAGATTAACCGGCCGACCGATATCCTTGACACGGGTCACCTTATAACTGCCCCAGCTGTTACCCGGCTGCCACTGTAGCCCGGATATGGGCAGAGCCTCATCAGGGTTAAGGGTTCCGGCCTTGAGACCAATTGCGGAGGTTACCAGTTTAAATGTTGAGCCTGGTGAATAGCCTGAACGGAAACGCGCCAGGAACGGGCTCTTTGTTGTGTTATTCCACTCCGCTCTGACAGCATCAGGAATATAGGTTTGATAAAGGTTCGGGTCGAAGGAAGGGGTGCTGGCCAGGGCCAGAATTTCACCAGTTGCCGGGTTAATTGCAGCAGCAGCGCCGGCATCCGCTCCAAGTTGCTGATATAAAAGGTTTTGAGCATTTATGTCGATGGCAAGACGAATGTTGTCGCCGTTTACAGCCTCCTGCCTGGCCACAATTGAAGTTGTCTGATTGGTCTCGCCGTCTACAATTGTAATCTCGCCGCCGCGCTGGCCGCGCAGACGTGGTTCAAGCGCCAGCTCCAAGCCAAGTTTTCCGATTTTATCAGTGGCTGTATAACCTTTGTCAGGATTCTTTTCCAGCTCTTCTGCCGTGATCGGGCCTATGTAACCGGTTAAGAGACCGGCGGCAATGCCACCGGGGTATACTCGGCCATCTGTGTTTTGATACTGCACCCCGGGCAGCGCAGTCAGCTGAGCTGAAAGTTCCCCTTTGTCGGCCGGCAGTATCACTACAGGAATGAACCAGTCGGGACTGCCTGCTGATGACAAAGCTTTTTCGATGCGCGAGGCAGCGATGCCAAGCAGTTCCGCCATTTTAGGGATCGAAGAAGCTTTTTCCGGTGCGAAAGTACGCGGTACCAGTCCGATAATTCGCAATTGACCGTTTATAGCCAGTGGCATCCCGTTACGGTCACGGATTTCGCCCCGCAAAGGCTGCAGTGTCTTGGCGCGAACCTTGTCATTCGGACCCAGTTTCGGGAAAATTAATGTTTCGGTCCAATCAACGCGCCAGGCAGGTTTGCCTGCTTCAGTATCTTTAATCAGATGCAGGTTGTAATTTTCAATTTCTTTTTTACCGGCCAGGAAATCGAAAATGACACTGAATGACATATCCGCTGTGTCGCTATCAGGCAAGGCTACAAGCTTAGCCGGCAGAACTTCCAGACTTTTTACTTCTGTACCGGTCATGATATTCTTATAACGGTTGCTGAAGTCTTCTTCGGTTATCCGTTCCCGGCTGGCTGCGGTCAGCAGCTTATACATTCCGGCGTAATCCAGTTTCTGCCAGGCTTCCGCATAAGCCTGAAAAACCGTCTCCGGTCTGGCTTGAATTTCTTCGCTGGTCACACTCACTGTAGTCGATCCTTTTGTGGTTGTATCACCTGATCCTGTTTCGGTTGTATCATCGCTTGAACAAGCAGCTACAGAAAAAACGGTTACCAACAAAAATACGGCTATTAACGAACAAGACAATAATCTTGCATAAAAAGGCTGCTTCATGAATATCTCCTGATGTTATAATCCTGCGTTGTCATACGCTGATTTTTCTTATCGCTTCGATCTGAATGTCGGGTCCTGCCATGGATACTATTCTATCAGAATCCGGATCATACAGTAATAAAGTGAAAAATTCCGCAACAGAACCAGATTGGTTTAGCATATCCAGACCTGTAATGTTATTATGAAACAGTCGGCAGCTTTTATATGTTGAAGAGCCTGACCACTTACATAGTAAGCTGCTTCAACAGTATTATAATTATTAAGGAGCGAGAGACATGAACGGATTATTCGATTTAACGGGTAAAATCATTTTAATCACAGGTGGCGGCCGCGGACTGGGCTTCAGTTTTGCCAAGGGTTACGTCCAGGCAGGCGCACGCGTAGTGATCAACGACGTTTCCCAAGCCGAGCTTGACAATGCTCTGCCGCAGCTGCGGGAAATGGGCGGCGATGTAGCCGGTTATTGTTTCGATGTTTCTGATGAAGCCCAGGTGGAAGAAAGCATTGCAAAAATCGAATCAGAGATCGGTCCCATCGACGTTCTGGTCAATAACGCCGGCATCCACCGCCGTAATCCCCTGGCAGAAATGTCAGCAGAAGATTTCCGTAAGGTTGTAGATGTTAACCTTACCAGTGCGTTTCTGGTTGGCAAAAGTGTTGCCAAACGTATGATTCCTCGCATGAAAGGCAAAATAATAAATATTACCTCACTCAATGCTGTTATGGCACGCCCGAACATCGGCAACTATTGCGCGGCCAAAGGCGGCCTGACAATGCTGACCAAATCAATGGCAACTGAATGGGGGAAATACAATATCAACACTAACGCAATCGGCCCTGGTTACTTCAAAACGGCGCTAACCCAGCCTTTAGTGGATGATCCCGCTTTTGACAGCTGGGTCAAGAGCGAAGTCCCGCTGGCACGCTGGGGTGTCCCGGATGATCTGATCGGAACTGCTATTTATCTGGCAGCACCTGCCTCCGACTACGTCAACGGTTTCACCGTTTATGTCGACGGCGGCTGGCAGGCCTGCTTGTAATTCCCGAAAACATTTCAGGCATGCAAGAACCCGTCCACTGAATTACCACGGGTACAATTTACCTGGATCGCAGTTTATCTGAATCGCAGTTTACTGAATCGCAGTTTACTGAATCGCAATTTATGTTGTTAAACTGGAAGTCTAAGCGCAAAGGCCGGCACCTGGTGCCGGCCTTTATTCAGTGAAATGAAAACAGATTAGCTTGTTATTTGGCTGCAGCTCCGCGGAACATTGCAATTAGTTTATCTGTGATCCCGGCGACAAGCGGGATCCGGTATTCCTTATACTTGTAAGCCTGTATAAGCGCGATAATTGCGAATACGGTGAAAACGATCGAAATAATGAATGTTACCGCTGTGACCAGTCCCATAATGCCCAAAGCCGCGTAAGCACCGCTCATGCTGGTTATGGACGCCAGAGCAATACCCCCGAGAATAACTGAAATCAGAAAATAAAATATTGTTCCGATAGCGTTTAGGACAAACGACTGCATTGCATGAAATCTGACAAATAAGCTGTCTTTTTCCAAAAAGAA
>CAZOMW010000066.1:0-9247 GCA_964581135.1 uncultured Oscillospiraceae bacterium
GCAAAAAATGAATCGCCGATTTCGGCCGCGGAACAGGCAGCCATAACCCGACGAATTGAAACAGAAATACTTGGTGATTACGCCTGGCTGGGCAGTGTACAGTTGCCACAGAAAGTTTCAGTCAGTGAGCTGAAACGCCGGGCGGATCAATTAAACGATATCGAGCTGGCCGCGGACGGCAGCGTTATTGTGCAGGGAATTAATCAGGAGATTCATGAATGGACTGCCCCGGAGGCCGGCAACCCTGAAGTCACAGCCGCCGAAATCGGCACAACGCTGCACCAGGCAATGCGTTTTCTCGATCTTGGAACAATGGTGCAGGATCCTCACATCACCACGCTGCAAAAACAGTTGGATATTTTGGAAGCCCACGGCATTGTCAGCCTTGACCAGCGTCCTTTATTAGTGCCTTTTCTGGAACCGATGCGACAGTTCTTTGCTTCACCGTTGGCTACGAGACTGCTGCAGGCGGAGCAGGCAGGTAGACTTTATCGTGAAATGCCTTTTGCCATCACAGTGCCGGCGGCTGGCATCAATACAACTGAGGGCAGGGTTGCAGAAGGTGATAAAGTACTTGTCCAGGGAATGATTGATGTCTGGTTTCGGGAAAAAAACAGGGCTGTACTGTTAGATTTCAAGTCTGACAGCCTGCCAGGCACTGCTGGCCAAAGGGAGGCGGAATTCAGAAAGCGTTATCGGGTTCAGATCGAATATTACGCTCGGGCGATTGCGTTATCAACCGGTTTACCTGTAGATGAGTGCTTCATTTATTCGTTGCGCCACGCGCAGCTGATTACCTGCGGTTATTCGTGATGTGATTCTTCCGGAGTAATATTCAAAGGTACGCCTTTATCCCTCGCCCTGTAGATGCACCAGACTGTAACGGTAATCAGGATAAAGGCACCGGCGATTAATGTAGTTGTGGCGGGCTTTTCGCCATTCAGGAAGAAAACAAATACAGGATTCAGGATCGGCTCGATTACAGGCACCAGAATCAGCTCCAGAGCCGTTACGTGAGGCAGGACAGCTGTATAGAAGATGTAGGCCAGACCGACCTGGAAAACACCGGCAATAACCAGCCACATCAGGTTTTCCCAGCTGAATGTGCTTTGCAGCAGGAGCGGCAGGGAAGCCACGAAGCAAAATAAATTACCGGCGATTATTACCGATTCAGGCGAAAGTCCTTCATTGCTGCTGCGGCGCAGCAAAACTGCCTGTAAAGCAAAAAATACACCTGAAAGCACGCCCAAGGCATTACCGATTGGCGCTGTTGACATCGGCTCAGCTTTGCTAAGACTGTCGAGGAAGAAAATCGCCAGACCGGCAATAATCAGAAATGTAACCAGTACATCAACTTTACTGATCCGTTCCCGCAGAAAAATATAAGAAAATATCAGGACCCAGACAGGGGCTGTATACTGCAGCATAATAGCGTCCGCTGCGGTTGTCATGCGGGTCGCAAAAACAAAAGCAGTCATTGTACCTGCGTAGGCTAATGCTGCGCCGATAAAGACAGGTTTGCGGGAAAATCGCGGCTTCCCGCGCACAAGGATAAGGAAAAGTGCCGCGAACAAACTGCGGCCGCCGGTTATGGCAAATGGCTGCATATCCACTGATTTAATCAGGAAGCCGCCTGTACTCCAAAGTACAGCGCAGATTACGAGAAACCAGAACGCTTTTTGCTTAGTCATTGTCATGGTGCTTGCTCCTGTCCGTCAATATCATAATATTCCGTAACTGTCGTAGATTGCTTCCGGCCAGCCAGACCCTGATCCCGTCGTTCACCGCTGCTGCCGCGTTCTCTGTCACGCTGGCGCAGTGCCTGAAAAAACCGGCGCAACAGCTCGGAGGATTCAGCTGCCAAAGGACCCTGCTCGCAAACAAGTGTATGGAACAGGGGCAGGGAGTGAGCGGCAATTACCGAGCCGCAGGCACCGCCTTTTGGATCAGTGGCGGCGAAAACCACGCGCCTGATCCGGGCATTTATGATTGCGCCGGCGCACATCAGGCATGGTTCCAATGTGACATACAAATCACAATCCGGAAGCCGCCATGATTTAAGCCGGCGGCAGGCCTGTCGTATTGCCATGATTTCAGCATGCTCTGTTGCATCCTGTCGGGTTTCTCGTCTGTTGCGTCCTCTGCCGATAACGCGCCCTTCATGCACAATTACTGCTCCGATCGGAGTTTCCCCGGCCGCCGCTGCCTTGCGGGCCTGATTAAGAGCCAGATTCATCCAGTGACTGTCGTTTTCAGACAGGTTATTTTTATACATTGGGATATTCAGCGGCCAGATTGGCACGCAACAGATCAATCAGCTGATCAAGCCTTGTTTGCAGCGGTTCGTCGGCTACACCGACAACCTGAAGCCCGCAGCGGTTAAGCGGCAACAGGATTTTTTCAGCTTCACTGCCTGTTATGGCTTCTGCCATAGCAGGGCTTAACTCACCCAGCATGGAGCCGCCTGCCAGAATACCTATAGGGCCGATTATAAAATCAGCTTTCCGGCTGTTATAAATGACAGCGCTCTCACCACTGGCCGCGGCATCAGCTCCGGCTTTCATCATTGCCTGAGCAGCAGTCGCATTGGTGCCGACTGCAAAAAGTTCAATGGAATCATTGAATTCACGCCGCAGGCGTTCGACAATAGCCCGTCCCATACCGCCGCCCTGGCCATCAACAACCAGAATCCGCACCTTTTTCATCTGATTCCTCCAGAAACTGATGTCCGCCGGTTCACTTCCAGCGTAAAATCCTCAGCAGCAGGCTGCTTGCATTATCTTGCAATTAATGACACATAAGCTATATAATACCATGGATGTCGAAAATGATTCCAGATGCTGCAGTGCCTGATTTCAGGGCCTCAACATCTTTAGTTTAAAGGATGGTCCAATATGGCAATTAAAGAAGGCAGATGCCCGAACTGCGGTTCCTTACTGCAGCTCGATACCACAGCAGAACAAGGTCACTGCCTGTTCTGCGACGCTGTATTCAGCAACCAACGCGCGTTTGAAATAGCAAGAAACCCTGAAGGGGTCGAGTTCCCCAACGAAGTACAACCCAGGTATGAAGGGCCTTCATTGCAACCACGCGGCACAGCCGGTGCCAATGCCGGATTAGTCCAGCAGCCACAGCAGAAAAAGAAACAACCTCCCAAACCTGTTGAAGCCATGGAGCCATATGAAAGTAAGGCTGTCGTGCAAAAGGATGTCAAACTGCCGTTAAAAACACATCTCATGATAGCAGCTGCTCTTCTGGTTCTGGTTCTGGTGTTCGCTGGCATTACTATTCCGCTGACTACAACCCGTGATGCAAACCGTGCTGCTATTCTGAAAACTCTGCCTGCTGCATCACCGGTCACGATTGAAGTTGACCGCTCCATTGCTGTCCGCGGCCTGCAAAATCGCTATCTACTGATGGCTGTTGGAGAAACAGTTACATCTGATGAGGCTGTAGCCATGTTTAAGACCTTTTGCGAAACTCGCGCAGAAGCTGCTGGAATCGATAAGAATAACTTTCAAGAGGTTTATGGCAAGTCAACTCTGCGTCTGGCTCATTCGAATGGCGGTTTTCTGATCGATAAACCCTCAGCGGCTGACCTTGACAGTGGTACCGCTGTAAAAACATTTTAAATATCAGCTTATTCCGCATGGCCGACCGGTAAAAACCAGTCGGCTGTTTTTTTACAGGAGTGTGCGCTTTATGCCTGATATCTCGTTGCAAGCCAAACTTGCCAAACGTCTGCTGCGTGGAATTTCCCGCCTTCGTAATCAGAATTTTGATATTAAAGAACGCCGGGCCTGGCCTGACCTCGCCGGGCGTCTGCGCCAGAAGCGACATCCTGACCTTGAGATTATTCCGGCGATCATCGGCGGGGTTGAATGTGAATGGGTCTATCGACGCTCAAAAAACGAGATAGCAGAGGCCGATTCTGTAACTGTGCCTGCAGACGGCCAGGCTGTAATTATTTATTTTCATGGCGGCGGCTATGTGACAGGTTCACTCCTCAGCGCCAGGGTTTTATCCACTGCTCTGGCCGTTGAAATGCCTTTACAGCTTTTGTCGGTCAATTATCGCCTGGCACCGGAGCACCCGTTCCCGGCCGCGCTCGCGGATGCACTGGCGGTTTATAGTGCTTTATTGGCTGATGGCTGGGATCCGGCACGAATCGGTTTGGTCGGCGACTCAGCCGGAGGCGGACTGGCCATTTCAGCAGCAATGCTCTATCGAGATACCAAAAAGCCGCTGCCTGCCTGTCTGGCATTAATTTCACCCTGGACAGACCTTACCGGCGACAGCCACTCCTTCCAGGCAAAGGTTGAGGAAGATGTAATGCTGATACCAGAAGAAATAAATGAATATGCTCAGTTCTATGCTGGCGAAAACCGGCCGGACAACCCCTATATCTCACCCTTGTTCGGCAATTTTGAATCGCTGCCGCCCATGCTGGTTCATGTAGGCAGTGAAGAATTGCTCCTGGACGATGCCACCCGGGCTGTGGCTAAGGCGAAAGCCGCGGGCGTTGATGCGACCCTGAAAGTCTGGCCCGGTTTGTTCCATGTCTTTTCACTGGCTAACGAGCTTGTGCCGGAGGCAAGGCAATCTTTGACCGAGATCATGGATTTCCTGCGCGGCTACCTGTTGCCGGAAAAAAGCAGTTAATATCAAAAAACAACTCGAGTGCTGAAAATGTTAACAATTCTTCCATAAACACGTATTAATGTAGACAAATTATCCTGCTAACCTAAGAACAAGCAAGACAGGGTCTGCTTGAACCTCCTTCTTTCATACTTTCTCCTCCAAATTATGAGGACGGCCTTTCGGAGTGGTGCCCGAGAGGCCTTTCTCGTTATTACTCATATTTTAAGCTGAGTCGCATGGGCAAAAAATTACCAAATATGCGTCAGTCTGTGCAAAAAATTACCAAATCACAAAATATTACAAAAGATGATGAATAGCGCCATTGAAAGAGGTTAAGATCCGGCGCTAAACTTTTAGTGATCAGCTTATTGATGAACTGACGGATTGAGGAGAATTGTACATGAAAAACCCTAAACACTTGCGCTTAATGGCGCTGATTATCGGCGTTATAATGCTCTTGACCTCCTGCGGTACCGCGGCTGCTACCACCGCAGCCACAACTGCAGGCACAACCACAACTGCAGGTACAACAGCGGCCACAATCGGTGGCACTGGCGAATCAAGCGGCACGACGCAGCAAAGTACATCGGCAACAGCCGCGGGCAATGATTTTCCGGTAACAGTCAAAAACGGACTCGGTGAGGATGTAACAATTAAAACGCAGCCGCAGTCAATTGTTATAACTAATGTCTGGGCAGCGGAGATCCTGTTCGAGCTGATTGATGTCAGCCGTATAAAAGGCTTGTCAATGTGGAATGATAAACCAGCTGTTACAGTAACCTCTGAGAAAGCAAAAGCTGTAAAAGCACGTGTTTCCACCCAGCGGGCTGAGGAAATAGTCGCGCTTGTGCCTGACCTGGTAATTATCGACTCTTTCTCCGATCCGGACGGATCTCTGACAAAAACACTGACCGGTGCCGGAGCTGCTGTTCTCAACATGGAATCACCAACAAATTTTACTATGATATCTGAAGCAATCAGAACCCTGGCTAAGGCGACAGGTTCTGCCGATGCCGGCGAAAAGCTTGTCAGTGATATGGAAAAAATCCTGAGCGAGGTTAAGGCCAAAACCGATTCAATTGCACCTGCGGAAAAAGTGACAACCCTGTATTACGAAGCATATTATGACCAGAGCGGTACAAACGCTGGCATGTTGGCTGCCTACGGCAAAGGATCTACCTTTGATGCAATCGCTGAGGCCGCCGGGCTGGTTAATGTTTGTGACGCCCCCAACTACTCGGCGATCAGTAAAGAAAAGGTTGTCGGTGAGTGGCAGCCGGAAATGCTGGTGGTGCCTGAAATTCTTTATAATGATCAGGGTGAGCCTGTGAAAGACACTTCTTCTTCACTTGTCAATGCAGTGCTTAAGGACCCCTTGCTGGCAACCCTGCCGGCAGTCCGTAATAAGAAGGTAATTACTATAACTGAAACTTACCGCGCTTCAACAGCTCATTACATGGCAAAAGCTGTAGAAGAACTGGCGAAAGCAGCCTACCCGCAATTGTTTAATTGAAAGGCGGTCAAGTGCGCCCTTCTAATGACGACAAAAAGAATTACAGACCAGACTCCGGCGAAGCCAGCCGGGCTGGCAGAAAGCGCCGATTGTTCGGAGCGTTTAGTCGCGCAGGTCAAAACCAACGCGACCCCGCGCCGCAGCTGCGGCGCATTTCTGTGGCCAGAATTCTGGCCGTTGGCCTGCCTTTATTAGTTATAACTGTGATCCTGGCAGTCTCGATCAGCGCAACTCGTATGGCCCCCTCAACAATTGTAGCCGTTCTGCTGGATGCGATTGGTGTTTCTACAGGTATTGAGTATCCGCCGACCGCTTATACGGTTATTATGCAAATCCGTTTACCCCGCATCCTTGCAGCTCTGTTTGCTGGCGGCGGTCTGGCCGTTGCCGGCACAATAATGCAGGGCTTATTTCGCAACCCACTCGCGGAACCTGGAATTCTGGGCGTATCTGCCGGCGCCAGTCTGGGCGCTCTGGTTGCGCTTGTAACAGGAGTCGGCAGTTTTTTTGCACTGCCTGCCTACGCTTTTGTCGGCGCCTTACTGGCCGTTGGCATTATTCTGGCACTGTCGCTGCTGACTAAAGGCTCCGGTCAGACGGTAACCCTGATAATGAGCGGTATGGCTGTCAGTGCTTTATTCAGCGCTCTTTCCTCACTTGTCCTGACAATGGGCAACGAGTATCAGGTGGCCAGTTATATCTTCTGGACGATGGGCGGCCTGTCTAACCGGCGTTGGGAGCATGTAACGGCAATTGCCCCGGTAGCAGTGCTGGTTCTGCTTATTGTTTTTTACCGGGCGCGCGATCTTGACATTATGCTTTTGGGAGACGAGGAAGCAAGAGCGTTGGGTGTGGCGCCTGGTCGCACCCGCCTGCTGATGATAATCCTGGCCTCTTTGTCTACGGCGGCAATTGTATCTGTTACAGGGCCGATAGGCTTTGTCGGCCTGATTGTGCCGCATATCATGCGCTTAATCGTTGGTCCGGCGCACAGACCGCTGGTTGTCGCCAGTTCGATCGGCGGCAGTATTTTTTTGATTTTTTGCGATCTGATCACCAGGGTTCTTTCCCGGCCAACCGGCGCAGAATTATCGGCCGGTGTTGTCACGGCTCTTATTGGAGCGCCGTATTTTCTCTTCCTGCTGTTTAAATCCGCCAGACGCGGTGGGAGGCTGACATGACGGAGAATTCAGCAAAGCTGTTCGCTTGTGATGATCTTGGTTACAAAGTAGAAGGCAGCGCCGGCCAAGCGGCAGTCAATATTGTTCATTCCATCAGCAAAGGCTGGCAAGGAGGCGAATTTTACGGCGTCTGTGGTCCTAATGGTGCCGGCAAGACCACGTTGCTGCGGCTTCTCGGCGGTTTGCTGCCGCCTTCAACAGGAGAAGTGCGGCTGAACGGTACATCGCTGACCCGTTTACACCCACGGGAGATTGCCCGCCAGATAACTTTTATGCATCAGGATACTATTGTCCCGTTTGAATTTTCGGTGTTGGAAGTGGTAATGTTCGGCCGGCATCCGCATTCCTCACCATTGCAAGGCTATTCCGCGGCCGACCGGCAGATTGCCATGAAGGCACTGGCGGAAGTGGAGTGCGAGCATCTGGCGGCAAGGTCAATCAGTACCCTTTCCGGTGGTGAGCGTCAGCGGGTCATGCTGGCCCGGGCTTTAGCACAGGACACACCGGTCCTGCTGCTGGATGAACCGACCTCCAGCCTTGATATCCGCTACAGCCTGGATGTATTTGAAACCTGTCAGAAACTGGCAGAGCAGGGGCATCTGGTCATTGCCGTTCTGCATGACTTGCGGGCGGCGGCAAGATACTGCACTCGACTTTGCCTGATGCATGAAGGTACAATTGTAGCAGACGGTGATCCTGAGGAAGTATTGCATGAGGGACATATAGCTTATGTCTACGGCATCAGAGTGCATACGTATCGCAATCCGGCGGGCGCCTGGGATTATGTTATTGATTGAGATGCCGCCGAAAAGGAGGCTGCCATGACCGCCACGGAACGAGTAACTCTTGATTATATTTCTCATAGCGCATTTATCTGTGAAACCAGTCAGAGAATTCTGATCTTTGATGTGGGCAAGGTACCGCCAAGGCCGCCGGCCCTGGAACCTGACTGGACAACCTTACTAAACGGTTCCAAACCGGTTTTTGTACTTTCTTCCCACAATCATGCCGATCATTACGATGCCGGCTTGCACCGAATGTATGATGCACATGACAATGTCCGTTTTATTACCGGCGATTTCGGGCGGACCGATCAAAGGACTGTGCGGATTAATCCGGGCGATGATTGTATGGTTGATGATTGTCGAATATTTGCTGTGCAGGCGACCGATAAAGGTATAGCTGCCTTAATGGAATTCCCTGAAATCAATATTTATTACGGCGGTGACCATGCAATTTGGGATGATCTGCCTGAATTTCAAAAGCCTTTCCGGACAAGCATGACTAAGCTCTCGCAAGCCGGGATCCGACCGGATCTGGCCTTTATGCCGGTAGGAACAAGTGATGGCTGGCAGGAAGATGCCTTGATCGACGGCTGCCGTTTAGCCATTACAAAACTGCTGCCGGCAGGAATTATCCCGATGCATGCTTTCGGATACGAGTCATTCTATGTTGATTTTGCGGAAAAGGTAGCTGATCTGGGAATACCGGTTGCGCCCTTGCGTCAGAGCGGTGACCGATTTGTTTTTGCTGACGGCCATTTTACGGCCCTTTAATTGATTGCGAGCTCTCGCGCCAGTACCAACGCAGCCATGCCGGCAGCGCGCAGATCTCTGCCAAACGGCTGTCTTTCCAACCTGACAGTGATGCCGAAATCCTCTTGGCTGGCAGCGATCCTGGCCTTTGCCTGCTTAAACAGAGCCGGAACAGATTCGAATAATTCGCCGCTCACTGCTACATTGCTGAGGCCTGAAAGACAGGCTATCCCGATGGCTGTCAGCGCCAGCTCTTCGGCGGCTGCTTCGAGCAGGCGTGAACCTTTTTTCTTTTTCTGATCCAATGCTTCACAGAAATCAGTAAAACCCAGGTCGCTGCGGTTGCGAAGCGCAGCAAACCGGCTGCCCAGAGCTGG
>CAZOMW010000067.1:0-903 GCA_964581135.1 uncultured Oscillospiraceae bacterium
TGATTGAAGCCTTGACCTGATAACAACCAAGGAGAGCGCAATGAATGTATATATCCCCTCAACAGATGCTGAACTGGCAGAAATGCGCCAGGCGGCCGGGATTGCTACTGTAGAAGAAATGTTCGCTGTTATTCCGCAGGAGCTGCGGTTGACTGAACTGCCTGACCTGCCGCCTGCCCTGCCGGAACAGGATCTGGTAAAAGAATTGAAATCACTGGCAGCCCGGAACACAATCGCTGCCGAGCGCCCCTGCTTTCTGGGCTGTGGTGCTTATGATCACTATATACCTGCGGCTGTTCATCATTTAAGCGGCCGGCAGGAATTCTACACTTCCTATACCCCGTATCAACCGGAACTGAGCCAGGGTACGCTGCAGGCTATTTTTGAATTTCAATCATATATCACGCGGCTTACAGGCCTGGATATCGCGAACTCCTCTATGTACGACGGTGCTTCTGCCGCCGCGGAGGCAGCCCTCATGGCCGTACGGGCAACCGGAAATCCACTTATCTATATGTCTGATGCGGTGCCGCCTCAATACCAGCTGACTATCCGTACTTATGTTGAGGCCCAGGGCTTTGAGGTTCGCAACCTGCCCATAGCCGCCGACGGTACAACAGTCATCGACGTTTCAACCGATTTGGATGAAGCGGCCGCGATTCTGGTCGCCAGCCCCAATTATTATGGTATTGTCGAGGATTTAGAGGCACTGGCAGAACGCGCTCATGCGGATGACGCCCTGATGGTTGCCGCCTGCGATCCGCTGGCAATGGCGATCCTGAAACCACCGGGATTGTGTTCAGTTGATATCGCTGTCGGCGAAACCCAGCCCTTCGGCATGCCACTGTCTTTCGGCGGTCCTTATGCCGGCTATCTGGCAACCACCGAAAAGCTGCTGCGACG
>CAZOMW010000067.1:913-8704 GCA_964581135.1 uncultured Oscillospiraceae bacterium
ACGGATGCCCGGCCGCATTGTCGGTGAAACGGTAGACCGTGATGGCCGCCGCACTTTCGTTCTGACGATGCAGGCCCGCGAACAGCATATCCGCCGCGAAAAAGCGACATCCAATATCTGCACGAATCAGGCGCTTTGCGCAACTACAGCGACAATTCACCTGAGCCTGATGGGTAAGAAGGGAATAGTCACAGCTGCCGCCTTGTCGGCTCAGAATGCCTGCCTGCTCAGTGAGCTGCTGACTGAAAGAAACCTTGGCTCAATGCTTTATTCGGGTCCTTTTTTCCGCGAATTCGCAATTCGTCTGAACCTGCCTGATCAGGATGTGACGCGTCTGAACCACTGGCTGGACGCGCGAGGCGTAACCGGCGGCTTCGATCTTAGCCGGGACAACCCGGAGCTTAAAGGTGTTTGTCTGTTTGCGGTCACTGAAAAGCGAACCCGGACTGAAATTGAGCAGCTGGCAGATTTGATCGCTGCCTACATTGCGAGCGGAGGTGACAAATAATGTTCAGCAATAAAGATGAAGCAGCCCGTTTGATTTTTGAACGCTCGCAAACCGGGCACAGCCGAGACTATCTGACAGACTCTGACAGCAGTGCCAAACCGCTGAGTTCAATTTTTACTGCCGCGCAGCTGCGCGAATCAGCGCCGGATCTGCCGGAAGTGGCTGAAAATGAAGTCGTACGTCACTACACAAATCTTTCCCTGAAGAACTACGGGGTTGATAACGGCATGTACCCGCTCGGCTCCTGTACCATGAAATACAATCCTAAGGTTAATGAGGACATGGCAGCTCTACCGGGCTTTGCCGGTGTTCATCCCCTGCAGGAACCGGATACCGCCCAGGGCTGCCTGCAGCTGATGTATGAACTTGAGGAAATGCTTTGCCAGATCTGTGGCACCGCGCGCTTTACACTGCAGCCGGCAGCGGGTGCCCACGGCGAACTTACCGGTTTGCTGATGATTCGCGCTTATCACGAATCGCGAGGTGATACCGCCCGCAAGGTTATGATAATTCCTGATTCCGCTCACGGTACGAACCCGGCTTCAGCCATGATGGTTGGCTACGCCGTGCGTGAAATCCACACCAACGAGCGTGGAACTGTTGATATTGAAGCCCTCAGAGCAGCAGTAGGACCCGACACCGCCGGCCTGATGCTGACAAATCCGAATACCCTCGGCCTGTTCGAAAGTGAAATCGCCGAAATCGCCAGCCTGGTTCATGATGCCGGCGGTCTGCTCTATTTTGACGGCGCCAATGCCAATGCCATTCTGATGCAAACCCGCCCCGGTGATATGGGATTCGATGTTGTGCATCTCAATCTTCACAAGACTTTCAGCACACCACACGGCGGCGGCGGACCCGGCGCCGGCCCAGTAGGAGTCTGTAAAGATTTGGTGCCGTTCCTGCCCGGTCCTGTTGTCAGAAAGAACAACGACAAATATGTATTGGAATCAGCCGGACCGCTTTCAATCGGGCGTGTGCGTTCGTTCTATGGCAACTTCGGAATGCTGGTACGTGCCTATACCTACATCCGCGCTCACGGTTCCGCAGGGCTCAAACGAGTATCTGAAGCGGCTGTAACCCATGCCAACTACCTGCTTCACCGCCTCCGTCCATATTATGATGTCCCGTTTGATGAACCGGTGCTGCATGAATTCATTATCAGCGGCAGCCGCCAGAAAGCGCTGGGCAGTTCCACTCTGGATATTGCCAAGCGCATCATCGATTACGGTTTTTATCCGCCGACAGTCTATTTCCCCTTGACTGTCAAGGAGGCAATGATGGTAGAACCGACCGAAACCGAAACACGTGAGACTCTGGACGCTTTCGCCGACGCAATGATTGCGATCGCCAAAGAAGCGGAGGAAACGCCGGAGCTGCTGCACGAAGCTCCACATAACACGCCGGTATCCCGGCCTGACGAGCTGCGGGCCGCACGCCATCCGATTCTGCGTGGCTGAGCTGCAACTGCCTGTTGGTCCAGTTGATTTTATACTGCCGGCAGGCGTTGCCTGGACTCAACGCCAACCATACCGACAGGTCGCCGGGCTTTTGCGGCCCGGGGAGCCAGTACGGTTGCGGCGCGAACCGGATAATCCTCATGATCCCAATGCTATTCTTGTTCTTAATGCCAGCGGCGAAGTCGCGGGATATCTTTATGCGACTGAAGCGGCCTGGCTGAGCCTGCTGCTTGATCTTGCCCCACCTGAGCGTGATGATTCGCGTGTGCTTGCATCTCAGGCAAAACACCTCCAAATCGAAATCAGATTGCATCTAAAAGAAGCCTGGCCGATATTTACGATTGCGGCTGTTTTTTGTATGTCCAGAGAAAATTTCGCCGTCGCTTGTAACTTATCCGGCAATCCCTGGTTGCAGCCTCTGTCTGAACTTAACCGCCTCTACTTGAATGATTACGAAAACTTTCAAATGCCGCAGGTGATAATGGATGCCTTTGCTCGCTTGCGTGAACTGAATAATATCCGAGTAAAAAAATAGGTATTAAATAAATTGCAATGTAAAAAAGCTTGACAAGGCCACAATCAGGCTCTAAAATAGAAAATAATAAATCATACCAATTTAATGGATAATGACTTAACATATGGCTTGACCGTTTTACCCGGTCTGAAAGGACATCAATTATGGCTAAAATTGCAAAAACCCTGACTGATCTTATAGGTAATACCCCTTTACTCGAACTGAGTAACCTCGAAGACAAACTTAGCCTTAAGGCTCAGATTGTCGCAAAACTTGAAGCATTTAACCCGCTGTCTTCAGTTAAAGACCGGATTGGCTATGCCATGGTTCTGGATGCCGAGCAACGCGGTCTGCTGAAGCCTGGCGGCATAGTAGTTGAATCTACCAGCGGCAATACGGGTATAGCTCTGGCCTTTGTCTGCGCTGCGCGCGGTTATCGCTTAATTCTCACCATGCCGGAAACAATGAGCATGGAAAGACGCAACCTGCTGCAGGCGCTTGGCGCTGAACTGGTATTGACACCGGGCCCTCAGGGGATGACGGGCGCAATCGCAGCGGCAGAAGAAATTGTCACAAAGAATCCCGGTTCGCTGATGGTTAAACAATTTGAAAACCAAGCTAATGTTGAGGTTCATCGCAATACTACAGCTGTGGAAATCCTGAACGACACCGATGGCGAGCTGGATGTTTTCATTGCCGGGATCGGTACAGGCGGCACACTCACCGGTGTTGGTGAAGTTCTGAAAGAAAAGGTTCCGTCAGCCCGCATCGTTGCAGTTGAACCCTCGGATTCGCCGGTTCTCTCCGGCGGTAAATCCGGACCTCATAAAATTCAGGGAATCGGAGCCGGCTTTATCCCCAAAGTTATGAATATGGCTATTGTCGATGAAATTTTCAAAGTCGAAAATGAAGAAGCTTTTGCTGCTTCCAGACTGGTTGCCCAGACAGAAGGGCTGCTGGTTGGGATCTCTTCCGGCGCTGCGCTTCACGCCGCAATTGAAATCGCCAGGCGGCCAGAGATGGCCGGTAAACGCATTGTGGTAATCCTGCCCGATACGGGGGAGCGCTACCTTTCAACCACTCTTTTCCAGAAAGACTGAATCTGCCAACTGGCTCCGGCGCACACCGTCGGAGCTTTTTTGTGCTGTAAAGATTAATTTTGCTCAGAAACTGCAACTAATCTTGATTTGCTGTTTCAGTATTTTCTCTACGCTCACTGATGCGCAGATTTACCTGTACCCTTTAGATGACAGCCGAAATACGCTATAATATACCGATATCGCAATATGATTTGAGGAGAAACCAATGAAGATCAGTGCCCCGAAAGGGACCAGAGACATAGTGCCGGCTGAAATCAGCCGCTGGCAATGGGTTGAGCGTGTTTTCGCCGAAACCTGTGCCAATTATGGTTATCAGGAAATCCGGGTTCCGACCTTTGAATATACCGAATTATTCGAACGCGGCGTTGGCGACACCACCGATGTTGTGACCAAGGAAATGTATACATTCGAGGACAAAGGCGGACGCAGTCTGACCCTGCGCCCTGAAGGCACAGCCGGCGTTGTCCGCGCCTATATCGAAAACGGAATGGCTTCGCTGCCGTCACCGGTTCGCCTTTTTTATGATATTACGGCTTTCCGTTACGAGAACGTCCAAAAAGGCCGTTATCGTGAATTTCACCAGTTTGGCGCCGAAGCTTTTGGTGCAGAAGGACCTGCGGTTGATGCCGAGCTGATTCACATGCTGCAGCAGTATTTTTCCCGGCTCGGGCTGAAGCAAACCAGTTTGCACATCAACAGTATTGGCTGTCCGGTTTGCCGTGCTTCCTATAATGAGCTGCTGCGCGATTATCTGCGCCCGCATCTGGATACGCTTTGCGAAACCTGCAACGTCCGTTTTGAGAAAAACCCTTTACGGGTAATCGACTGCAAGGTTGAACGCTGCCAGGCCGTTACCAGAAACGCGCCGGCCCTGCTTGATAACCTCTGCTCTGATTGCGCAGAACACTTCGCCGGTCTGCAGCATCATTTAAAGCTGCTGGGTATCGAGCCGGTTATTGATCGCGGTATTGTACGCGGGCTGGATTACTACACCCGCACGGTATTTGAGTTTGTTTCCGAGCATGTCGGCACTCAGGGTACAATTTGCGGCGGTGGCCGCTATGATGGTCTGGTAGAATCGATCGGCGGTCAGCCGACACCCGGTATCGGCTTCGCCCTGGGTGTGGAGCGTCTGCTGATGGAGCTGGAAGCACAGGAACTGGATCTGCCTCAGGCCCCGCTGCTGCCTTTGTATCTGGCACCATTACCAACTACCCGTGACGCAGCTGCCTTGCTCTGTGCCCGTCTGCGTGAGCGCGGAATCGGCGTGGCGACGGACCTGATCGGCCGCAGTCTCAAGGCTCAGCTGAAGTATGCTGCTAAAACAGCAGCGGCGGTAATCGTAATCGGAGACACCGAGGTTGAAACCGGCAATGCCAAACTGCGCAACCTTAGTGACGGCAGTGAAACAGAAGTAAATCTCAACGATTTAGATGCTCTTGCCGAATTACTGAAAAAATAACTGTAAAAAATTACTGTAAAAAATAACTGTAAAAATTACTGTAAAAAATAACACTGGAGGCCGACAATGGCAGAATCCATTTACGGAATGAAAAGAACCGCGCGCTGCGCCGAAGTAAGCACTGAAGACATCGGGCGTGAAATAACTTTGATGGGCTGGTGTCATAAACAGCGCGATCTGGGCGGCTTAATTTTTATTACTCTGCGTGACCGCAGCGGCGAAATGCAGTTGCTGATTGATGAGGAATCCCCGGCAGCCGCTCAGGCAGCTGCGGCTAAAGTACGCAGTGAATTTGTTGTCGCAGCCCGCGGTACTTTACAGCGACGCGCTTCACCCAATCCTAACATGCCGACAGGCGAACTGGAGCTGCATGTCACGGAACTGCGAGTACTGGCTGAAGCCCAAACCCCGCCCTTTTACATCGAAGAGAACGTCAGCGCTAATGAATCACTGCGCCTTAAGTATCGTTATCTCGATTTGCGCCGCCCGGATATGCAACGTAATTTTATGCTGCGGCATCAGATTACCAAAGTGACGCGCGAGTATTTTGACCGATACGGCTTCCTTGATATTGAAACTCCGATGCTGACAAAAAGCACTCCCGAAGGTGCCCGCGACTATCTGGTACCCAGCCGGATTTTTAACGGTAAGTTTTTTGCCTTGCCGCAGTCACCGCAGCTGTTCAAGCAGCTGCTGATGGTGTCGGGTTTTGACCGCTATATGCAGATAGCCCGCTGCTTCAGAGATGAGGACCTGCGCGCTGACCGCCAGCCTGAGTTTACCCAGATTGACGTTGAAATGGCTTTTGTTGACATTGAAGATGTCATCGAGGTCAACGAAGGCTTCCTGCAGGAGCTGTTCCGGAAGGTAAAAGGAATCGATATCCAACTGCCCTTGCCCCGGTTGACCTATGCCGTAGCCATGGACCGCTTCGGTTCCGACAAACCGGATACCCGTTTTGGCATGGAACTTAAAGATGTGTCACTTATTGTCGCCCAAAGCGGTTTTTCTGTATTCACCAACACGATCGAAGCCGGTGGCAGTGTGCGAATGATATGTGTACCCGGCGGCGCGTCTATGTCCCGCAAAGAAATCGACAGCCTGGGTGAGTATGTCAAAACATATAGAGCCAAAGGCCTGGCCTGGCTGACAGTTGAGGATCACCCGCGCGGCTCGATCAGTAAATTTGTTGATCATACCATGCTTGGGCATCTGGCCGGATCAGGTGAAGCTCACGGCGGCGACCTGTTGCTGTTTATAGCCGATCAAAATGATGTCGCTCTCAACGCCCTCGGTGCCTTACGCTTAGAGGTAGCGCGCCGTATGAAGCTGATCCCGGAAAACAGCTTCAACCTGTTGTGGGTAACTGAATTCCCGTTACTCGAATTTGATGAAGAAGCACAGCGTTACGTTGCCATGCACCACCCATTCACCAGCCCGATGGACGAAGATATCGCACTGCTCGAAACAGACCCGGCGGCGGCCCGCGCCAAAGCTTATGACATTGTCTTAAATGGCACCGAGTTGGGTGGCGGCAGTATCCGAATCCATGATCAGGCGTTGCAACAAAAGATGTTCTCACTGCTTGGCTTCACACAGGAGCAGGCCTGGAGCCGTTTCGGGTTCTTATTGGAAGCCTTTACCTACGGTGTACCTCCACATGGAGGCATTGCCTACGGCCTCGATCGTATTGTTATGCTGCTGGGCGGACTTGACAGTATTCGTGACGTAATCGCTTTCCCGAAGGTACAGAATTCATCCTGCCTGTTGACAGGAGCGCCGGATTACATCGACCAGCAGCAGCTGGTTGAAATCGGCCTTGAGCTTTCCGATGGAGCAAAAGCGCTGCAGGCAGCGGACCAAAACAAAAGCGCCGAAGCTGCTGACAAGCAACCAGACACAGACGCCTGACATTAACGGAACTAACTGATTTATATGAAACGCAACCAAAATCCAGACATTATCCAAACCGGCGAGCCGCGTCAGCGCAGTCGCCAGCTTGATTTACTTATGGAAATCCTGGATTGGGCCAAGTATATTCTATTTGCGATACTGCTTGGTCTGTTGATAGTTACGTTTGTGATTCAGCGCAATTCTGTAATCGGTCATTCCATGGACAACACACTTCACGATCAGGACCAACTGATTGTGGAAAAAGTCTCGAAATGGTTCAACGGTATTAAGGCCGGCGATATTGTCACGATTACAACAGCAGGTTTACCGTATCACCCCGGCGATGTCCACATTGTAAAACGCGTTATCGGCGAACCCGGCGATACGATTGAAATCCGCGATCACGCGGTTTACCGCAACGGTGAGTTGCTCGAAGAGCCCTACGTCAGCTGTGAAGTTGATACTGATCCACACAACGATCAGTTCTCAACGGTGACTCTGAAGGAAGACGAATTCTACGTAATGGGCGATAACCGCTGCAACAGCACAGACAGCCGCTTCTTCGGACCGGTACATAAAGATCTGATTATCGGAGAGGTGCTGCTGCGCATCAGCCCGTTGAACAAATTCGGCATTCCCTGATAATTAATTACGAACACCCTAATATTTTGGAGGACAAACCTACTGTATGCCATCTGACAGACGACAGTATATTCGCAACTTTTGCATCGTAGCCCATATTGACCACGGTAAATCAACGCTGGCTGACCGCCTGATCGAACATACCGGTGTTCTGACCGCGCGCCAGATGCAAAGCCAGGTGCTCGACAACATGGATATTGAGCGCGAGCGCG
>CAZOMW010000068.1:0-8625 GCA_964581135.1 uncultured Oscillospiraceae bacterium
CCTATATCATCGGTACGCAGCTGAGCGCCAGCCGAGAGCGGTAAAGCATTTCCATGCAGCAGCATGGTGCGAAGGCGCTCATCATACTCAGCCGCAGCGGCATCCAGACGATTACGAAAACGCATCGGTTCCTCGATTACAAGCAGATGGCGCTTCGGGTCAAGATATGAAAGCAGAGATTCCGCGTCAGGCTCTACGAGATCCAGATACCGGTCGATGCCGGCCACGCTGACGTCGTTGGCAATACGATCCGAATCACGACGAGTCATCACTCGGATTTTTTCAGCAGTTTCAGGGTTCTCGCCATTGACCATAATTTCACGTGCTGCAGCCTGGCCGGCCTTCAATACCCGGTCTGCCAGCAAATCGCGTTCTTCCGGGTCAATCAGGATTTCCCGGGCCGGAGGAATTACAACTTCACTCAGCATCACTTGCGAGCGTTGGGTTTCCAAGTCGAATTCTTTTATCGAATCAATCTCAACATCAAAAAAAGAAATCCGGATGCCGGTTTTGCTGATGCTGTCGGCTGCCGGCGGCACAACGTCAATAATGTCGCCGCGCTTGGCGAACTGGCCGGGTGCTTCTACAAGACGCATGCGTTCATAACCCAACAGCAGCAGCTGTGTGCACAGTTCTTCAGGATCAAACCGACCGCCGCTGCTTAGACGTCGCTGGTGTTCCGTAAAGCGCTGCCGAGGCGGCAATCGCTGCAGCAGCGCCGACGCGGTAACAATAATTGCCCCGAAATTATCAGTCAGCAAAGCTGAAAGAACCGCAAGGCGCTGCAGTTCAAGGTCGCGACTGGCCGCTATGGCATCGGTAAAGTTCAGCTCACGTGGTCGGAATAACAGTATCGGCGAGTCAAGCAACGCTGTCAGATCAGCCAGACAACTGCGGGAACGCAACTCGTCCGGTACAACAAAAACAGGCCGTCGCCCGGATTGTTCAGCCAGCGCGGCCAGCAAATAGCTTTTTTGGGCATCACCTGGCCCTGTGATATTTACAGGCCGGTTTTCCTTGCCGGAAGCGTGTCGCAGCAGACGCTCAAAGGCGGGATCCTGATTAGCTGCAGACAGCAGCTGCCGGCGTTCTTCTTCAGTCATTTATTTCTCCTGTTGCCGGCTGTCAACGCTGGTTAAACCGGTTCATAGCTTTCATAACATCCTCACGAATGCAAACCTCAGCCGCAGCCGCGGTTTGTTCAATCGCTTCGCTCAGTTCAGGCACATGTGTATCCGACAGGGGCCGCAGAACATAACTGACAATATCAAAATGCTCCGGCAGCGGACCGATACCGATGCGGATGCGAGGAAAGCGATCACTCGCGAGTCTTTTGACTACTGAACGCATGCCGTTATGAGTGCCGGGACCACCGGATTCTCGAATCCGGATTTTTCCGACTGGGATATCAATATCATCGTAGAGTACCAGAATCTGTTCGGGTGGGATCTTATAGAAACGGGCAGCTTCAATGATGCTGTCACCTGACAGGTTCATATAGGTCACTGGCTTTAACAACATAACCGGACGCCCGGCAACCTTACCCAGGCCGTAAATTCCGTGAAACCGTGCCCTGTCTATTGGTATCTGCAGTCGCTGTGACAACCGGTCGAGTGCCATATAGCCCATATTGTGATAAGAGCGGGCATATTCACGGCCTGGATTACCAAGACCGACTACAAGAAATATTGATTTTTCCATTCTATCCATTCATTGCCTTAAGCAGCAATTCTCAAGTGATTGATTTTAGCCATCCATTCGCTCTTCAAATATTCTTTCAAGGTGGTTTTTACGAAATTTAGATAGCTGCCATCAGGGGTTCTTCTTGATTTCGCGAATCTCCCTCAATCGATTCCGCAGAATCACCCAGTTTTCTTTGTTGATCTGCCTGGCTCTGGCAATACTGAGAGCATATTCCGGGACTGTATCTGTAATGGTTGAGCCGGCCGCAATATACGAATTATCCTTAATCTCAACGGGAGCTATCAGGGTTGAATTAGTGCCCACAAAAACATTGCTGCCGATACGGGTGCGCTCCTTTACCTGGCCGTCATAATTCGCGACGCTGCAGTTAGCTCCCAGATTCACATTTTTACCGACATCAACGTCACCCAGATACCCCTGATGCACCATCCGGGAGTTATCGCCAATAGTAGTATTTTTGAGTTCGGTAAAATTACCAATCCGGCAGCCGCGGCCGATATGTGTTCCGAAACGGATATGTGTAAACGGCCCCAGTCTGGCATTGTCCTCAATAACACAATCTTCTGCTGCCACCTGCTCCAGCAACACGTTATTGCCAACCTTAACATTAAGCAGATTTGTGTTGGGTCCAACGATGCATTCGGTGCCGATACGGGTTTCGCCCTGGATATAGCTTTGCGGATAAACAATTGTATCCATGCCGATTTCGGCCTGACCATCTATGTATGTGCAGCGAGGATCAATAACAGTGACACCGTTGCGCATATGGCGCTCAACAATCCGACGGTTGAGTAAAGCTGTAGCCTCAGCCAGCTGTGTGCGATCATTGACGCCGATAATCTCATCAAAATCTGCTTTAAATGCGCCGACGGAATAACCGTCGTTGATTAAAATTTCAATTGTATCCGTCAGGTAGTATTCCTTTTGTTTGTTTTTTGAGCCGATTTTCCCTAAAGCTGAAAGTAGCAGCGGTGTCTGAAAACAGTACATACCGGCATTTACTTCTTTAACTGCCAGCTGTTCTTCCGTAGCATCCCGATGTTCGACAATACTTGTAACACGGCCATCCGCATCGCGGATAACACGCCCGTAACCTGTCGGATCCGGCGCATCGGCTGTGATCAGAAAAGCACCGCACTTGGATTCTATAAACTCGGCCACCATCCGCTGCAAAGTCGCACCGGAAATCACTGGTGTATCACCACAGACAACCAAGGTGCAGCCGTCCCTGCCTTCCAGAAAATGCGAGGCCTGCATTACGGCATGGCCTGTGCCCAGCTGTTGTTCCTGCAGAACATAGGCAACCTGCTCACCCAGAACCGCGCGCACTTCTTCCTGACGATGGCCGACAATGTAGGCCTGTTCAGTTGCGCCGGCTGCCAGTAAAGCATCCCGAACCCAAAGAACCATGGGGCGGCCCGCAGCTTTATGAACAACTTTGGCGTGGTTGGTTTTCATACGTTTGCCTTCGCCTGCCGCCAATACAACTGCACATATATTCATATTTAGAATACCTCCAAAAACGGGTCTACGCACGCTCAAAGGCGACCGGACAGGCAAAATACCCGGTCCGGCTGTTCCCTTGTTCATACCCTTCAATTATACCAGATAGATGTTTCGGTTGGAGCCGCTGGCATAAAGGATTGCCTGCAAACGTGGAAAAGTTTTTCCTCACAGGCTGTGGATAGTGTGGATAACTATGTGTATAACCTGATTGTTATGTTTCACGCGTAAAATCCTTGTAAAGAACATGTAATAATACGTTTCACGGCTGTTTGCAAAACCGTCATGATTCGGAAATCTACCGTTTGAGTCACTTGTGATGTTGATATTTAAGCCTTTTCAAGCGACAGGAATTTACAATTCCGCTAAGCAGAACAATCATTCACCTGTGAGTATGCTGTGGAAAACTGCCAGACTTATCAACGTTGCTGTTGATTACTTGTGATATGGTTCGCCTGCGTGAATCCGGAAGGCGCGGTAGCATTGTTCCAGCAACACAAGGCGGCTCATCTGGTGGGTGAAAGTCATAGAGGAGAATGACAGCCGGAACCGGGCCCGCGCCAAAACTGAATCGTGCAGACCTAAGGAACCGCCGATAAGAAAAACGACATCACTGCCGCCTTGTTCAAACCATTCAATCAGATGTGTGGAAAAAGAAACGGAATCAAGCATTTTGCCGTCAAGAGCCAGAGCCACAATCGTTGCCTGACTGCGAACCTTGCTCAAGGCCTTGAGAATCAGCTCAGCTTCCTCTGCCAGAACCCTCTGCGGCGGTAAGGTATCCGGTGAATCCGCTACCTCGACGATTCGTATCGAAGCATAACGGGATATTCGGCGCTTGTATTCAGCAATGCCATCAGCCAGCCATTTTTCACGCACGCGGCCGGGACAGATAATTGTCAGCTGCATAGTCTAGAGGTAGATCAGATCACCTGGCGCCTGGCGCCGTGCGACCTGGATTTCCAGATCCCGCCGAGCATCTATGCCTAATTCCTTAAGACGGCGGGAAACAGTGTCAAAAGCCAGAGACGGGTAATTGTTTTCTTTACTCAGATGGGATAAAACGAACCTCTGTGTACCGTGTCGGGCCAGATCCGCTATTGCTTTACCGCAGTCATCATTGGATAAATGGCCATTAACACTGGTGATCCGGTTTTTGAGATAGCGCGGGTAAGCGCCATGTTCCAGCATCAGCGGATCGTAGTTTGATTCTATAAACATTATTGAACTGCCGGCAACCGCATTCTGGAGCTGCTCTGTCATAACTCCGACATCTGTGACTACAGAAACCGCGCCGCAGTCGGTTTCGATCCGGAAACCGACTGACTGCACTGCATCATGAGGTGTCCTGAAACTGCTGAACACGATTTCGCCGACCTGAACCGTTTCGCCGGGAGTTATGAAATTGACAAGCGCCGGATCAACCTTACCTATGGTCCTGCTCATGGCCTGCCAGGTTTCTCGATTAACATAGAGTGGCGTCCGGTAGCGGCGCATCATGACACCCACCCCGGCAACATGGTCAGAGTGTTCATGCGTAACCAGGATCCCTGACAAACGCCCCGGGTCGGCATCAACTGCTGCCAGAGCGTTCTCCAGTGACCGGCAGCAGACGCCCGCGTCCACCAGCAGACTTGTACCGTCACTCTCAACAAACAGCGAGTTGCCGCTGCTGCCGCTAAAAAGTGTGACGGCTCGTGAACTCATTCGTCCTCCCGGGAAATATCCGCCCCCAAAAGGCGCAGTTTATCAGTCAACTTCTCGTAGCCGCGCTCAACCTTGGCGACATCCAGAACTCTTGTCTCACCTTCAGCCGCCAGCCCGGCCAATACCATTGCGGCACCGGCACGCAGATCGCGGGCCGTAACAGTAGCTCCCGTCAGTTTGGTTCCGCCGGCTATAATTGCGACGTGCCCTGCAACGGTTATATCAGCACCCATCATTTTGAGGTCGTCAACAAACTGGAAGCGGCTCTCCCAGACATTTTCCGCCATTTTACTGCTTCCCTTGGCAGTGCAGAGCATAACTGTTGTCTGGGGCTGCAGGTCGGTCGGAAAGCCAGGGTATGGCAAGGTTTTAAAGTTTGCTGCCCGAAGGTCATTTTCAGGTGCCAGGTATACCCGCAGGCTATCGCCGTTCGGTTCTACAACCGCACCCATTTCTTCCAGCTTGGCACTGAGCGGTTCCATATGTTTGGGGATCAGATTGTGAACTGTAATATCGCCGTGGGTCAGAGCGGCGGCGATCATGTAGGTGCCGGCTTCAATCTGGTCAGGAATAATTGAATAACAGGCCCGGGCGGGAATATTCTGTACGCCGGTTATCCGGATTACATCTGTACCGGCACCTTTGATATTCGCTCCCATAGTGTTAAGAAAGTTGGCTACATCAACTATATGCGGCTCACGCGCAGCGTTTTCAATCACCGTGACGCCATTTGCTTTCGCAGCCGCGATCATGATGTTAATCGTTGCCCCGACACTTACAACGTCAAGAAAAATATGCTCACCTTTGAGCTCTTCTGCGTGCAGTTGGATTTTGCCGTACTCGATGACAACTTCGGCTCCCAACGCTTCAAAGCCTTTCATATGCTGATCAATAGGCCGTGGTCCGAAGTTGCAGCCGCCGGGCATATAAATACTGGCGTGGCTGTATCGTGCAAGCATGGCGCCCAGCAGGTAGTAGGAACCGCGAATGGCACGAACCTTCTCGTGCGTTACTTCCCAGGTATTAATCGTGGTTGGATCAATAAACAACGAACCATCCTGCTCCCGGCGAACTATCGCGCCGAGTGATTCGCAGATTTGCAGTAAAACCTGTATATCCAGAACATCCGGTATATTCTCAATACGGCAGGAGCCGTCGAGTGTCATTGCCGCAGCAATCACTCCTAAAGCGGCATTCTTTGAACCGCTGACTGTAACATCACCAACGAGGCGGCGACCGCCCCGAATTAAATAACTTGCCAAGGTATTTCCCCTTTCAGATCATCACGGTTCGTTTCTGAATCCGCTTCAATTTGGACAGAGGCAGCAGCTGCAGCCCTTTCCGTCTCCTGAATAAGTGCTTTATCTAGTAAATCCGGCAACTTTTCAGCCGGTAATTCTGAGATTTTTTCCTTGACAAGTTTTAGCTCGACAGCAAGCTGCTGCAGTTCAGCCGCGGCAGCCTGATGGAGCACATCATTGCGGGGCCAGCCGCTTAAGCAGGCTTCGCCGGCATCCTTGAAAACTTTGCTGGCAATCGGAAGCATCAAAGTGAATTCCGAACCCTTGCCGAGAGTGCTGGCAACGGAGATTCGGCCTTCATGCAGTTCCACAAGCTCCTTGGCAATCGAAAGGCCAAGGCCGGTGCCGCCGTACATGCGGGAGCCGGTCATGTCGACACGATAAAAGCGGTTGAAAATCTGGGGGATGTTCTCCCGCTCGATCCCGAAACCGGTATCAGAAACTTTAACATAAACGTCATCGACTAAATAGCCGATGTAGACTTTAACTTCACCACCACGTTCGGTGTACTTTATGGCATTAGAGATAAGATTATTCATTACACGCTCAATGGCTGTACGGTCACAATAAACATCCGGAGTCCGGGCTACAGTAAAGCAGGTCATTTCGATCTGCTTTTCCAGCGCCTGATGCTGCATACGCTCAACACACTGCCTGATAAGTTTGCTGAAATCGAGCTGTTCCATGCGCGTGCGAATACCGCGGCTGTCTATGCTTGAAAGCAACAGCAGGTCCTCAACCAGACGCTCCATCCGCAATGAATCATCATGGATCCGCCAGACATCCTTGCGCACAGCATCACTGGTCTTTTCTTCCAGACCCCAGTCGAGCAGCGATTCAGAATAGGTTTTAATTGTGGTTAAGGGTGTTTTAAGCTCATGAGAAACGTTGGCGACAAAATCTTTGCGCTGTTTTTCCTCGCGCTCAGAATCAGTTATGTCCTGAATGATGACAATTGTCCCTGCGCGGCTTCGACCTTCACCAAATCTCGATTCTTTGCAACGCACACGCAGGATGCGGTCCTGAAAGTTCAGCTTACCGGTGGCGTTGGCCGTTCCCAGTAGCATCGCCGCCTGCAGGCCGTTATCCTGGCCATAGGCGTTAAGAAAGTTTGTCAGCTTTTCAGGCGGTGCTTCCGGTAACATTCTTTTGGCCGCAGGGTTGCTGTTAATCAGCGTTCCATCGCTGCCGTAGGCCAGAATACCAATATCGAGATCCGCCAGAATAAGTTCAGATTTATCGCGTTCAGCGACAAACTGATTTACCATTGTGGCGACTTCGCGATTTTTGCGCCGGCGGCGGCGGTGATTCAGTAGAAAATTAAAAAGAAAAGTAAGAATAACCGCGGCTGCGGCGGTTATTGCCAGAATAATCACCCAATCACGGACATTCAGGGTGTCAAGTTGGTCCAGCAGGTTGGACGCAAATAAAAACAAAGGCCGCGGTTCGCGACTGAACATTATATCCAAGGCGTTGGCACACCCTTTCTACAATCAGGACTGTGATTTATCAAAATAGTAGCCGACGCCGCGTTTGGTCAGTATATAGCGATAGTTTTGCTGATCCGGTTCAAGCTTTTCACGTGTGCGCCGTACAGTCACGTCGACTGTGCGAACATCGCCGAAATACTCATAGCCCCACACTTTTTCCAGCAGAGTTTCCCGTGAGAACACCTGACCGGCATTCTGCGCCAGAAAACGAACCAGCTCAAACTCTCTGAGAGTCAGTTCAATCACTTGACCGCCACGACGCACTTCATATGCTTCCTGGTCAATTTCCAGATCACCAAAACTTATTATCTTCGGATGATCGCCTTCCAGATCCGCGAAGCTCACACGGCGAAGCTGCGCTTTTATACGCGCCAGCACCTCGCGGACACTGAACGGTTTAGTGATATAATCGTCGGCCCCAAGCTCAAGTCCAAGGACCTTGTCAATTTCCTCACTCTTTGCCGTCAGCATCAGAATCGGCACATTGGTTTGCTGCCGCAGTTTTCGACAGACATCAAAGCCATCCATACGCGGCAGCATACAATCAAGCAGAATAAGATCCGGTTTCTGACTGATGCCCATCTCCAGCGCCTGAGCACCGTCGTAAGCCGCAATTGTCTGATAACCCTCGCGTTCCAGGTTTACCTTCAGGATGTCGACAATATTTGTTTCATCATCAACAATCAGAATTTTTGCAGCCATGGCAGACTCCTTTTAATAAATAGAGACACGAGATGTCAGTTGTCGGAAAATTGTCATCAATTGACATTAAATTATCTTCGTCATTATAGCATACGACAAGTGTTTCGTAAAAAACAAAACCACCGGGCGTTAACCCGATGGTTTTGATAAATTCCGGCGGATTCCTATCTTTCCAGGCCGTTACCAGCCAAGTATTGTCGGCACTAGAGAGCTTAACT
>CAZOMW010000069.1:0-8564 GCA_964581135.1 uncultured Oscillospiraceae bacterium
TCAAGATTTTCGCTGCCATCAATTCCAATTCCGATCAATTCCGGCTGTTTCTCAAAATCAGGATTAACCTTAATGGCGAGGCGGGCAGCTCTTTCGAGCTCTACCACCGCTGTCAGAATTTTGTCGCTCAGCCTCAGACTGGGAATTTCGCTTATATTATCAGCGGCACCAGAATCAGCAACAGCGTCGCCATCTGTGGCAGATGTCTCCGGTACGGTGTTTGTCGATATAACCCGCAGGTCCTGCGCTACAGGCATCAGAGCAAGATCCATCAGCATGGCGCGAATTGTCGGTATTGGCAGGGGATCAATTGACACTCCCAATAATAAGCGGGCATTACGCTTTATTTGAAATAAGCTGGCGGGGCGGCCGCCGGTAGATGCAGCCTGGCCGGTAACCTCAATCAGACCGGACTCTATCAGACGATCCAGGGCCCTGTTCAAAGAAGTCGGGGGCAGATTCAGTTGTTCAAGTATCTGGGGGCGCGTGACGCTGCCGGCTGAATAAATACAGCGAAACAGTTGCCGGGACTGCTCCTGGACAGCCAGATTGCCACTGAACAACATAGACATTTGCGAACCGCCTTTCCTGACTTCATTCTTTTTCATTGCTTAATTCTTTATCATTGCCGGAGCTGCAACAATTGAGTCATTGATATATTTATGCGCTCTCTTCTTTAATAACCGTCACTTGTTTGGCTTCACCGTGCTTCACCTGCAGCATGCAGATGAAAGCCAGTAAAAAAGCAACGGCTGAATAAACAAAGAGGTTATTATATTCTTTGGTCAGATCATGAATCAGTCCGAACAGCGTCGGGCTTACAATAGCGGCACTGAACGAAAAGAAATAGTAATAGCCTGTAAAACTGCCGATTCTGTCGGCATGAGCAAGCTCAACCACCATTGGCAGGGAATTGATATTAACCAGAGCCCAAAAAGCTCCGGCCACGATCATCAGTACCTGAATCATCGCTTTGTTGCTGACAAAAAGCACCGGCGTAAAGGCGGCGATAATCCCACCAAGACCGATCAGGATCATCCTGCGGCGTCCAAAGCGCGTTGCCAGAATTCCGGCGGGGATAGCAAAGGCTACAAGTGCCAGCGAAAAATAAGTCAGCATACCGGCTGCGGCGCCGGCTTCCAGCCCCAGATTGGTTGTGGCAAAAGATGTGAAAAAAGTCTCAATTGCGTTGAAACCGCAAAACCAGAAAAAGATCGCAAACAACAGCGCAAACAGGCTTTTCTTTTCAGCCTTGCTGAGGTGCCTGCTCGCATCGCGGGAAGCACGCAGCGACTCTTTGCTTTCATCAGCAGCCACAACAGCAGGTTTTTTGTCGGCAGCCACTGGCTCAGAAAGAAGGGAAATCCGGGAATCCGGCTCACGCACAAACAGCAGGAGAACAACCAGAGCTGCAATCATCACTATGCTGCCCATCAGGAACGAGGCTTTAAATCCCCCCCACGTGGTCAGGCGGCCTCCGACCAGAAACGCAATTATTGCGCCGATGCCGCCCATCATGTTGATGATACCATTGGCTTTGCTGCGTAGCGGCGAAGGCGTCAGATCGGGCATCAGCGCGATTACCGGTGAACGCCAGGTGGACATAATGAAGTTGAAAGTCATGATCACTGCCATCGTGCCGAAAAGAGTCTGCATGTTGGGGATGAGCGCAAAAGCAATAGCGCATAAAGGTATGCCTGCCATTATATAGGGCATGCGCTTGCCGAAGCGGGTACGGGTTCGATCGCTGAGCTGACCGAAAAGAGGCTGGAAAATAACACCAAAAATATTGTCTATGGTCATGACCATGCCGATCAGTAAACTGCTGCCGACATAATTGCGAAGCAAAAGCGGCACAAAACTATTATAAAGACTCCAGGCGAGTGAACTGGCTAAAAAGCCAAATCCAATTAAGAAAGTTTTTTTGTAATCAAGTTTCATTTTTACCTCATTATCACTCGCGTCCAAGCGCGATAGCGGTATCAGGATCATTTGTAATAACAGCATCAACGCCCAGGCTGAACGCTCGCTTCAGGTCTTCAGGCTTATCTGCTGTCCAGCAGTGTACCGCCAGGCCGGCAGCCTGACTTGACTTGACATAGCCCGGGATCGCCAACATCAGGTGATGAGGATGAATTGCCTGCATTCTAATGCTGGCTGCATATTTCCAGGGCTGAAAAAGAACATTGTCAAAAAGAATGCCGCAACGGACATCCGATTGCAGCTGCTTCAGCCGGACCAGCGAATAATGGTTAAAGGAAGAATACCAGATTCGCTCATTCAAATTGTAATCAGCCGCCAGCGCGAGAACTTTCTCCTCAATTTGCGGGTAGATAATCAGACCGCTTTTAATCTCGATATTGATTTCCAGTTTTGTATTTTGGATCAGCTCAAAAACCTCAGTCAGAGTCGGGATGCTGGTAAACCCCAGCTCTGGAAAGTGTTTCCGGTTGATATCCAGTGCTTTCAGTTCGCTCAGTGACAGATCGCGGAGCAGGAAATTGACCCCGCACATTCTTTTCAGCTCGAAATCATGAAAGACGACCGGCACCCCGTCACTGCTTAACTGAACATCAAGCTCAAAGCCGTCCGCGCCCAGCTCAATAGCTCGGGCAAACGCAGACAGTGAGTTTTCCGGAGCCTGAAGACTGGCGCCGCGATGCGCCCAGATTTTCGTTTTCACTTTTTTAGCCTCCTCTAACGAAACGGACAAAACCAGAAACACTGGCTGCCGTCAGGAGATAATTTCACGAGCGCACGAAAAAATTGCTTTAGTAAGCTTCAGGGAATAAATCTTTCAAGCGGAGCTCGAATAATTGTGATTATAACAGAATAATAGCCTGGTTAGCGCCGTGTTTCATCAAAACAGGCGCCGTGGTATAATTAAACACTATTCAGCCAGAATACTTTAAGATCAGCCCTGTCAGGTTTGGTTTCCCGACAGAAAAGGTGCCGGTCGGTCAGTGAGAAGAGGTGAATCCAGTGGCGGTATTACCGGAAATGACAATCGTAACAATAAATCAACTTGAATCCTTTCTGGGAGAAAAGAGATTAATGGAGACAGCCGCTTCTCATGAGAAGGTTTTTACTGATCAGCTGGAACAGTTCGCGCTCAGAGCCGCTGATCCTAAAATCAGGGCTATCCTGATTTCAGGCCCTTCAGCTTCCGGCAAAACCACTACTACACACAGGCTGGAGGATCTGCTGAAAAAACTTGGCCGCAACCCTCTGGTTTTATCGCTGGATGATTACTATGCCAGTACTGCGGTTGAATATGACGCTGAAGGTCGGCCTGACTTTGAAAGCATTTGTACACTGGCCCTTGATTTGATTGTAAAAGACATTTCAGCTTTTATGCGGGAGGAAGAAGTACATATACCTACCTTTGACTTTATGAGCCGTTCTCGTAATTACGAAGACCATAAACGCTGCAAGCTGCCTGCAGACGGCGTTTTGCTGATTGAGGGGCTGCATGCTCTGGCGCCGGAAGTAGTCGGCTCGTTGCCGGCAGAGCAATACCTGAGCGTATTTCTGATGCCTCACGGAGCCCTGCATCGTGACCAGCAATTATTGAATTATCGTGATATCAGAATTCTGCGTCGTGTTTCCCGGGATGTCACCCACCGGGGTTCCACCGCCTTGTCGACTATCGATTACTGGCCAATGATGGATCGCACGGAAACGGAAATATTTCCGCCTTATCTTGCCAGAGCGGATGTCATGATCAATACGATTCTGCCGTATGAGTTTCTGGTCGTAGCTCCACTGGCCGGAGCTGCCATACGTGAATCACTGCGCCGGTACGAGCAGGGAACCCTGCCGGGCTCAGCCTATAATAAACATAAAGACAGGTACGCTAATCTGCCGCTCGCCCTCTCAGAAGCCCGCCGTCTGGAGGCTGCAATAGAACATATACCTGCGGCACCGCCGGTTTTTGTCCCGACAACCTCGATTCTGCACGAGTTTATCAGCTGACCTGACGCTCAGGAGGAGCACTATGCCTATAAAAATCCAGGACAATCTGCCTGCCGCCAATATCCTCGAGCAGGAGAATGTCTTCGTAATGTATGAAGACCGCGCCTACAGCCAGGATATACGCCCGCTGCGGATTATTATTCTGAATCTGATGCCTACCAAAGTAGTTACGGAAACCCAGCTGCTGCGATTGCTTTCGAATACACCGCTGCAGGTTGAGGTTGATCTTTTGTATACCTCGTCCTACAAACCTCGCAATACCTCAATGGATTACCTGACTAAATTTTATGAAACCTTCGATCAGGTTCGTGAGAGGCGCTACGACGGTATGATCATTACAGGCGCTCCTATCGAGATGATGCCCTTTGAACAGGTATCTTACTGGCAGGAACTGAGTGAGATCATGGAGTGGAGCAAAACACATGTCTATTCCACCCTGCATATTTGCTGGGGTGCTCAGGCTGCCCTTTATTACCACTATGGGGTCCCCAAATATGAGTTGGAAGAAAAAATGTTCGGCGTCTTCCCGCACTATCGCAGCTGGATGAAACCTGTCAAGCTGTTTCGCGGTTTTGACGACGTCTTCTATGTGCCTCATTCCCGCTATACCGAGGTGAGGCGGCAGGATCTGGAAAAGATTGACTGCCTGAGGATTCTTGCAGAGTCTGATTACAGTGGTGTATATGCGATATCTGACCTTTCGGGGCGTCAGATTTTTCTAACCGGGCATTCCGAATATGATCCCCTGACTCTTAAGTTTGAGTATGAGCGCGATCTTGAGCGCCGGTTACCGATCAGTGTTCCACAGAATTATTTTCCTGACGATGACCCGACAAAGCCACCTTTTGTTCGCTGGCGCAGCTCTGCTTACCTGCTTTTTGCCAACTGGCTGAACTATTATGTCTATCAGGCTACACCGTTCGACCTTGAAAAATTGTCAGCGGGCACTTCCGGACCTGAGGATGTACCGCCCTCAAAGGCTGCCTGTCAGGTGCCGGGCAAGGCTAAAAAAGTGATGTAACTAAAGTTACTGACCATCAGCGGCGCCGCTTTTATAATTCTGTTTATATTGGCTCTGGGCAGGATTTGCTGCTCAACCGCGAATTTTGGAGGAAAAAGAAATGGCCCTTACTATAACACACGACAATTTTCAAAAGGAAGTAATGCAAAGTGAAAAGCCGGTCTTGCTTGATTTCTGGGCAGTCTGGTGCGGCCCCTGCCGCATGGTGGCACCGTCAATCGACAGACTGAGCGAAGAATATGCAGATAAAGCCGTAATCGGCAAAGTTAATGTTGATGAAGAATCAGCGTTGGCCGAGCAGTTCAAGGTTATGAGCATTCCGACAATCTATGTCCTTAAAGGCGGACAGGTTGTTGAGCGTCTGATCGGTGCCCGGCCCTACGCAGAGCTGGCTGCTGCTCTTGATAAGCACATCTGAACCGCTTGCTTTATGGCAATGTGGACGATAGGCGGGACGCAGCAACAGGCGCTTGACAGGCTTATTGAAGAAAAACTTGGAATCTCTGTCGCCGTTTTGATGGAATATGCCGGCTCTGCCGTTGCCCGGACAGCACGACAGCTGCTGAACTACAGGCAGCAGAATATTGCATTGAATCAGGTTGGTTTTGCTGAATCTGCCGACACCGGTGCTCAAAACTCACAGGTTAATGCAGATTTCTGCAAAAGAGCTGCCCGTCTGCCAATACATATAATTTGCGGCCATGGCCAGAATGCCGGTGATGCTTTGGTAGCTGCGCGTCTGCTGGCAGCTGAGGGTGAAGCGGTAAGCTGCTATCTGGATGGAAACAGCAAAGGCACACCTGAATATTCTGCTCAATTAAGAACAGTTCGGGCTTTAGGAATACCCTGCTTCGAATTTGCAGATTTCAACAAGCTGACACCGGAACCGGCTTTGATAATTGACGGTGTCTTTGGTACCGGTTTTCAGACCGGCCGACCTCTTAATATGGCGACAACAGCTTGCTTCAGGCAGGTTGCGGCTTTCCGCTCAGCCGGCGGGCTGGTACTGGCAGTCGATATCCCCTCGGGGCTTGATTCTGTCAGCGGTGACTATGCTGATGACGCAATCAAGGCTGACGCAACTATCACCTTTCTTTATCCAAAAACCGGACTGGTTACTGATCCGGGACGGGATCTGGCAGGCAAGATCAGTCTGGACAGATTGAGCGTACCGGCCGCGGTTCTGGATCAGCTTCTGAGCAGCATAAGGTCAGATCTGCGTCTGCCCGAAATTATTGATCCGGCAGAGGTGCGCAAATGGGCGCCGGAGCGTCCGCGCCGGCTTCATAAAACACAAAGCGGCCGCGCTCTGCTGATAGCCGGCGGTCCCGGATTGGGAGGCGCAGCGCTGTTGGCCTCTGAATCGACTTTGCGCAGCGGCGCTGGATTACTGAATATTCTCACAGATGAATCAATTGTCAACGCGGTTCTGACCCGACTGCCGGAGGCAATGGTGCTGGGGCTGCACGGCGAGGCGGATGCGGAAGCAGCAGCCCGGCTGACCGCGATGTTTGCCAAAGAACCAAAGGCTGTGGGTGTTGGTCCCGGGCTGGCTGTAAATAAGCAATCTGCCGCTTTAATTGAAACTGTGATCAGACAGGCTCCTAAACTGGTGATCGATGCCGGGGCGCTGACTGTTATTGCTGCCGATCCGGGCCGTTTTTATCCATTGCTGCGTAGCCGCTCAACCGAATCAGGCTTGCCGCCGGCAGTGCTGACACCGCACCCGGGTGAATTCCGGCGGTTGGCACCGGAGTATTCTGAACTGCCGTGCCACGATGCTGCCGCCCGTCTGGCAGATCTGCTTAATTGCGTAGTTGTACTTAAGGGTGCCGCAACCGTCATCGCCGAGCCGCGGGGCAGAATTCTGATCAATACTACCGGCAACAACGGTCTGGCGAGCGGTGGTTCCGGCGACGTTCTGACTGGTCTTCTGCTGGGGTTTCTGGCACAGGGAATGGCCGAATTGCCGGCGGCCGCGGCTGCTGTTTATCTGCATGGCAGTGCTGCTGACATTGCGGTTCATGACAGCACCACAAGAGCATTAATACCAAGTGATCTGATCCGCTTTTTCCCGGAGGTTTTCCGTCGGGTCGGCTGGGACAGTGAGCAGCCGGTAAACAGCATAATATATCCGGATGGAGGTTCCTGCCAGAAATGACTCTCTTTGACAAATCAATCCACTGCGGCGAGTCTGACGACCGCTTCAGCAGTCAGTACACCTATGAAACGCCCGATATTTTTCTCAACCGATCCTGGGCGGAAGTCGATCTCGGCTGCATTCGCGACAATATCAGCTCTCTTCGCCAGGCGGTGCGTCGCGGTACGGAAATATGTGCTGTAGTTAAAGCTGACGCATACGGTCATGGGGTGGCGGAGGTTGTGCCTGTATTACTGGCCAATGGCGCATCGCGGCTTGCTGTTTCTATGCTTGATGAAGCACTTGAGCTTCGAAGAGCCGGTGTCGAGGCTCCGATTCTTGTCCTGAGCTACACTGACCCGAGACGAGCGGAAGAAATTATTGCCGGCAATGTTACCCAGACTGTATACAGCCGCGACCTGGCAATAGCTCTGTCAGCCGCAGCCGAGAGACTTGGCCGCGATGTCCGCATTCATATCAAAGTCGATACCGGTATGGGCCGGGTTGGGTTTCAGTCAGGCTATGATGCTATCAAAGCTATTACCGATATTCATCAGCTGCCGCGTATAATTATTGAAGGCATCTATACCCATTTTGCCTGCGCTGATGAAGTAGATCCGGCCTACACTCAGGAACAGTTTCAGCGCTTTATGAGCATAAACCGCGAGCTGGATCGTATCGGGATGCCTATTCCGATCAAGCACTGCTGCAACAGTGCCGCCACTCTGCTGTTTCCGGAAATGCATCTTGACATGGTGCGGCCGGGACTGATTCTTTACGGCATGATGCCGCCAGGCTGTCCGCCGGCTGTTCTGCCGGTAAACCTGAAGCCGGCCATGACACTGAAGTCCAATGTAATTATGGTCAAGGATGTTCCAATCGGCACATCGGTCAGCTATGGACGGGCTTTTATCACCGAAAAACCCTCGCGGATCGCGACCATTCCGATCGGTTACGCCGATGGCTACTCACGCCGGTTGTCCTGTGAAGCTGAGGTGCTGATCCAGGGCCTTCGTTTTCCGCAGGTCGGGCGAATCTGCATGGATACCTGCATGATCGATGTCACTGATGCGCCGATACCTGTTGAAACCGGCAGCGAAGTAGTGCTGTTCGGGTTTCAGAAAAGCGGCGACAAAACTGCAGAGCTCAGCGTTGATGAAGTTGCGGCACTGGCGGGTACAATAAACTATGAAGTAACCTGTGTTGTCGGGCGCCGGATGCCGCGAGCTTATCGAACTGAATCGGGGATTAACGCCGTACGCAGCTATTTGCTCTGATGGCATACTGCACTGCGGGGTTGTCGTATGGCAAACTGCGCTGTGTTGTTGTCATGGGGCGGGCTGCGCTGTGGGGTTGTCATATACAGCGAACATGCTATACTGATTCTGACAATTAAAAATCGTTCCGGGGCAGGGTGAAATTCCCGAC
>CAZOMW010000070.1:0-8444 GCA_964581135.1 uncultured Oscillospiraceae bacterium
CTACATATAAAGACGCAGTTGTGTTTCTGGTCTTGATTGCGGTTCTGCTGGTAAGGCCGCAGGGACTGTTCGGCGAAAAAATCGCCGAGAAAGCATAAAGGAGGTGATGTCCGTAAAGGCCAGTCACGGCAGAACTCCACTAATAACGCAGAACCTCTAATAACGAAGAACAAATGTCATTGCGGTCAGCCGCAAGTAAACAACAAAAAATCTGAATCTGTTTTCTGAGCAAGCGTCGGTGCGCCAATCAGTAAATCAGACACTACATCACGAGTTCGTATGGCACAAAAGTGCCAGAAATCATGGAGGATAACATGAAAAAAATCATTTCCGTCCTACTCGTTATCTCGCTGCTGTTCGTTCTGGCAGCATGCGGTGGTACAACGACTACAACAACAGCAGGCACAACAGCCGGCACAACCGCAGGTACAACTGCAGGCACAACAGCTCCCGGCGGCACAACTGCCGGCACCACAGCTGGAACAACAGCTGCTGCCAGCAAATACGATCAACTCGACAAAATTTATATCGGCTGCATCCTGCCGCTGACCGGCGCTGGCGCTGCCACCGGCAAATTCGTCCAGACCGCTGCTGACATGTGGATTGAAAAAACCAACGCAGCCGGCGGCGTCCTTGGCAAGCAAGTACAAATGGTTTATGAAGATACCCAGAGCACCGACCAGGGCGCAGCCAATGCGTTCCACAAGCTCGGCGCCCGTGGTGACATCAGTGCTTCAATGGGCGGTCAGTACAGCAACCAGGGTCTGGCTGCTCTGCCGTTCATCAAGCAGTACAAAATCCCGACAATCCATCACGGCTCCAGCGTTAAGCTGACAGCAGCCGTCAAGGAAAACCCCTACACCTGGCAGAACCGTATCAACGACAAAGGCACCGGCGCTTCCATGGCCGATGCTATTGTCAACGTGCTCAAAGCCAAAAAAATCGCTGTCATTCATGACACAGATGCTTTCGGACAGGGCCTGGCTGATAACGCCATCGCCGCCATGAAGGGTTTCGGCGTTGAGCCGCACCTCGTCCTTAAGTTCCAGTTGAATGAAAAGCAGTTCGCCGGTTATCTCAGCCAGATCAAAGACGCCGGCTGTGACGGCATCCTGATGATGGCTCACCCGAACGAAGCCGCTCTGATTCAAATGGGCATCAAAGGCGCCGGCCTCGAAGGCCTGATCCTCGTAGGTAGCCCGGACGCCGGTTCAGCCACCACAATCGCCCTTTCCCAGGACGATGCCAATGGCTGGTACTCAATCTCTGACTGGGTTCCGACAGTTGAAACCGAACCCGGCAAAACCTTCGCAGCTGAATACAAAGCAAAATATGGTGTTGTTTCTGATATGAACAGTTCTTCAGCTTATGACATCCTGACCATCTTCAAGGCTGCTATCGAAAAAGCCGAGTCACAGGATCCGGAAGCCATTCAGAAAGCTCTTGGCGATCTGGGCGAAGTCCAGGGCGTTGCCTCTCTGTATTCCTTTAACGAGGATCACATTGGCGCTACCACACAGTTCCTGGCGATTAATGAAAACCGCGTCCCGAAGGTTATTGATACCATCACCCGTCTTGACTATAAGAAATAACAATTAAGATCCTGCTGACAGATCTTTGAATCTGGACAGCAATAAGCACCGACACACACCGAAGCGGAAAGCTGACCAAAAAGGAGACTGCCTGAGCTCAGTCTCGACAGAGACAGATAATCCTTGATAGTAAAAGGCGCCTCGGAGTCCTACCGGACAACACGGGGCGCCTTTCTACGAGATGCACAACGCCGGCGAGCATTGCAATTAGCAAGACTTAAAAACGAGTCACATACCGCAAGGAGCAGAGCGATGGCCAGACCTAAAAGTGAGTCACCTACTCTCAAGGAGGTAGCAGCAGCGGCCGATGTTTCACCGTCTACTGTTTCCCGTATTATTAACAATCCAGGGTATACAGCGAATGATGAGCTGCGTCAGCGCGTTCTCAAAGCTGCTGCAGAACTACATTATCAACCGCGCAGCCGTATCCGCAAAAGCAGAATCCGCGGCCGGATCGGAGTAATTCTGCCCAATGTGAGTAATCCAATGTATACACAGGCGCTTACCGGTATTGAAACCATCGCCCGCGATTATGACTACGGTGTGGCGCTGGGAATTTCGTTGCGCGACCGTGGGCGTGAATTTGATTATGTGAGCGACATGTTCAGCCGGAAAATCGAGGCGATTATTTTGTCACCGGTTTCAGACAGTGTAGAAGGCTTGCGTGAATTCATACAACGCGGTCTGCGAGTTGTTTTGCTGGATCAGGAGCTGCCTGGGCTTGACTGCAGCTTTATTGATTTTGGCTTGCGCAGCGGTGTTCGTCTGGCTGTTCGTCATCTGGTCGACAATGGTCATAAGCGCATCGGCCTCGTGACTTTGCCCCTGAATCGCTGGAACAGGGAAGAGGTGCGGGCAGGTTACGCGAGTGAGCTGACCGTCAACGGTATTGTCTACAACGAATCAAAGGTGGTTATCGCTGAGGAAAAGGAAAGTCTTTACGGTTTTAACGATGATTTCGCTGCCGGCGAAAAGCTTGGTGAACGTCTTGATCTTGCCCGGCTTAACGTGAGCGCTCTCGTGGCTTTGAACGGCGCTCTTGCCTGCGGTCTGCTGGCATCATTGCAAAACCGGGGCATCAGGATCCCGGAACAGATGTCATTACTTAGTCTGGAGGACGTGCCTGGGGCAACACTTTTCAAGCCGGCCTTAAGCGTCTTGCAGCTGCCGGCATTTCAGGTGGGTCAATTAGCCGCCATGAAGCTGATCAGTAAGCTTGGCCGCAAAAGCCCGCTGCTGCAGAACACAGAAGCCAAGCCGCGCCTGATCCTGCGCGATTCTACCCGCAGCCTCAATTCCTAGGAACGGCTTTTATGAACAGACCGCCTTTACTAAAAGGCGCATTCAAGAGTGTGTCCTGTTCCTGATTGAATAACCGATTGAATAACCCGATTGAATAACCCGATCAAATAACCGATGGGCGATTAGAATTGCAAATAACCGAGCGAATAAGCAGAAGCAGATCCCCTTTACCAAAAGGTATTAATCCTTTACAATGCTAAAGGACTAATTGGGCAGATCGGTAATTGGTTTGAAATCGATAGTATCAAGCAGATTAAGAATCAATTTGGGTTTATATTTGACATCATGCCGCTGCCTGCAAAGTCTGATACAAACAAGGGAGGATCCAACACAATGTCTCGTTTACGTTTATTCTCGCTGACCGCACTGCTGATAATTGCAGCCATGCTGATCAGCGGCTGCGGCGCCGCCGCCACAACAACAGCAGCGACAACAGCAGCTACAACAGCTGGCACTACAGCAGCTGCCACCACCACTACCGGTACCACAGGAACAACCGAAGGTACTACAGCAGTTACAACCACTGCTGCTTCAGACTCTTCACTCCAGAAGGTTCTCGATAAAAAAGAATTTATTCTGGGCCTGGACGATTCATTCCCCCCAATGGGCTATCGTAATGAAAAGAACGAGATCGTTGGTTTTGATATCGACCTCGCAACCGAAGTAACCAAACGCATGGGCGTTGCTTTGAAGCTGCAGCCGATTGACTGGGCGCAGAAATTCAACGAACTTAACAGTGGCCTGATTGACTGTATCTGGAACGGCTATACTCTTGATGATGAGCGTCGCGCCGAAACCAACGTTACAGAACCGTATTTGAAAAACCGTCAGGTTGTCGTAGTACGTGAGGATTCCGCTTACAAAACTCTGGCTGATCTGAAGGGTAAAAGATTGGGAGTTCAGGCGGCTTCTTCCGCCACCCAGGCTCTCGAAGGTGCCAAGGAATTCAAAGACAGCCTGAAAGAAGTTGTAGAATTCAAAGAAAATGTTACCGCACTGCTCGACCTTGAAGCCAAAGGCACTGATGCCCTGCTGATAGATGAGATTGTTGCCGGTTACTATATAACTTCGCAGAAAAAGCCTTTCCGGATTCTGGAAGAATCGCTGGCCGGTGAGGAATACGGCATTGGTTTTCGCAAAGATGATCAAAGCCTGCGTGACGAAGTTCAAAAACAGCTGAAAGCAATGGCTGCTGATGGGAAAATGGCTGAAATTTCCACCAAATGGTTTGGCAAAGACATCACAGTCATTAAGTAATCAACGCCAAAACAACTTCAGGAATACCTGATTTTACAGATCGAGCTGCGGGCAGCCTGAATTTCGCAGGCTGCCCGCAATTGATTCAAAGGAAACCGCGAAATGTTTGATTATCTCCCGTTCTTTCTGGAGGGAACCTGGACAGCTATTCAGATTTTCTTCCTTACACTTATTTTTTCAGTACCGTTGGGGATGCTGATAGCGCGGGCGCGCCTTTCCAGTAATAAGATCCTGATAGCGCCTTTGCGCCTTTATCTGCTGATTATGCGCGGCACGCCGCTGATCCTGCAGCTGATCTTTTTCATGTACTTTCCGCCTTTTGTGCTTGGAATAGCAGTACCCCGGTTTCTGGCCGCGGTTATCGCTTTCACCGTTAATTACGCGGCTTATTTTGCAGAAATATTCCGGGGCGGCATTGAATCAATACCGGTCGGTCAATATGAAGCCGCCCATGTGCTGGGCTTCAGCCGCCGCCAGACCTTCCGCAGTATTATTCTGCCTCAGGTTGTGAAGCGTGTGCTGCCGGCTTGCGGCAACGAGTGCATGACTCTGGTAAAAGACACAGCCCTGGCCCAGACAATCGGTGTCATGGAACTCTTCAGAGTTGCTCAGAACACAACCTCACGGACAACAAGTATTGTGCCGATCATGGTAGCGGGTGTGTTTTATCTGGCAATGAACAGTCTGGTTGAACTGGCCTTTTCTGCCGGCGAACGTAAACTTGCCTACTACAAGAGCTGATAACGGCTTAACCAACTATTAAAATGCAATCAACATATAGTTCACAGCCAGGCCAGTTCTAACAGCATAAAGAGTTGGGAAACCATTGATAAAGAAGAAAGGATGAGCTGATGTCAGGACAAATGAATCTGGCGCCGATTAAGCTGGAGGTCAATGATCTGCAAAAATCTTTCGGCTCCAATGAAGTACTGAAGTCGATGAGCCTTACTGTTCGACACGGCGAGGTAGTAGCCATTATCGGCCCTTCCGGGTCCGGCAAATCTACTCTGTTGCGTTTGATCAACCAGCTGGAAAAAGCTGATGCCGGCGAAATCATCGTTTGTGGTGAAACACTTTGCAGCAACGATGAAAGCGGTCGTGCGGTATACGCTTCTCCGGAAATGCTTAAGGAAATTCAACTGAAAATTGGACTCGTCTTTCAGAGTTTCAATTTATTTCCCCATCTGACTGTTCTGCAGAACATCAGCGCGGCACCGATCAAGGTTCTGGGCCGCTCGGCGACAGAAGCAGATGAAGACGCCCGTCGTTTGTTAGAAAAGCTTGGTCTGCCCGATAAGGCAGACGCCTATCCTTATCAGCTTTCCGGCGGCCAGCAGCAGCGTGCTGCGATCGCCAGAGCCCTGGCATTAACCCCCGAACTGATATTCTTTGACGAGCCGACTTCAGCTCTGGATCCGGAACTCACCGGTGAAGTTCTGAAAGTAATCAAATCTCTGGCTGAAGAAAACATGACCATGGTTGTGGTGACCCACGAAATGGCCTTTGCCCGTGAGCTGGCGGACAGGATTATCTTCATGGATCAGGGGATTATCATTGAAGAGGGGACACCCGAAACCGTATTCCACTCAGAAAATGAGCGTACCCGTCAGTTCCTGCACCGCTATAACTCTTGAATGGTCTGACCATCAAGTGATATAATTGTTCTATCTGAATTGCTGCCGGCTGCTGAGCCTGTTAGCGAATTTTTTCGGAAGTTCAGAGGAACAGCATAGGTCTCGCTTGTGTTTGACTGATCCAACAGCCAACCGGAGCCAACAATGAAAGTAAGGAAGGTCTGCAAACAATGGGAATGGTAGAAGAAATCTTAAAACCAGTTAAACTGCCGCGCATGGTGCGCGTGCGCCAGAAATTCGACGAAACGAAGATTGAAGATGTAGCCGCAGCCGTAAGGGCTGAACTGGAGCGTGACGAAATCAAATCTTCTATTAAACCCGGCATGCGTGTTTGTCTGCCCTGCGGCAGCCGCGGCGTTGACAATATCGCTCTTATTCTCAAGACTATCGCCGATTTTGTGAAAGAACAGGGCGCAACTCCGTTCATTATTCCCGCAATGGGCAGCCACGGCGGGGCACTCGCCGAAGGACAGCTTAAAATTGTTAATGATTTCGGCGCAACCGAAGAGTACTGCGGCTGTGAAATTATTTCCTGCATGGATACAGTTGAAATCGGCAAAACACCGGAGGGGCAGTCTGTCTTCATCGATAAATATGCTGCTGAAGCTGATGCCATGGTTGTTGTCGGTCGCATAAAACCTCACACAGCTTTCCGCGGTGAATACGAGAGCGGCCTGATGAAAATGCTTGCTATCGGATTTGGTAAACAATACGGGGCTGAAGCCTGCCACTTTGAAGGTTTCAAAGAAATGGCTCACATGGTACCTATGTTTGGCAAGACGATTCTTGATAACTGCAATGTCATTTTTGGTGTCGGGCTGATCGAAAATGCTTTCGACAAGACCACTATCATCAAAGCACTGACACCTGCCGAAATTGTTACTGAGGAACCCAAACTGCTGAAAACTGCTTTTACGAAAATGCCAAGAATCAAATTTGAAAGCGGTGACATTCTGATCGTAGACCAGATCGGCAAGAATATCAGCGGCGACGGTATGGATCCTAACGTTTCAGGCACCTGGGCTACTCCTTATGCCAGCGGCGGCTTCCAGAAGCATCGCGTAGTCGTGCTCGATCTTACTGAGGAAACCCATGGCAGCAGTGTCGGGCTTGGTATGGCGGACGCGACAACCCGTCGCGCTGCTGATAAAGCAAATTCAGATCTCACAATCCCCAACAGCCTGACTTCACTGCTTCTGAATGTAGCCAAGACACCGGCGACTTTCCGCAGTGACAAGCTTGCCATTCAGGCCGCTGCCAAAACCTGCAGCGAAAGCGACCGTGACAATCTGCGCATTGTCCGGATTCAGGACACACTGCACCTCGGTGAAATCTGGATTTCCGAAGCTCTGCTCGAAGAAGCCAAAGCTATGCCTGACATCGAAATCCTTTCCGAACCAGCACCCTTTGCCTTCGACGAAAACGGTAACTTGTTTTAATAACCTGATCCTTCAGGTTCACAAAAGGAGCGCTCTTGGGCGCTCTTTTTTTAACCGTTAATAATGAACAAAACAGCTCTGATTCCACAAGTAACGAGCTGTTGTAAATATTTGCGTGGAGTTTAATATATTTTCTTATTTATCGATAAATTAAATATTAAGATTGGCAAGAGATTACATAATAATTATTGCAGACCAATTCAATAATAAACGAGAATACCATATTTTGAGCGATGTATTTATACATTATAGCTAAAATACTATTCTTTGATCGAGTTTTTCACTTATCTGTCTTGCTTTTATATTGAATTATGCCCATAATAGTTATGTATAACGATAAACTAAACCTGCACTAAAGCAACAGAGTTACAAGGAGATTGAGATGAGCGAAAACAAGTTTCTAAAATGGATGACAAGCGAAACCCAGACGGTGTACTGGCACGACAGTGCCGTAATGTCAGAACTGGAAGAAGCTATGGCGAACGGTGCCAAGGGCGTTACCACGAACCCGTTTCTGATCAACAGCACCCTGAATTCCAACCCTGAGTACTGGGCGAATATTATCAAGGATGTGCCGCGCGACCTTAAGGGTACGGAAAAAGTAGAAGCCCTGATGCAGAAGGTAACCGGCCACATTGCAGAAAAGCTGATGCCGCTGTACGAAACCGGCGACATAAAAGTCGGCCGCTGCTGTGCTCAGACCAGTCCTCTGACTCCGGGCGACAAGGAAGCGATGCTGGCTCAGGCCAAACGCTATGCTGCCTGGGCACCTAACATCTGCATTAAGCTGCCTGCCACCAAACACGGCATCGAACTGGCAGAAGAGTGTGCTGCTTTGGGCTATAACGTCGTCGTAACCGTCAGCTTTACTGTTCCTCAGTGTGTCACCACCGGTGCTGCGCTGCAACGCGGTATTGAGCGTGCCCGTGCCGCCGGTATCGAGCCCGGTCTGGCAGTTTCAGTTCTGATGGTTGGCCGCCTGGACGACTATCTGCGCGACGTCGCCAGCGATACCAGCGACATTGTCAAAGAAAGCGACATCATCTGCGCCGGTACAGCCGCGATCAAGCGTTCTTACAAAATCTTCACCGAGCGCGGTTATGAAGCCTACCTGATGCCTGCCGGCTGCCGTGGCACCTACCACATCGCCGACCTCGCCGGTGCCCGCATGATCATGTCAATCGCTCCCAAGATTGCCAAATTGCTGGCCGGACTCGAAG
>CAZOMW010000071.1:0-8314 GCA_964581135.1 uncultured Oscillospiraceae bacterium
ATTCATTCAGATAGCTTTGAGCAGTTCCTTTGTAGACTTCCAAACCCCTTTGTTCACGCAAGCTAAATAACGTGTCCTCAAGTAGTTCAACAAGATCAGCCTGCGTTATATGACGGATGTTGGGCACAATAAAAACCCGGTGCAGAAAACTGGCGATCAGCGGTGCATGCTGAGCGTTGAGCAATCGCCAGGCCGGGTGGTTCCTGCGTAATATTTCAAGCGTTTCGTAGTCAAGGGGCATGGTTTCTCCGTAATTACGCCATCCTCGCGCTTCAAACAAGCATCACAGAATAATAATTATAGCATTTCATGGGCAGGAACGTTCTGGTTGATCCTAATGTTTGTTGCTTAGGTCTCAGCTAAATGGGACCCAGCACATAATTATCCAGAATAGCCGGTTCCGGCAATAACAAAACCCCTGAAAAAATATGTTTTCAGGGGTCCGGCTTTGTGGCGGAGAGTTAGGGATTTGAACCCTAGTTACGATTGCTCGTAAACATGATTTCCAGTCATGCGCCTTCGACCGCTCGGCCAACTCTCCATACTGCGCACAGCAAAAAGAATACTATCACTGGTGCCGGCAAAAGTCAATTCGCTGTACTTGAATAATAAGTGACTGCCCCGTAAAATGAAAAGGTATTTTCCGCAAAGTTTGCAGCTGATCAGTTCAACTGTTTACCGACCACAAGAAAAGAATCAGGTCTTTACCCACAACAGGCAGTACAAATTATTTAACAGGCAGATTATTACTGCCGGGGAGTAATATAATGGGATTTTTCACACCGAACGAAAACGGCAACACACCGGCAGCACGTCGCCGCCATTTGATAAATATGCGGCTGTTAGCAATACTTGCCGGTGGCTATATTCTTTATGAAGGCATTAAGCAGGTAATAAACAATCAAGGGGATACACCGGCCTGGTTTTACGTTTATCTGGTAGCGTTCACAATTGCGATTATTCTAGCAATCCTGCTCAACGAGCGGAGGCTTAAGGCTGTAGATAAATTAATTGCCGAAGAAGCCGAAGAGGCAGCTCGTGAAGCAGCTGCAGCCGGAATTGAAGAGCCTAACGATTTAGATGTGCCGGCGAATTTTAATTAAAGCCAGATAATATCAGGATTAATAATCATTTGTTTTGCAATTTCACGTTGATCGACCAACTGACTGCCTTCGAGCTGGCAAACGGTCTGTAGAATTTCAACGCTTTTTTCACATATCAGAACCGGCACGCTTAACGTAATGTAACGCAACAGTGCTGCCTGCGCCGGGTTGTCAGCCGTTGCCAGATCAACGCCACGGCCCTGCAGAATTACTGCAGTTGGCAGGGCTTCAAGTTCGACAAACTGATCCAGCAGATTTGCCATTAATCTACATCCCTCCGGCGCTTCAACGTGACCGAGACAATTGTGCTGCACTACAATCAGAGGACGTTTATTGTGGCTGATGGTTGCAGTCATTTCTGTCTCAGGCAAAATAGCTGTTTGCATGTCACTTAGCTCAAAAGGCCGCATCTGCAATGTCTGCATGTTATTACTTTTATTAATGTCCATGTTATACCTCAAAACTGATATTTAATAATCTATTATACTATAAGAGTTTTCAAGAGTTTTCTTAAGTGCATTGGCTGCGCTTTTACAGGCACTGATTAAAGAAAATTTCTTTGTCGGATTATTTATCCTGACACACTCTGGACACAAAGAACAGGCAAACTATATTGAGATAATTCCAACCCGGAGGTTGTAATAGATGAAAAATAAAAAACGCTGGATTGTACCGGTTGCTATAGTTCTGGTAATTGCGGTTCTGGTTTTCGTGCTGGTTCGTTTTATCGAGAACCGGGAACGTCGGACTGCCTTTGCCAATCTGGAAAAATATGAAATTCATACGGTTTCACTTTCAGATATCGTGCTTAAAGTTCAAGGCAGTGGACCGGTTGAGGCCGCTGATACTATCAGTGTGACTTCAACTCAGGCCGGCTCTGTTACTGCAGTTTGGGCTGAAGACGGCGATCGTGTCCGGAGCGGTGATATTCTGGTTGAGATCGAGTTGCCTGATCTTGAAAGTGAAATTGCCGCTTTGCGCAGTGAACTGCACGCTGCAGATCAGAATATCAGCAGGCTTAAAGCTTTGACAGATTCAAGAACTGTGACAAGTCCCGTTGGCGGTTTGATTAAAGCGGTTCAAGTCAAAAAAGATGATTTAATCGACGCGGTCATGCTGGAACATGGCTCCTTGCTGCTGATATCTGTTGATGAAAAAATGCTGGTCCGCCTAAACTCTTCTGTCCCCAGCCAGGGAACAGCAATGCCTCAGCCAACTGGTCTTGTACCCGGCCAGGAGGTTGAAATCAAACTGGGAGATGAGTCAGCAAGCGGCCGCGTTCGTGAAATAACACCGGCAGGTGAAGTAATTATTGAATTTGAAGATAAAGGCTACGAAGTGGGCATCGAAGCCATTGTCAGTGACACCGAAGGTCAGGAAGCTGGTCGAGGCAAGACCGAAATCAGCCGTCCTTTCCCGATCGTCGCCCTTGGCGGCACCGTCAGATCAGTCTCGGTTGAAGTTGGTGATTCAATTGACACCGGTGACACACTGCTGCGGTTACATGACAATATTCTGACTCCGGATTATGTGCAGGCCCTGGAGACTCGCGATCAGCTGATTACTGAACTTAACAAGAAAACTGCCCTGACTGAGAAAATGACAGTAACTGCGCCGGTTGACGGAATTGTCAGCGGCCTTAAGCTGCAGGTAAATGACAAAGTGAATGAAGATCAGTCAATCTGCTCGCTGATTGACGACACAAAAATCGAGCTGACGATGGAGCTGGATGAACTGGATGTGCCTTTAATTGAACTGGGACTGACAGCCAATATAACACTCGACGCGCTGCCCGGTAAAACCTATACAGCCAAAGTGACCAGGATTTCTGCCGCCAGCACTTACAGCGGCGGTGTTGCCAGCTACCCCGTTACTGTCCTGTTTGATGATCCGGACGGAGTCCTGACCGGTATGAGCGCGAATGCCAGTATAACAATTGTTGCCAGCAGTCAGGTACCGGTAATTCCCCTGAATTCCATTCAGACAATCGATAACCGGAAGTATGTTCTCTTGGCCGAAGCCTTGAATGACAATGGCACCCTCAAAGCAAATGAAGCCTGGCGTGATTATCTGACAGAGGTGACCGTGGGCCGTTCTACTAATGAAGGCGCTGAAATTATCAGCGGCATCAAAGCCGGGGACCGGATAGCAATCGCACCTCCGACAAGTAACCAGTTTAACTTTGGCTTCGGTGGCGGCAGTAACGGCCGGGATCAGTTCTCCAATCCGCCGAATAACCAAGGTTCGCCTTCGAATGGCAGGTAATCTGATAGATGATTGAACTGAAAAACATTGATAAAACCTATGAGATGGGTGATAACGTGGTGCGGGCGCTGCAGGATGTTAGTCTGACTATTGGTGACCGCGAATTCGCTGCCATAATCGGGCCATCCGGCAGCGGCAAGTCAACCATGATGAACATTATCGGCTGTCTGGACCAGGCGGACAGCGGTGAATACCTGCTGGACGGCGAGAATGTGACCTGCCTGAGTGAGCGAAGGCTAAGCCTGATTCGCAGCCGCCGCATCGGCTTTGTCTTTCAGCAGTTTAATCTGCTGCAGAAACTGACAGCTTATGAAAATGTTGAACTGCCCTTGATATATCAGGGAATGTCACATAGCGAAAGAAAGGCGCGTGTTCGGGAAGCCTTAACAGGAGTCGGCCTGGCCGACCGCATGCGGCATCGGCCGAACGAGCTGTCAGGCGGCCAACAGCAACGCGTCGCCATTGCCCGTGCTTTGGTTACCAGGCCCAGTCTGATACTTGCCGACGAGCCTACCGGAAATCTTGATTCACGCTCAGGTGCGGAAATAATGGCGTTGCTGCGCCAGGTTCATGAGGACGGCAACTGCGTTATTGTAATTACCCACGACCAGTTAATTGCTGATCAGGCCGACAGACGTATCAGACTCTCTGACGGCATGGTAATCGCCGACGACGGCGCAGAAATTGCTGACACGAATGACAGCCGAAAGCTCAAACCTGATCCCGCTGGCAAAAATCAGGTTATTGATGATGCTGAGGAGGTCGGATCATGAAATTGACTCAGGCCTTTAAAATGGCCTTTATGGCTATTTTCAGCAGTAAAATGCGTTCGTTTCTGACAATGCTGGGGATTATCATCGGTGTTGCATCGGTCGCTCTGCTGATTTCGATGGTACAAGGCACAACTGCACAGGTGACAGACAGCATCAGCGGTCTGGGCAGTAATTTACTGTCGGTAAATATAAGGTCAGAGAAGCCGACCTTTATAAACGCTGATGATGTTATCGCCTTGAGCGGCAAAGGCGGCATTGGCTACGTATCGCCTTTGGTTTCAACCTCCAAAACAGTTAAAGCCGGCCGTCTTTCAACAACCGGCTCAATTGAAGGGGCAAACCAGTATTATGCGGAAATCCGCAGCATGGAAGTGGCACGCGGTCGCTTTCTGCAGGCAGGTGACCTTTCCGCAAGAGCCGCAGTTGCGGTTATCGGCACCGATATCGCCTCTGAACTTTTTGGCACCCAGGATGCGCTGGGCAACAATCTTAAAATTGACGGTGCCAGCTTTACTGTAATCGGTTTACTGGCTGAACAGGGAACAACTGTAATCGGCTCGAATGATACTAAGGTGATTATTCCCTATACAACCGCTTCGCGGTTGCTGCGCCAAACCAGTCTGCGCCAGTTCTATGTCAGTGCTTCGAGTCCCGATCAGGTCTTCGTTGCCGAGGAAACGCTTAATGATTATTTAATGGGCGAACTGAATGATGAAGACGCTTTCAGTGTGTTCAATCAAACATCACTGCTTGATACGATCACCCAGGTTACTGATCTGCTGACTTTACTGCTTGGCGGCATAGCCGGTATCTCACTGTTGGTAGGCGGAATCGGCATCATGAATATCATGCTCGTGTCTGTAACTGAACGAACACGCGAAATCGGGATTCGGAAGGCGATCGGCGCTCAACGGTTCGACATAATTGCTCAGTTTCTGATCGAAGCTGTTGTTTTATCTTTAACCGGCGGTTTAATCGGAGTCGCTATCAGCGTTGTCGGACTGCGAATAGCCAGCAGCTTTGCAGGCTTTACTCTGACCCTTACCCTGCCCGTTGCGCTCGTGGCTTTAGTTTTTTCTATTATGGTAGGACTGGTTTTTGGAATCTATCCTGCAGCCAAAGCGTCAGGCTTAAAACCAATCGATGCTTTGCGTTATGAATGAATTATTTTTTTGTACTGGCAACTTTTACAGGCAGCAGGTTCTGACGGCTGAGAATCCTGTAAAGATACGGGACCGTGAGTGCCAGAATAGCAACTTTCAATAGATCGCCGGGAATAGTCGGTACTAAAATTGCAGCAAAAACACTGGAAACCGGAATCGGTTTGGCCGAAAAGGTATTGAACAAAGTTAGAATATAAGCAATGCCGAAAAAGTCAATTACCAGCGTTCCGACCAGCCCGGCCAGAAAAACTGTAAACACATTAATCCGCTTAGACGCCCGTAATACCGCGCCAACAGCAAGCGGCGCCACGACAAAGCCGATTAAATAACCAAAGCTGACTGCCAAAATCATCTGCGGGCCGCCTTTGCCGCCGGCAAAAATCGGAAAGCCGATCAAACCCAATGCGACATAAAGCAGCTGTGAGAGCATGCCTTTAAAACTGCCCAGCAGCATGCCGCTGCTGAGTACAAACATTGTCTGCAGCGTAATGGGAATAAAAGCGAGCGGGATTGTTATCTGGGTACCAATTATAGTGAGTGTCGTAAAAAGTGCTATTAGGATCATTTCATAAATTCTGGAACGTTTCATTGTGCTGAACCTCTCTCTGAGATGTAATTTGTTTTTCGTTTGCCGTTATACTTTTTCCAGACATTATTCAGACTGGTTGTGAACAACCCGCCTGGCCTTAACGTTAACAGCCATAACAGTAATTGAGGTTGATTCTTCTATCTGGCTGGCTACCCGGCGCTGAGCTTCTGCCAGCACGGTCGGGGCCTTAAAGCCATAGTACAAAGCCAGACCCATATCAATAACGACTCCATAGACCTCTTTGACAATCATGAAATCAACCAGGCCTGCTACTCCCCGAACCCGGCGCAGGATGATCTCAACCATATCGCGCAGTGCTTCGTCAGAAATTGAATAAGATCCGAGACTCGAAAAAGTGGGACGGACTACAGTCCTTTCGCTTTCAGTCAGCTGTGAGGGAACAGAATGATCGCGCCGTCGCCAGAGTCGCCAGATAGGATCAGCAAAGTGGCCTGAGAACTCATGTTTGATTTCCATACTGGGAACCGGAATCGTGTGCCTGCCCTGCGTCAGCCGGGTTTCCTTGGCTTCACGCATTTCCTGTTCGGTACTGACATCCTCAATCCTGATCAGCATAGTCGGCTGATTGAGCCAGAGGTTTTTGCAGATTTTTTCCAGCATGCCGTCTGAAGTGCCCAGGATCATTAGCGTTGTCGGCTGATGCTCTGCCAGCGCCCGCCGCATCACCGCGGCCCGGGTTTCATCGGCAAAAAGTGCCTGGCGGACAGATTCCAGTCTGGAAGCGGCTTTCTTAGCTGATGAGCCGGCGATAATTCTGCTGCCGTTGATCAGAAGGCCGTCATCGATCAGGTAAGAAATATCATATTTTCGCGCCACCATAATCGCGCGGGTACTTTTACCGGTACCACTGGAGCCGATAAAGGCAACAACGCCAATCTGCGCAAGTTTCTCGCGCAGTATCTGATCTTCATTGGGTTTTTCCGGCAGCGGCCCGGCAGCTCGTTCGAGCGCAGCCCGTGTCGCTTTGCGCCAGCGGCCGAGGCCAAGCAAACCGCCGCGCTCTTTATCGCGGGCGGCTGCCGGATTCTTTGCAGCTATATCGGATGTGTTCTTTTGCTGCAGTACGGACTTTTGCGGGAGCGATCCTGCCTGCGGCTGTTCAGCCAAAATAATCGCCTCGTTTTCAAGTTGCCGGCGCAGTGCCGGTATCAGCTTGCCCAGTTCTGGAATACTTCCTGAACATCGTCATGATCTTCGAGATATTCCAACAGTTTCTCCATTTTTTCAACCATATCAGGATCGGTCAGCTCAGTCCAGGTCAGCGGTACCGGCCCGAGAATAGTGTCAGCAAAAACGTAACCGTTATCTTCCAGAGTATCGCGGGTGCTATGGTAGGCATCAGGTGCAGTTGTTATAACATAGAAACCGTCTTCAACTGCAAAATCCTCAGCACCGGCTTCCAGAGCATCCATCATAACAGTTTCTTCGTCTTCGTATTCTTCCTGATCAATCAGAATCTGGCCTTTTTCCTGGAAAAGGAAAGCCACGCAGCCGTTCGTACCCAGATTACCGCCAAACTTGTCAAAAATATGCCGGACATCTCCGGCTGTACGATTGCGGTTATCTGAAAGCGCGCGCACCATAACAGCTACACCGCCGGGGCCGTAGCCTTCGTAGACGATTTCTTCAAAGTTATCGCCTTCACCGGCACCTGCTGCTTTACTAATACTGCGATTAATATTTTCGTTAGGCACATTCGCTGCTTTTGCTTTAGCGATAGCATCTTTAAGGCGACTGTTGTTGTCGGGATCAGGCCCGCCGCCAAACTTGACAGCCATCTGAATCTCGCGGCCGATTTTGGTGAAAATCGCGCCTTTAGCGGCGTCAGCAGCGCCTTTCTTGCGTTTAATGTTATTCCATTTTGAATGACCGGCCATTATTATCCTCCTGGAGTCGAGCGGGAAATACTAAATAATTATACGTGCTGCCGCAATATCCGGCAAGCCGGCGCAGTTCTGCAGATCAGCTGTGGTTGCTTCGATCCGTTGCAGTCAGTGGCTATTGTCTGCCTCAGGTACAATACAGACTATTCTGCAGATTGTACCTTTGCCGGCTCCGCCAGATAGCCTCGTCCCTTTTCTTCCACAAGAGCACTGCCGCGGCTGATTTCACTGACCTGGAACAGAAAGTCCTCTGCTTGCTCCAGTGGTACCGAAATTTCAATATCGACATCGAGACCGAAACCGGTTGCGGTTATCCGGGCCCCGAACTTAGTCACAAGCCGTGTGAGAGCGTCATAATCAGCATAAGAAAGCACCACCTGATAGTTGAGACACGGCAGCATTCGGACAATCCCGGCTGCTTGAACGCATAAAGCAGCGGCGCTGCCATAAGCCCGGGTTAAACCGCCGGTTCCCAGCAGAATACCGCCGAAATAACGCACAACAACAAGTATCGACT
>CAZOMW010000072.1:0-8253 GCA_964581135.1 uncultured Oscillospiraceae bacterium
CTGGCACCGGCTGCTACATAGTTGGCAGGCTTCACAGGGTTCTTGCTGTAAATTCTCCAGGTGCCGTCGTTAAGGTTGATCTGCTCCGGCAGATCAAGAATATCCATGTTGGCTTCCCACAGGCTTGCTACTGTTCCGACATCCTTCCAATAACCTTCAAAATGGTAGGCAAAAAGCTTGTATCCTTCTTCCAGCATGGCCGGGATCACATTTTTGCCAAAATCATTGCTCGATTTCGGATCAGCTTCGTCCTCGGCCAGCTTGCAGCGCAGCACGTCCCAGTTGAAGATATATACACCCATGGAAGCAAGATTGCTTTTGGCATTTTTCGGTTTTTCTTCAAACTCGGTAATCGTACCGTTGGCATCAGTGTTCATGATTCCGAAGCGTGAAGTCTCTTCCCACGGCACTTCAAGTACAGCTATGGTTGCTTCAGCCTTTTCATTAATGTGAGCACGCAGCATGCTGGCATAATTCATTTTGTAAATATGATCGCCGGAAAGAACCAGTACATACTTGGGATCGTAGTTGTCGATGAAATTGGTGTTCTGGTAGATAGCATTGGCTGTGCCTTTATACCAGTCACTGCGCTGTGCTTTCTGATAAGGCGGCAGAATGAAAGCACCGCCGTTGTTGCGATCCAGGTCCCAGGGATGGCCGTTGCCGATGTATGTGTTCAACGCCAGCGGCTGGTACTGGGTGAGTACACCCACAGTGTCGATTCCTGAATTGGTGCAGTTACTGATGGGAAAGTCAATGATCCGGTAGCGGCTGCCGTAAGGAACGGCCGGTTTTGCCAGGTACTTAGTCAGCGCGCCCAGCCGCGAACCTTGTCCTCCAGCTAGAATCATGGCAACTACATCTTTTCTGGCCATAATAATTCCTCCTAAACGAATTAATATTTTCCGCTTTTTCGGACAACCTGCTGCCGGTTGCCTTAAGCGCTGTGTTTTCCCTTTTAATCGCCAGCACCAGCTGCATTTCCATTAACTGTTGGCTCCGCCCGCTGCAAAAGCAAACCCATCAGAGGCGGTAAATCAATTGTTAAATTTGCCGGTTGACCGTCATGCGGCTCTGCTGACGGCACTAGAATTCCGTCAGAATCGGCACCGGTTGGATAACCGCTGCCTCCGAAAGCCATTTTGTCAGAGTTAAGAATAATCCGTACCGGTTCATTCCAGGGCAGACCAATTCGATAACCGGGCAGCGGTGTCGGCGTCAGATTGAGCACTACCACAGTTCCGTCACCGTTTTTAGCCCAGCGGGAATAAACAAAAACGCTGTTTTCAGCGTCGCTGCTGTTATGCCAGTTGAAACCTGCCCAGGAATCATCCTGTTCGTATAGTGAAGGGTTGCCGCAGTAGACCTGATTCAGACAGCGGACATAGTTCCGCAAGAGCCGGTGGGCGTCAAAGCCAAGTAAAAACCACTCGAGCTGTTCATAAAAACGCCATTCAACAAACTGGCCGAACTCGCCGCCCATAAACATCAACTTGGCGCCGGGGTGTGTCATCTGGTAAAGATACAATGCCCGCAGACTGGCGAATTTCCGCCAGTAATCACCCGGCATGCGTTCAATCAGCCAGCCTTTACCGTGCACAACTTCATCGTGTGAAAGCGGCAGAATATAACGCTCAGAAAAAGCATACATCAGCGAAAAACTCAGCTGGTTGTGATGCCATTTGCGTTCATCATAGTCATGAGCCATGTAACTGAGTGTATCGCTCATCCAGCCCATGTTCCATTTGTGGGTAAAGCCCAGACCCTGCTCAGATGTCGGTTTTGTAACCAACGGATAAGAAGAACTGTCCTCGGCTATCATCAGCACATCAGAAAATCTTTTTAGCACTCTTTCGTTGAGTTCAGTCAGGAAAAGGCGGGCCGCAGAGTTCAGATCAGCAGAATTGCTCCCGCCTGAACGCTGCTCGTAATCGCAGCCAAGCATGTTGGCGACTGCATCAACTCTTAACCCGTCCGCATGGTATTCTTCCAGCCAGAAAACCGCGTTGGAAATTAAAAACGAGCGGACTTCAGGACGCTCATAATTGAAAGCATATGTTCCCCAAGCGTTATATTCGACAAAACGGCTGTCGCTGCATTCAAACAAGGGTGTGCCATCAAATCCGGCAAGACCGAAATCATCGCGCGGAAAATGTGCCGGTACCCAGTCAAGAATTACGCGGATTCCGAGACCATGCAGGTGATTAACGAAATATTTAAAATCGGCCGGCGTACCATAGCGGCTGGTAACGCTGTAATAACCGGTAACCTGATAGCCCCAGGAATCATCCAGCGGGTGCTCCATCACCGGCAAAAGCTCAACTGCCGTATAGCCCATATCAACCAGATAAGCGCCCAGTAGAACTGCGATTTCGCGGTAGTTCATAAAACCGCCATCTTCGTGCCGCCGCCAGGAGCCCAGATGAACCTCATAAATATTAAGAGGAGCAGGCATTACCGCCTGACGGCGTTTTTGCAGCCAGGCGTCATCACTCCATTGAAAATCATCAGCGTCATATAAAACAGAAGCCGTACCCGGTCGAATCTCGCTGTGACGAGCAAAAGGGTCGGCTTTCAGCAGATTCTGACCTGCAGCGGTTTTTATGCGGTATTTATAGCGATCCCAACGGGCGGCACCAAAAACAAAGCCTGTCCAGATGCCGGAATCGGGCTGCAGCTTCAGAGGTTCACCGGGTTCAGCCCAGTCATTGAAGCTGCCAGTAACGGCTACTGACTCGGCGTTGGGAGCCCAGACAGCAAATTGCCAGCCGGATTGTCCATCAGGACCAGTCCCCTGCCTGGCGCCAAGCATGTCAAAACACCGGCAGCTGAGACCTTTATTAAATGCGCTTGCCTGTTCCATATTTCCTCCCTGATTATTATGGAAGGCTGGAATGTTTTTTAGTATATAAACATTATACCTGAAGCAAAGTGTTGCACAACAACAAAGAGCGGATAAATCCGCTCTTTGTCTGGCTTGAAAATAATCAAAATCAATTATTGAAGTCTGATTCTATCAGACCGGCGGGCCGGCATTAAGCGTAGCCTCATGGTTCCAGCCAAGGTCGAAAGCGATAAGTTCATCAGGTATCATGTCATGTTTGCGTGGCGGCAGGACAACGCGCAGGGCTTCCTCAAAGGAATCACGGTTGATACAGCCGGTCAGACGCCCCAGGCTTCCCAGCAGCACAATTGTCGCAAACGTAATGTTGCCGACATCTGTTGCTAGAGCCGAGGCGGGGATCGGAACAAAATTCACATCCTGTCGGGCCGGGATAGCGTAAACAAGCGAACTGTCAACAATGATAAAGCCATTGCTTTTTACCTCGCAGGCGAACTTATCAAGCGAAGGGTTGTTGAGCGCGATCAGGACATCCGGTTCATTTATAATCGGGCTGCCGATTGCTTCGTCTGAAATAACAACACCGCAATTGGCTGTACCGCCGCGCATTTCAGGACCGTAGGAAGGAAACCAGGATACTTCATGACCTTCGCCCATTGCCGCCTGAGCAACTATACGTCCGGCAGACAGAATGCCCTGCCCGCCGAATCCGGCCAGAATGATGGAATAGTCAATCATTTTCCCACCTCCAGATCAACATCACGATAAACGCCGAGGGGATACTGCTTCATCATCGCATCCTCAAGCCAGCGCAGCGAAGTAACCGGATCCTTGCCCCAGTTGGTGGGACAGGTTGAAAGTATTTCTACCATTGAAAAACCGAGGCCGGCCTTCTGCACTTCAAAGGCTTTCCGGATTGCACGTTTGGCTTTGTTAATATTCTTAAAATCCGTCGCTGCGACCCGTTCAATATAAACCGCGCCCGGCAGAGTCGCCAGCATTTCAGAAACATTAATCGGGTAACCCTGAACCTGCGCGTCACGGCCAAAGGGCGATGTGGTTGTAACCTGGCCGAGCAGTGTAGTCGGCGCCATCTGGCCGGAGGTCATGCCGTAGATCGCATTGTTGACAAAAAAGGTGGTGATTTTTTCGCCGCGGGCTGCCGCGTGCACGATTTCAGCCGTACCAATGGCGGCAAGGTCACCGTCACCCTGATATGTGAACACCGGGCTTTCCGGATGCACCCGCTTGACGCCGGTAGCGACTGCCGGCGCACGGCCGTGCGCTGCCTGCAGCATATCGCAGGCAAAGTACTCGTAGTTATTATAAGTGCAGCCAACCGGCGAAACGCCGATTGCACTTTCCAGAATATCCATCTCGCACATTACTTCGGCAATCAAACGGTGAATAATACCGTGGGTGCAGCCGGGGCAATAGTGAAAGGGCTTGTCAGTAAGACCCTCAGTGTAACCAAATACTTTTTTCATGCTCACTTACCTCCCGCGATCTCACGCAGCTTTTCCAGAATCTCAGCCTGCGTCGGCAGGTTACCGCCGGTCCGGCCATGGAAATGGACCGGTTTGGAGCAGTTGATGGCGAGTCTGACATCTTCAATCATCTGACCGGCATTAAGTTCGATATCCAGGAAAGCCTTGACGGAATCCTGGGCGGCAACACGGGCCAGAGCTTCCTTCGGGAAAGGCCAGAGCGTAATCGGACGCACCAGGCCGACCTTGATGCCTTCAGCCCTTGCCTGCCGGATTACATTTTTACAAATACGGCTGCTGGTACCAAAAGCTGTTATCACAATTTCCGCGTCGTCGCAATCGCTAACTTCCACGCGAACTTCATTTTTCTCAATTTCACGGTATTTGGCCTGCAGCCGGTTGTTGACTTCTTCCAGATCATCAGCCTCGATATAAATCGAGGTGATTGTGCGATGCTCGGGGCGACCGCCACGACCGCCGGCAGCCCACGGTTTTTCCACTTCTGCAACCGGTTCGGTTTCACGGAAGGCAACCGGTTCCATCATCTGGCCCATGGTGCCGTCGCCCAGAATCAGAGTTAGCATCCGGTAGCGATCGGAAAGATTAAAGGCCTCAACTGTAAGCTCATAAAGCTCCTGCACACTGGCCGGGGCGAGAACGATATTGCGGTAATCGCCGTGTCCGCCGCCCTTGGTTGCCTGGAAATAATCGCCTTGTGCCGGCAGAATGCCGCCGAGTCCGGGACCGGAACGTACTATGTTAACGACAACGGCCGGAATTTCAGCACCAGCTATATAGGAAAAACCTTCCTGTTTCAGGCTGATACCCGGGCTGGAGCTGGTAGTCATAACTCTGGCCCCGGCACCGGCAGCACCGTAAACCATGTTGATGGCCGCCACTTCGCTTTCGGCCTGCACGAATGTGCCGCCAGCCTCTACCATCCGCTTGGCCATGTAATGCATTATTTCTGTCTGAGGTGTTATCGGATAGCCGAAATAATGACGGCACCCGGCACGGATAGCTGCTTCGGCAATTACTTCATTGCCCTTCATCAATACACGTTTGCTCATTATTCTTTTTCCTCCCGATATACTTCAATTACGTTATCGGGACAGATAACGGCACAGAAGGTGCAGCCGATACATTTTTCCATTTCTTCCACCCCGGCCGGATTGAAGCCTTTTTCATTCAACTGATCGGTTTTCAGTTTGATTATTTTACGCGGGCAGACCGACACGCAAAGACTGCAGCCTTTACAACGATCCTCGCGAAAAGAAACTTTTGACATTAATATCCCCCTTTTTTCAGACCTATCTTAACAATTATAAAACATCCGCCCCGAGAATCAACCAGCCTGGCTGTTTTCCCGGACTGGTGCCGGAGCACCAGGTTAAAAAAGCGGGTTTACGGGCAGAGTCCTGAACGAATCCGGACTTGGAGTCAGGTTGACTTGCGGATGATCAGATCGCTGTGCAGCGACAGGTTCCTTGCGATCCGCTGCGGGTTCTGCATCCGTTCGATTAATAGCTGGACGCCTTCGTGCCCGATTTCATACTTAGGCTGACGGATTGTGGTCAGTGGCACTTCAAGGTAATCCATCAGATCAATATCATCGTAGCCGGTGACCCGGAAGTCTTTCGGCACGGAAAAGCCGCGCTTGCGGATTACATTAATCGCTCCGATCGCGATCAGGTCGTTTCCACAGCAGATCGAGCCGGAGGTGAGCCCCTCATCAAGGAGTCTGGTCATCGCCTCCACGCCTGCCTCTATATAAGGTTCACAATACTGAACACGGCTTTCATCCAGCTTCAGGTTATGATCACGGAAAGCCTGCTGGTAGCCGCGCATTCTCACCTGGCTGGGCTGAGAAGCGCGCGGCAGCGAGAGAAACCAGATATCGCGGCTGCCGGTTTTCAGCAGGTAATCGATAATGTCATAACCGCCCTGAAAGTTATCGTTTTCAATACTGTCAATTTGCAGGCCGGAGCTGGAACGCATCAGCAGAACAGTCGGCGTTCCGCTTGCCTGCAGTCCTTCCAGCGCCTCCATTGAAATACCAAGCGGCGCTGCCAGAATCAGGCCGTCAATCCGTTGACGCAGTAACACTTCCACGGCGCGCTTTTCCTTATCAATATTCTGATCGGTATTGACAAGAATCACACTGTGGCCGGCAGAGGCAGCGGCATCCTGAACACCGCGCAGCACCTTGGCAAACACCAGTTGTGAGCTGTCACCCATAACCAGTCCCAAAGTATTGGTTTCCTGCACCCGCAGGCTTTTAGCAATATTATCAGGCTGATAATTCAGCCTTTTTGCCGCTTCCCGAATGCGTTTTGCAGTTTCCTGAGAAATGCCGCCCTTGCCGTTCAGCACCTTGGACACAGCCATGGCTGAAACTCCGGCATCGCGGGCAACATCTTTGAGGGTTACTCTGCGGTTTTGTATCATCGTAAATCACCTGTTGATATGTCTTTTGTAAGGAACAGATTATTTGTTGTAATTGAACCGGCCTGCCCGAAACGATCGGACAGGCCGGCTGCAAAGCATTTTGAGACAGGTCAGATCCAGCGACCGGAGGTTTTGGTTGAACCGTAGGTTTCCAACGGTGCCCAACCGGTTTCAGCAAACTGGGACAGCAGCTTCTGCATAACGCCGAAGCGGATGAACTCCGCCTGGGGAAGCCCGTCCGGCTCGTAGGCGCGAACAAACTCAGGCACCTTCATCAGGCGCTCTATCGCTGCGGGGTCAACCGGGTTATCGATCCGGATCTCGCGGGCGGGATTTGCTTCCAGAACCATATCCTGAACCCGGGGCTGGAGTGTAAAGGTAACCTTTTCACCACCGGCCATTTCGGTCAGCTGCTCAATATTGCGCAGTCCGGCAGGCATGATGTAGCTGGAATAGCCGCGCTCCTGGAAAATTTTATATGTGCGCTTGCACATCGCAAGGCCGGCTGCCTGAATGTCGCTTTCGCGGACATCAGCCTTCATATCCTGTGCTACGTCACGCAGGTAGTCATCAAGACGGCCAACCTGCTGAACGACCAGACATAGAGCTGGTTTTCTGCCGGCCGCGCGCGCCCTGGCGGCACCTTTCTCGTAAGTTTCAGCGACAGCGATTGCCTGTGATACGGAAACGTTAAGAGTTGCGCAAATCGGAATGCACTCTTCTGCCAGATGCTCGATCACCTCGATGCCGGCATTGGTTGTCGGCAGTTTGACTGCAATGTTCGGACCCCAGGAGTGAACACGGCGAGCTTGTGCGAGCATGCCTTCAGCGTCACCGGCCCGGGCAGGATTCAGCTGGCCCAGCGCCAGACCGTGAACACCGCCGCTGGCTTCGAACTCTTCGCTGAACTGGCTGGCTGCGTAGGTCGCGACCAGCTTCAACAACGCTTCAGCGCGCTCTTCAAAATCCAGGTCCTGAGAAACAGCGTTAACTTTTTCCGCCCAGAATTCAGGGTTCATGCGGAAGGTGCGGAAAGTAAGCACCGGGTTCGTGGTGACACCCATCGCGCCCCGCTCTTTGCCAAGTGCAATTTCTTCCGGGTTACCGGAATCGTGCCACCAGCGGGTTGGAGTCGCTTCGTTCAGCCATTCGAGATAAGTACTCGCCATGTTCCTGTTCTCCTTTTTTTGTTAGTGAAATTAATCAGTTTAGTAATATTTCCTGTTAGTAAATTTTATTAGTTAGTTGCCAGACTTATTTATGTGCAAGGCTTATTTAAAAATTATTCGTTGCTCAGAATTTGAAGTTTACCAGCGGATTCCAGCCGGAGTTGACGAACTGGTCAAGCGTGCGGTTGGTGGAACCGAAGGTAATGAATTCTTCCGGCTTCATGCCGTCGGGTTCGTAAGCCTTAACGAATTCAGGCATGGTCATCAGACGCTCAATCGCTTCCGGATCGACCGGGAGATCAATGCG
>CAZOMW010000073.1:0-8075 GCA_964581135.1 uncultured Oscillospiraceae bacterium
TGACCTGCTCCCCCAGAACTATACCAAATCGAATGTTAGTCAGCCGGAAATTTCCATTATTTGCAGCTCCAAAAATTGTCTGTAGGCATTGGGTGTCATGTTTCCCAACGCTGAGTGTGGCCGGATAAAATTGTACTCATGACGCCAGAACTCCAACTTCGACTGTATTTCTTCCAAGGATCGGAACCAGTGCTCATTCAGAAATTCGTCCCTCATCTTTCCGTTAAAACTTTCGATGTGAGCATTTTGAATCGGCTTGCCAGGATCTATGAAAATGTGCTTGATACCCTGAAGATAGGTCCACTCGCTCATGGCGTTACTGGTGAACTCCGGTCCGTTATCGGTCAGAATTTGTTTAGGTTTTCCATGGGTATCAACCAACTGGTCCAGAACTCTGGTGACTCGTTGCCCGGTAATTGATGTATCCGCAACAGTAGCCAGGCATTCTCGACTGCTCTCATCAATCACATTCAAGACGCGAACTCGACGACCATATTGCATGCGATCCGAAACAAAATCCATCGCCCAGCGTGTGTTTGGAATGGCCTCGACAGGTTCAGGCTTGCCTCTTTGTTCACAAGGCAGTTTCTTCCGCTTCCGCCGAATGCTCAGGCCAGCTTTAAGATACAGGCTGTACGTCCGCTTGTGGTTGATTTCTAAACCTTGGCGGCGAAGCAACACATGCAGCCGGCGATAGCCATACCTTTTCCATCGTCCAGCCAAATCGATTAGACGCTTGGTGATCTCTTCATTTTCAAGGTTCGGTTTTGGTTCATAGCGTTTGGTGACACGATTCAAGTCTAAAAGCCTGCACACTCGGCGTTCGCTCAGATCAAACTTGCTCTGGACTCTATTGGCCCATTCGCGTTTGAGGGCAGGCGTTAGGAGTTTTTTTCAATGACCCATTTCAGCGCCTGATTATCGAGGGTCAACTCGCCGACAATTTGCTTCAACCGCCGGTTTTCGTCCTCCAGCTGCTTCAGTTTCTTGGCATCGCTGACTTCCATTCCGCTAAATTTGCTCTTCCAGCGATAGAAAGTCTGCTCGGCAATCCCATGCTTCCTGCAGATATCTAGGACTGTCGCACCTTTTTCATGAGAGCGAAGAATGCCGATAATCTGTTCCTCTGTGAACCGTTGCTTCATTTGTCTTCTCCTCCAGCGTTTTGATTATATCACCGGAAAGCTAACATTCTGGATGGTATACCCATTGGGGTCAGATCAAACAGACCAAAAATCCACCCTATTGCGACGGCTCACACTTGAAACTTGAATAGCATTGAAGCGATGCTGACATAAGTAAAAGCGCAATAGAACCAGAAATAGAAATTCGCTAAATGAATATGCCCCCTGACGTTGACAGAGATAAAGAACTGTCTCAAGCGCCAGGGGGCGCCCTTATAAAAAGGACGATCTTCCCCATTGATATTTACAGGTTAGCCGAGATACGATTAATCAAATTAATTTGCTAGAAAAGGCGGGAAATTACTTTTTGATTAAATCAAGTTCTTTGACAATTTGGATATTGCATCCTTTTTTATTATATTCAATTGCCTTTTTTACTTTTGTTCCATAAGTTCCGTTTGAATATGCTTGGCTTTCATAGGCACCTATCAGTAATATGTTTGTTGATTTTTTAACAGTGGCATCGATTGTGCCGCCGTTCTCATTAATATATTCTTCAACTTTTGACTTACTGCCATATGCAAAATTACCACTGAGGCAGATATTCTTGCCATCTACAGAGTTTACCTGAACCCTCAGCGTCTCAACAGGATTAAGAAGACTATAAATTGTATCAGTGATATATTCAGATTCTGCCTTGCTTATCACTGAGTCCGCTAGTGCATCCTCCAAAATTTCAATCACTTTGTCAAATGGATAATGTCCGGACAAATAGATATTGTCATATAACCAACGTCTCAAATGCTCACCTTCTTCAGTTGAGATCTCGCCATCGACTACAATCCCCTCCATAATGCCGTTCAAAATTTGCGTTGCTAGAGTGATAGGAGAACTTGAAACAATGTCCATATATTCGCGTACTATTTTTTGAAGATTAAAAGACTCTTCAACTGTAATTAGATCATCCTCGAGTATCTTATCAATTTTAGCTATGATAGCGGCAATTTCCTTTACTCCAGCATACTGGTTATACTCATCTCGCCATTTTTTAATGTGCGCTGCTTCTTCCGACGTGATTTTATTATCAATTGAGAAGCCTCTTACCATTCCATAAAAATTGCTAATCGCTTTTCGGATAACAGGGCTTGAAACATAATGTTCAAATTCTTTAGTTTCATGGGGTGTATACCGGGATATATGTTTGCTGATATCTATGTCATATGTTTGAACTAGAGTTTTAAATAAATCTGTGTTTGCACATGCATCGTCAAAAGCGTCATGTTCCGAATCAATATCAATATCAAAATATTCACACAAAGCGCCCATGCTATAATTTTCAATCAAAAAAGACGGTACATAGGTTCTGGCCAAGCTTAATGTACAGATGTAATACACTTCCGGCAGATCGATATTATGTCTTTTTAGGTTTTTAAAGAGGGCATCAAGATCAGCACCAGCAACGTTGTGTCCAATTACGACTGTATTCGTGAAGTACTTTTCAATCTCTGGCCATACAGAAGAAAAGTTTGGTGCTTCTTTTACCTTAGATGTAGTTATTCCATGGATGCTTATGCAAATATCATCAAAACCATCTTCAGGATTCAAATATATGTTTTGTTCAGGATAATATGAATCCCCCGTGTTATAGTCTTCACACACGAGACCAATCTGACAAATAGATTTGTTCTTTGAGTTCGCGTACTCGACGTCAAAGTATGTAACCTTGTTCATGATCCCCTCCTGATTTCTTTAGCTCCAAAGTTTTGCGTCAAATGATTAAAATATTTAAAACAACTGAACACCAACGCGTTTTCGACAATAAGTAGTTATTGAAATTTTATGAATAGCCTTGACTCAGTTGGTTTTGTCAACAATCACATCTGGAAGGTGAAAGTAGATCACTCACTTAATATTACTCTATATGATAATTATTTTCTTTCAAGATTTTTCATGGAAACTTCACAGACAAAACCATTGTTATTAATAATGAATTTTTGTGACGTGTTAAGCTTATTTCACATGCAGTCTTAGTGAAAAGGAGAAAATGAAATGGCGAAATATGTCGATGGATTTATACTTGTAGTTCCGAAAGATAAAGAAGCTGATTATCAAAAAATGGCAGAAGAAGGGCGTGACCTGTGGATGAAGCATGGTGCGCTTGAATACTATGAATGCAGAGGCGATGATTTAATACAACAGGAAATGGGCGAGGAAAAATCTCGAGCTTTCACCAATATAGCAGGAGCAAAGACTGACGAAAATGTATGGTTTTCTTTTATTGTTTTTAGTTCCAAGGAACATCGCGACGAAGTAAATCAGAAGGTGATGGCTGAAATGAATGCAAAATATGAGAATCAGAATGATTTTGTATCGCCGACTGATATGAAGAAAATGGCATATGGCGGGTTTGTTGTGGAAGTTGAAGGCTAAAATTTAATAGTATTTTTCTATCCCGCCGTAACCGATCAATTTATTTTGCTCACTTTTCTTGATGAAGTTGTTCAGCCTTTTTGTGAATTCTTCGGGCCTGTTGCGAGCGCCATCAATATAGGCCACACGGATTCTCTGATAAGCCGGAGAGAAATTCTGATAATTTTGCCATGCTTTTTTGTTTGCCTGAATAGCCTCGATAATATCCGGGGGAAAAACGAATTCAATACTCAGTACGTTCTTAACGGATTCCAGCACCGAAGGATGAATACAGCCTTCTGCAAGCAACCACTTGAGACGTTCGATATTTGCCTGAGAATATGTGCTGTCAGGCCTCCTGGGAGAAAATCGCTGCGCAGTTGAATGGTCGTCAAAACGTTTAACTGTGCTATCGATCCAGCCGAAAGACAAGGCATCCTCAACGGTATCGTTGTACTCGATTCGCTTTTTGCCTAAGTTTTTGTCAGGATTTATCAGCCAGATTTCCTTGGCTGTTTGAAAATTGGCTTCCAGCCAGGCGCGCCATTCCCTGCGGTCGCTGACGTAAATTGTCTCCCCAATATCCAGTTTGTTTTCCTCCCAATCAGGCTGCATCCCGTCAATAGAACGGATATTTCTGTCACATCTGGTTCATTAGTCAATGAAATCTTCAGGTGGATAAAAAATCTTCTTCCCTTCAACTTTGGCAAACGGAGTCAACTGATGCGTCTGCCTGCGGCCTGCTCCAATGATGTGTTCAACGCTGATGCCACGAATGAGCAAGGCATCGGCAATCAATGAACGATGACAGCGCCAGGGAACAGCTTCTGCACACATGATTGCAACAAGCTTTTTCCTGGACAACTCAATCAACTCATTAAGATATTTTTGGAAATCGTCTGTCAACATATAATCGGCATAGCCACGGAATGATTTATTTTTCCAGCCAGTATTCGGAGAATCCGATTTTGTGTGTCGAAGTCCACCAAGGCCCGACATATGTTGGTATTCAATGTTCGCCTTATTTAGACCTGCCGCCAATGTTTCTTTGTTGTATTGAGGATTGTGGCGTGAGCCTGGGATAGTTCTTACGTCGACAACACACTCAACATTGTTTTCCTGCAACAACTGTACAAAATCCTGAAGTTCGCGGGTGGAGTGTCCGATAGTCAGGACGACTATTTCTTTCTCTGTCGAGTTTACTTCGTGACTCGCAACATCCGATGGTTTTTCATTTTTAATCATGGACAACACCCCCCTACCTGTCTATATTTCATGAATTACCTGACTGCGCCCTTGAAACTAAGAATACGAAAATATGCGATTCAATATCGTCTCGCTTGCTACATATCACTATCCGGTTGTAAAAATTATTGACACAAAATATTTTCGGTTCTAAACTTGAACCAGGTTGTTGCTTTATCACTTATCACTCTATCCTTGCCGATAACCGTAAAGCAGTTGAAAGGCTGTGACGCAAAGCTAAAGGGTCTGCCGGGCTTTTTGCCCATGACAGCCAGCTGCCGAAAGAAGGAGATCAATATGAATTCCTTGATCCGAAAGTTTTCACCTATTGCCATTTGCCTGATATTGGCTGCCTTTTTGGTTTTTGCCGGTCCGGTTCAAGCGGCATTACCAGCAATAACCACTACTGCAGCTACAACTAAAACTACCACTGCTGCTACGTCTGCAACTACAGCAGCGGCTAGCATTAACATGGTTGCAACCTTTCTCAGTTCTACCAGCAAGACATACACCGTTTCACTTGACGTTAACCCAAGTATTGAATTCGTGGTGACCGATGGCCTGGTCACAGATGTTAAAGCTTTCAATGACGACGGCGCGGCAATTATGCTTGCGGTTGACGTTGTTGGCAAGACTGCCGAAGAAGCCGTCAGGTTGTGCGTTTCATTCATGATCAATGAAGGCTATATCGCCGCAGGTGAGGATGAGCCTTACTTAATCGTTACAGTCAGCAATGGTAACCAGCTGGTGGTGGAAGACGCTGCAGAACTTCTGGAAAAAGCGGCTGAAAATGTACTTGAACTTCAGAATATCGAATGCAAAATCCGTAGCGCCTATGTCCCTGACAGCTTGGCAGCTGAAGCCGCTGCACTCAATCTTTCCACGGGCCGTTACATCGTGATCAAAGTTGCTGCAGGAAAAGAAGGCTTGACTATTGAAGAGGCAATCGCTCTTTATGGCTCAACAAAGATCAATGCCTTGATGAAAAGCTTCCCTGAGGCGAAGGACGCTTTTAAAAACTATAACAAGTCAATGGAATTAGATGACGACGAAAATGAAGCTGAAGATGACACAAAGATGACACCTGAACAGAAGGCTCTTTTCCAAGCAGCGCGTGATACTTTCCATCAGGAAATCAAGGCTGCCAATGCTGCCTTCTTCCTGGCAAGGGACACCTTGAAAGCCGATCTTAAAAGTGATCTCGAAGCGCTTGAAAAGCCAAAAGGCAAAGACAGCAAAGAAGGCAAAGACGCCTATAATGAAGCCGTAAAGACTTTGCGCGATGCTGCTAAGGTTAGCAGCCATGAAGCAATTGATACCATGAAAGCTGCGATCAAAGCTGCACAAGCCAAATTCAGAGCTGCTAAGGTTGCCCTGGGCATTATTGGTGTAACCAACGAAATCGTTGCTGAAGCTGCCGATATTGAAGAATCCGATTCCGACATTGATAAATTAATCGACGATCTGGTGGACGACGATGACAATGACAATGACGATAACGATGAGAATCGAAAAGACAAAGTTGAGAAGGCCGAAAAGAGCGTAAAAGAAAAGCAGAACAAGGGTAACCCTAAATCCTGGAAAAGATAATTGACAATGAAATGCCACTAATGAGCAAAATGATGATGTTAAGATGCCATTGCAGGTGAAATGTCAGAAATGAAATGGGGCTTATCAGGCCCCATTATCTTTGTTATCCAGCTGCCTTAACGAGTGTCGCCAACGCGCCAATTTTTACGCAATGATATATGTTCAAATAATTAGAGTTTAGTGGACATTTTTCAGATATATGTAGATGTCAATTTACTACATTAGTCACTTTTATCTGAATTTTGTCTTTTTTTTACGAATGGTATTCCAATGTTTTTTGTGATATTTTTCGGGGCATCTTTAGTTCTGGCACATTCAGCCTGCTTTTTTATACCATTACGATGTGACATTAGCAAAAACCCCGATGTATGACTGACACATCATAATAATCTGTTATCGAATCTGACATCGAAATTATCTACAAAACCTTAGCTGATTCTCCCGAAAACTCACAATTTGACTAACAAAAATTTTTTATTTCGTTTCTTTTTTTATTATTCTTGAAATGACCCCAACGCTTATAATTGACATTATATCAATTTTGATATAATGTTGGTAGTGTGAGGTAGTGAGATGGCCCATTACGATATTGAGTTCTATGAAGACGACCGTGGAAATTGCCCTGTCGCGGATTGGCTGCGAGAGCTTGATAGAGCAAACAGCAAGGAAACCAGATCCATGCTTAAAAAGGTCTTCTTTCAAATCGAACGATTGCAAAACGAAGGTCTTGGTGTTGGAGAGCCGATTGTGAAACGATTGGATGAGGATATCTGGGAATTGAGGCCGATACCGAATCGAATTTTATTCGGTGTCATGAAAGGAAGAAATATTGTCTTGCTGCACCAATTTCGCAAGCAAAGCCAAAGGACGCCAAAGCATGAAATTGAACAGGCAAAACGTGAATATCAACATTGGCTCAAGCGAGGTGAGAACAAATGAAATGGTCTGACATGAAAAATGAAATCACGAGCTTGTCTCAAAAGGAAAAGGCAGAGCTGGAGCTCATGGCGACGATCGCCAAAGTGCGCAAGCAAAAGTGTCTCACTCAAGAACAACTGGCACTGAAAGCGAATGTCACACAGGCTCAAGTCGCTCGCGTTGAAAATCTGGCTTATTCACCCTCGTTGGATACGTTGACCAGAATTCTCAATGGCCTTGACCTTGAATTGAGGCTTGTCGATCGAAAGACTGGAAAGCTTGTCAAACTTTAATAATCAAAGGCTGTTTGGACAGTTCCTCAGAAACATCTGCATCTGAGGAACTTTTTTATTACCGGCAATCGTTTCGATTGTAGCTTTTCAAAAAAATAATTTGTGCTTCTACAAAACTAGTGGAGATGCGTATGGTGTGTATCGGGCGTATGTTTGTGGGTGTGTTCGATTTCCTGATGAGTGTGCATATGGCTATGCTCGCCTGAAATGTTTTCGTCATGCGGGTGATTATGATGGCCATCCTGATGATTATGGCGATGTTCATGGGTAACTGTCTGATGCAAATGAGCATGCCGATGATACTCGGTTGCTGCAAAAAACGAGCCGATAATCATGATCACGGCGGCAATGATAAATGAAGCAGTCATCACTTGACCAAAGATCAAAATAGAAATCAGGACGCCAATGAATGGCGCTACCGCATAGTAAGCACTTGTCCGAGCGGCGCCAAGTGAGCGCTGTGCCTTGATGTAGAAATAGATACTGAGGCCATAAG
>CAZOMW010000074.1:0-7716 GCA_964581135.1 uncultured Oscillospiraceae bacterium
TGGCCTCTACTGTTGTGCTGTTTGTATCATGCAAAAGCACAATGTGCCCGTTGCGCGCTTTCTCGATAACAAAATCAGCAATATAATCCGGTTCGCCTCTGTGATTCCAATCCTCCGGACAGCTCTGATACGACCAGTTCACCAGAGTCATTCCTAATTCCTTGCTTACAGAAATGGTAGTGTCGTCATAGGCGCCGGTCGGTGGACGCGCAACAACTGGCTGTTGGCCGGTAATTTTTTTAATCAGATCATTAGTCTGCGAAAACTCTTTACTGACTTCACCGGCGCTTAGTTTTTTCAAAGTTTTATGCGAAAAAGCATGATTACCGATCTCGTGGCCTTCATCAAAAGTACGCTTAAGAAGAGACTCACGCCCGGCAACAATTTGATTACCCAGAACAAAAAACGTTGCCTTAACATCTTCAGCCTTAAGCAAATCTAGAAGTTTACCAGTATCACGCAGTGAAGGACCATCGTCAAAAGTAAGTGCAATCACCGGGTTTTCAGCAGATGGCGGCAGCTCGGCAGCCGCCGTTGTTTCAGTTGTAGCAGCAATAGTAGTCGCAACTGTCGCAGCGACTGTGGTTGTCGCTGCGGAGGCAGTTGATGAATTTGAACTGCTGCCCGATGTGCCGGCGCTGCTTGTTGAAGAGTTCGCACTGCTCCCCGATGTGCCGGCGCTGCTTGTAGTTGAAGCTGTCGACGAATCGGAACCACAACCTACCACCAGAGTCACTGCTGAAACCAATGACAACACAATAACCAGCACAAACAAACGACGAACTGATTTCGATATATTTATTTTCAATTTCCTGTCTCCCATTAAGTTACTCGAACGCTTCTGCCGGGTACTGCGCCCGTGGGTTCCAGCAGATCCATTCCTTGAAGCCGGCGTCCCGGATGGCTTTAATCTGAGCGCTGATAGCGGCGGCGTCGTAGGTCATGTAATAGCCTTTCGGCAGATAGCCTGCAGTGAAGGCCTGCAGATAAGGACGGACGGTCGAAATGTATTCCGGCTTTTCAACAGCCGGTTTTCCCAGCATTAATGTCTGATACATAACATCATAGGGTTTTAAATCAGGCTTCTCAAAGAGTACGCCATTAATTTTTGAGCCGACACCATTGCCGGTGTAATGGCCTTTAGAGCTGTTGGCATAATGGGAAGGGTAGGCCATGGGACTGACATTGTCGATGCCGGTCAAGCCCAGTTGTGACCAATCCTGACCAACAATTTCGCCATCGCGTTTGCTGAGAATGATTGCGGCAAAAACGTCTGCACCCAGCGGGGTACCTGTTTCGTCCTGGATTTTTATCCGGGCAAACTGCAGAAAACGGTTAATCGCTTCAACTCTGGTGGGCACTTCGCCTTCAGCTCCGAAATAGGGTTTGGTGCCGGAAACAGTGCCGCCGGTAGGGAAGCGAATGTAATCGAACTGAATTTCGTCAACACCCATAGCGATTGCTTCAAGGGCTATATCGACATTATATTGCCAGACGGTCTGATTGTAAGGGCTGACAAACGGCTTTTTGCCTTCCAGCGAAAACTCAAGCTGCTTACCGGCAGAGTCTTTTATGGTCAGATCAGGTCTGGCTCCGGCCAGTAAAGGATCCTTAAAACAGACAATTCGGCCGATAACTTTTACATTCTCATCGTGGAATCGCTTAATTACATTAGTCAGATTAAAGGCAGGCTTGACCACGCCGCTTTCTACCGCCAGCGGGACCCTGGAAGCGTATTTGACTCCATCCGATTCCTTAAGGTCGATAACAACCGAGTTTACTTCGCTGTTTCTGGCGATGTTCAAAGCGGCTTCAATCTGAGCGCCTGCTCCCAGATACAGCGCTTTTGCTTCAATATGTCTTACGGGCACTAATTGCTGTGGCTTTGGCAATGGTCCGAAATATGATTCAACCAGATCACTATGAGGCAACGAGACAGCGGGGCCGGTTGGCGCTGAAGCAGTCGTACCTGCAGACGTTGTCGGTGTCGTTGTTTCTGTGCTGCTCGTTTCGCCGGGCTGACTGCCGGTTGTACCGCCGGTGCCGCCTGTTGTGGAACTGTTTGTGGTCGAATCGGACACAGCTGAGGTATTTGATGTAGTCGCAACTGTTGTGCTATCGGCAGCTGTGCCGCAGCTTGTCAGAATCAGGCTGACGGTTAATAATCCAGTCGCTAACAACGGCAATAATTTTCGGCCGCGTCCGCTAATCCGGAATTGCTTTTCAGGTTTGAACCCGGTTGGCAAGGTGTTCTTTTTGTCAACAAATAAAACAGACCGTTCAGACGCGGTTGGTTCGGAAAGCAATTTTTGAGGCATGATATATTCTCCTGATAAATGAAAATTGACAGAAATTTGATCTGTTCAATAAAATAGTTAAATCATTATTATTTGGTTGCGGCAACACACTAACTCAGTCTACCAGATTCTCTGCGGAAATTAAACCGTTTTTTCTCTAAATGCAGATAAAACGGTGGGTTATGTTATCTGTTGGACAATTGTTTTCATTTACTTCCATTTATCGTAAACTATTTTTGGGCGCAAAACTTTTATGGCAAATGTAAGGGATCTGTTTATGATACAAAAAATCGGACGAAAGCCGCTTTCGTTCCGGAAAACAAACATCCTGATTTTTGTTTTGTTGTTGCTGGCAGCAATCGGCTTTACTGACTATTTTCTCTTTTCCAACTGGTTGCGCTCGACGGAGCAAAATGTTTCCAGCCTTGCGGCCAGTACCAACAGTCAGATTTTCAGCGAAATTGACAGGTTTGTCTCGTCGCCTGAACGGCTGAACGCAGCAAATCGCAGTCTGCTTGAACATCAAATTGTGGATCTGTCAAATGAGAAAGAACGGGAAAAATATTTTGTCAGCCTGCTGGCTTCAATGCAGGAGGAAATATACAGCATCAGCTTTGGTTCTGTAAACGGCGAGTATTATGGTGCCCGCCGCTCCCAAAACGATGAGTTGCAGATAATGCGAAATGATGCTTCCACCGATAGTCATTCTCTTTATTATTCGATCACTCCCGAACTGACTGCCGGCCCTCTGGTTGTAGACGTTGGTAAATTTGATCCTCGTACCCGTGACTGGTACAAGGTTGCCCTTGAAAGCGGTCAGTCGGCTTTTTCACCGGTTTATAAGCATTTTGTCATGGATGACCTTACTTTATCGGTTTCAACCCCCATATATCAGGACTCTCAGTTTAGCGGAGTTTTCGGCACGCATATTATTCTTTCCCGCATTGATTTTCATTTGCGCAAACTGGCAGCGACCCACGGTGGACTGGCTGCAATAGTTGAACGCGAAAGCGGCTTGCTTGTAGCCAATTCCTTTGGTTCACCGAATTATGTTGATGAAGAACTTGGCGTAATTCGCAGGCTTACGTTGAAGGAAACCGGTAATCCCGTATTGGCAAAAGCCTTTCAACGCTATCATGATGAGGGCGAGTATCAGTTCCAAATACCAGACACTGATGATACGTTTCATTTTCAGTTAACTGATTACCAGAAAAACGGCATCGACTGGCTGGTGATTACAGCAATACCACAAAATCTGTTCATGGCGGGAATAAAAAATACGATTAATATTGCTCTGCTTCTTACTATCCTTGTCAGCCTGATAGCATTCATCATTTACTATAGTGTAACCAGCCGTTATCTTAAGCCGATTGACAGTTTAATAGCGACAACCGAAAAATTCGCGCGTGGTGACCTGTCTCAAAGAGCCGTAATTGTGCGTCAGGATGAAATTGGCAAAATTGCCGCGGCCTTTAATCATATGGCGGATACTTTGAACGGGCTGGTTAATAATCTTGAGCAGACGGTCAGCGAACGCACGCTTGAGCTGGAAGAAAGAAATGAGTATCTGCGGCAGGCAGATCAAAGTAAAAACGAATTTATCAATGCCCTGTCACATGAGCTGCGCAACCCGTTAGCTGCGATTGTCGCGGGTTTGTCTGTTTATGAGCTTGCGCCCGATGTCAATAAGAAAGGCAGGGCGATTGAGATTATCAAGCGTCAGACAGAGCAGCTTAACCGGCTGGTGGACGATCTGCTGGATGTTACCCGCATAATGCGCAGTAAAACAACTTTACAGATTGAGCAGATCAACCTCAGCGAGCTGGCATTAATGGCTGCGGAAGCTCAGCGTCCATTATTTGAAGCTAAAAACATAAATCTGGTTACGAATATTCCGCCTGATATCTCATGCAAGGGCGATGCCGTCAGAATTTCGCAAAGCATCAGCAACTTGTTGCATAATGCCAGTAAGTTTTGCGGCGAAGGCGATACAACCTGGATATCGGTATTTATGCAAGGCAATGAAGCCGTCGTCAGTGTCAGGGATAATGGTATCGGCATATCTGAAACTAATCTCGAAAGCCTGTTTGAACCGTTTACTCAGGTTGACAACACACTTGACCGGCAAAAAGGAGGTCTCGGACTCGGTCTGTCTATAGTAAAGGGAATGATCGAGCTGCATGGCGGTCACGTAAGCGCTGCAAGTGAAGGTCTGGGCAAAGGATCTGAATTCAGAATCTATTTGCCGTTATAAACTATACATTTACCGACTGGCCGGGTAATGTTATATTTAATTAAATAGTTGATATACCAGATGTCAGTTCTGCTTGAATTGATTCTGGTTAAGTTAAGAAAGTAGGTTGAATTTTATGTTGCCGATTGGAACACAATTTGAAAATCCGGTTAAACAGCGTTTGCTCAAAGGCGAGAAACTGCTGGGCTCCTGGGCGCAGCTTTGCAGCCCCATGTCTTCAGAAATTCTGGCTCGGGCCGGTTTTGATTTCCTGCTGATCGATATGGAACACGCACCGGGCGATTTTATGGTACTTATGTCTCAGATCCAGGCAATGGGCCGTTATCCGGCAGCGCCTATCGTCCGTGTCCCCTGGAATGACTTTGTTACAATCAAGCGCACACTCGATACAGGTGCTACAGGCATTCATGTACCATATGTCAACACAGCCGCAGAAGCTGAAGCTGCTGTCCGGGCTGTCCGCTATGCTCCTGAGGGCATTCGCGGCATCGCCGGCAGTCCGCGCGCCTCAGGCTACGGCATGAGCGTCCAGAATTATATCACCCGCGCCAACGAAGAGCTGTTGCTCTATATCGCACTGGAAACACAGGAAAGCGTCGATAATCTGGACGCAATGCTGAAAGTTAAAGGTGTTGATGGAATATTTATCGGCCCGATGGATCTGGCTACTTCACTTGGCTACCTCGGAAACCCGGGCCACCCGGATGTGCAGCAGGTTATCCGTGGTATCGAAAAGAAGGTACTGGGCAGTGGTAAATTCCTCGGCACAATTGCCGGCGGCTACGATCAGGCAAAAGAACTGTTTGACCGTGGCTACCAGTATGTTGTTGCCATGTCCGACAGCACAGCTCTCATGAAACAGGCTTACGATCTGGTCCAGAAATTCAAACAGGACTGAGAGCATTACTATAGCTAATGAGGCCGTAATGTGAAAAAAACAACGGCTTACTCTGAAACCAGTCAAAAACAGCCCGATTGCAGACCCGGCAATTCAGGCCGAGCCTATAGTTGGGCTGTTTTCTATTCGTTCTTTTTGCTGGCGTTGGTTCTGTTTATAATAATGGACGCCTTTGTTATCCCGAGCGCCGGCATTCCCGTCGCAACAGAAGCAACCGTATCAGACGCTGACTGGCCGGTCGCCAGTCTCCCTACCGGCAGCGATATCGATAAAAGGCCCGGCGATCCAGGCGATCCGGGTAATCCCGGCGATCCGGGCGATCCCGTTAAACCAGACGATACCGAATCCTTGACCTATCAGGACGAGAACATCCGGATAAATATAAAAAAGAGCCGGCAATACGATACGGATATTTATGTTGCAGAAATTTATCTCAGTAGCATAAAGTATCTGCGTACTGCATTTGCCAGCGATACCTTCGGTCGGAACTTCCGGGCTAAAACATCAGGAATGGCAGCTGACAACGAGGCGATTCTGGCCATTAACGGCGATTACTATGGAGCACGCAGGCAAGGATTTGTACTTCGCAACGGCTTGCTTTACCGCGATACAGCAAGATCTGAAGGCAATGATGATGTGTTGGTGATTAATCGTGACGGCAGCTTCAGGATTGCAAATGAGCGCAAGGTGCCCGCTGAGAGTCTGAAGGCAGATGGAGCCTGGCAGATATTGACCTTCGGACCGGCATTGATAGACAACGGTGAAATTTTGGAGCAGGTTGAAAATGGAGCCACACACGCTCTGCACCACAATCCTCGTACAGCTCTTGGACAGATATCGCCCTTTCATTATGTTTTTATTGTAGCGGACGGTCGTACAAAAGAAAGCCGCGGCCTGACACTGCCGCAGCTGGCGCAAATATTATCTGAGCTTGATTGCAGCGTGGCCTATAACCTGGATGGCGGTGGTTCAGCCACCATGTGGTTTCGCGGCCGTCTGGTTAATAAGCCGTCCGATGGAAAAACTGCAAAAGAAAGGAACGTGAGCGATATTGTCTATATTGGACACAAATGATATTCAAAAGTCTGATCAGGAGTCTTACCGGCAATCAAGTCGACAGGCTCTGCCTGATCAGCACCAGAAATGCTTGTCTGCAAAGCGACAAGCCGGGCGAACAGCACTGACATACGCGCTGGTTTCTTTGCTGTGCATTGTTGTCACTGAGGTTTACTCCCTTTTTGGTCACGGTGTGCGTTCAGCAGCCATGGACCTCATGTTTTTACTGCCGCTTCTGGGCGGAGCATTGCCTTTCAGCTTGCGTTATTTGCGGCTTCGACGTACAGAGTCAAAACCGATACCTCGTTTTGCTTTCAATGCTTATAATTCCGGTATAGCAACGCTTACCGTCAGCAGGCTGCTTACTGGTGTGTTTGTAATAGCCGGAGCAGCCAATCCCTACCCACGCTGGTTATTGCTTTTGGGTGGCTTTGAGATTCTGCTTGCGGTTATTTTTGTTTTAGTCCGTCAAGCAAGCGCTGGATGGCGTCGGCAGTCCCCTCAATCCCGAAAAGAGAAGTAGATATCGCCAGATGGTAGGAGTCGGCTTCACCCCATTTACAGTTTGAATAATAATTATGATAACTGGCACGTTTCTTATCCATTTTCCGGACATACTGCTCTGCTTTGCTGCAATCCGCAATACTGTCAACTTCCATGGTACGCCTTACCCTGTCTTCAAAAATGCCATGAACAAAAACTGAGATCATATCAGGATCTTCCTTGAGGATCTCCTCGGCAGCCCGGCCAACAATAACACAGGATCCTTCAGCGGCAATTCGCTTGATGGTTTCCGCCTGCATATAAAACACACTGTCATTCAACACGTAGTAAAGACCGTCATCAATATTAGGCTGATAGGGATTACGTAAACCGTGCGGAAACCCCAGCATTGACCAGGTTACCGGCTTCTCATCGACAGCTCTAACCACTGCTTCCGAAATGTCATGCTCGCTGGCCGTTTTGCTCAGCAGTTCCTTATCGTAATAAGGTATGCCCAGATGCTTTGCCAGTAACTCGCCAACCAGGTGGCCGCCGCTGCCGAACTGGCGGCTGATGCAGATAATGACTTTTCTGTTCATAAGTTTATCCCTCCTGGAAATACGCTCTAAGATAATTATGACTGATGCTGAACAAAAGCGCATTCAATTCTAAACATGCCACAAAAACCAGACTGCAATGTATGCTGTGGTTACGGCGGCAAGAGTATA
>CAZOMW010000074.1:7726-8034 GCA_964581135.1 uncultured Oscillospiraceae bacterium
GTATAGGGAACGCTGATTCTCATATAATCCTGGTTTGATACTTCGTGGCCGTTGCGGCGCAGGATGCCGATCGCCATGATGTTGGCTGAAGCTCCGATGGGTGTAAGGTTGCCTCCCAGGGTTGCGCCTGAAAGCAGTCCGAAATAGAACAAATAAGGCTCGATACCCATGATGGCTGAAATGCTCGCAACCACCGGCAGCATTGTTGCGACATATGGGATATTGTCGATAAAAGCAGATAATAACACTGAAGCCCAAAGAATAACCGAGTACATCAGAAAAACTGAATTGCCGCCAAGCTGAACAAA
>CAZOMW010000075.1:0-7972 GCA_964581135.1 uncultured Oscillospiraceae bacterium
ATAAAGTTCAGAAAATCACCGGGCTTGACCTGCGCAATTTTGATGACGCGGTTCTATTTAAACTGGCTTCGATGGTTCGACAGTATCTTGAAAAACAGGACAAGGGTCCGCTTAAAACTCAGAGCGGAAAATGGTGGAATAACTAAACTGGCGCCTGTCTTGGGAGGTAAAAACCTTGATCGAATTTTCCCAAGTGGGCATGCAATACCACAATGGTACCCATGCACTTAATAATGTCAGCTTTAAAATCAACGACGGCGAGTTTGTGTTCGTTATCGGACGCAGCGGCGCCGGCAAATCGACTCTGATAAAATTACTGACCTGTGAAGAACGCCCTACCAGCGGACAGGTCATAATCAACGACTACGATATTTCAACTATCAAACCACGGCTGGTTCCATACCTGCGCCGTAACATTGGTATGGTTTTTCAGGACTTCCGTCTGATCCAAACCAAAACCGTGTTTGAAAATGTTGCGTTCGCTATGGAGATAATCGGTGCTGCGCCGAAGCTGATTCGACGCCGCGTACCGATTGTGCTTAGCATTGTCGGTTTGCGCGATAAATCGAAGGTATACCCCGGTGAACTCTCCGGTGGAGAACAGCAGCGGGTAGCCATTGCGCGGGCAATGGTTAACAATCCTATGATAATTCTGGCAGACGAGCCTACCGGCAACCTTGACCCCAGCAACAGTGAAGCGCTGATGGCTCTGTTAGCGGATATTAACCGTGCAGGCACGACAGTCATTATCTGTACCCATGACTGGGATCTGGTTAACCGCATGCAGCGCCGTGTTATTGAAATCAACGACGGCCTGCTTGTGCGTGACGAAAACTGCAGCGGCTATTACTGCGAGCAGCCGCAGGCACCGGGCACAAGTGCGACTGATATTCATTCCGCGCCGGAAAACTGGTGCACCGACGACGAATAGAAAACCGGATCGATTGAATAACTACAACAGCTATGCCGGCTGGCTACAGCGTGGCATAGGGGAGATATACCGACAATGAGATTAGCCACAATACGAAATTCCATTAAAGAAGGATTTATAAATATTATTCGACACCCTTTGGTAACGCTGGCGTCGATAACCACAATAGCCCTGATGCTGTTGATTATGGGAGCATTTACCAGCTTTTCGCTGAACGCGCGGGTAATGATGGAGCGTCTTTCGCAACAGCCTCCATTAGAGCTGACACTTAATCTGGGTATCGAAGAGGCACAGTTGGTTGAGCTTCAGGACAAGCTGTCCAATGATGATTCAGTGCTGGATTATCAGCTTTTCACACCTGAGCAGAATCTGGCTTCCTTTAAAAACCAGATGGATGACGATGAACTGTTCGAAGGCTTTGAAGCTGCCAACCTTCCTTATACTATTACTGTACGTTTGAATGACCCATCGGTCAGCGAATCATTTGCCGCCCATTATGGCGGGATACCCGGCGTTCATGATGTTTCGCTTGAAGTAGCGGTCATGGGTTTTCTGAGCAAGGCAATTGTATGGGTCAATTATGCAACCCTGGTTGCGTTTGTCGCCCTCCTGGCCATTTCCCTGTTTATAATTTACAACATGGTTCGGGTAGCGATTTTTTCCCGGGCTGAGGAAATTAATATAATGAAATATGTAGGTGCGACTAACTGGTACGTCGGGGTGCCTTATGTTGTTGAAGGTGCCATGGTCGGGCTGATAGGAGCGATTATCGCTTTTGTCGGCATCTATTTTTCCTATAGTTATATTTATGACCAGCTGATGGCGGGCATGGCGCCGACGGATGTACTGGCTATGCTGCCGGCGCAGAACATAGCGCTGACCCTGCTGGTGCTGAGTATTCTGACCGGTATGATTGTCGGTGCACTCGGAAGTGTGTTGTCGGTACGTAAATACGTCAAAGTTTAGCATCAGCCGCGTCTGTTTCCGTTTCCTTAAAGCTACGGAGACTGAAAGTGATTTTAGAAGTGAGTTTATATGAATGAAGATCAGTTCCGTCACGCGGACACAATGCCTGAATCGGACAGAGAACTTAAGCAGCGCGCAAAGCAGCCTCGCAATATCTGGAGCTATGTGCTGACAGTAATGGTTACAGCTACGCTGACGTTTATTCTGACTGTCGGTGTGGCGGTTGCTGTTGTTAGTTTTGCCGGCAGCGCGAATCTGATCAGCTTCGGCAGCAACAGAAATACGCTGTCTTTTGTTGATCCTGATAACCCCGAAAACAAAGCTGCTTTGGACAAACTGGAGCGGATTTACGAGCTTGTTGATAATGATTTTATCAAAGAGCTTTCAGACGCAGAATTAATTGATGCCATGGCCAGCGGTCTTCTGTCAGAACTGGATAATCCTTATACATTTTATTTGTCTGCTGAACAGAATCAGTTGATAAAAGAATCTTTTGCCGGTAATTACAGCGGTATCGGCGCCATGGTTGCGATGAACCGTGAAGGCCAGGCTGAAGTGACTGAACTGACAGCTGGCGGACCTGCTATTGAAGCCGGTGTTAAACTGGGTGACATTTTTCTTGAAGTTGACGGCAAGCCGATGACTCAGATTGACGACATAACGGAGCTGGCTGCCCTTGTCCGCGGCGATCAGGGGACTAAGGTTTTGATAAAATTCTATCGCCCCTCAACGACTGAAAGCTTTGATCTTTCCATTGAACGCCGGCCGATTGTCAGCACAACCGTAGTCGCCAGAATGCTGGAAGAAGGCATCGGTTATGTACAGATTCGTGAGTTCAGCACCGGTGTTGCCGACAAGTTCCTTTCAGCTGTCGATAGTTTGCAGCGCGAAGGCGCTAAACATTTGGTTATTGATCTGCGCAACAATGGCGGCGGTATGGCGAGTGAAGTACTGGAAATGCTGGACAGACTGCTGCCGGAGGTCGAAATGACCCGCTTTGTCGGACGTCGCGGCGGCGAACCATTTACAGAAATAAAAATGTCCGATGCCAGCGCCTCCGTTCCGTCTGATATGCGCTACGCTATCCTGATCAATAACATGAGCGCCAGTGCTTCTGAGCTGATGTCAGGCAGTCTGCGTGACCATGACCTGGCACGACTGATCGGTGAGCAAAGCTTTGGCAAAGGCTCAGGCACAATTACGATAGAGCTGGCGGATGGTTCAGCTGTGCAGTTAACTAATTTCCTCTATTATCTGCCTAAAGGTGATAATATAGAAGAAAAAGGACTGACCCCGGATCAGATTGTAAGCTTGCCGGCAGAGGCACAGCTGGAACCGCTGGCCTTACTTGACCCGGCTGCTGATACACAGCTGCAGGCCGGTTTAGAATGGCTGCGCGGCCTGTTGGCGACCAGTCCGGCCGCCTGAGCCGGTCGGTAATGGCTGCAATATGAACACACAGAATTACGATTCTCTTGCCAGTGCCTATGATCATTTACAGCAGGCTATCGATCCCGTTGCCTGGGCTGACTACATTGAATTACTTCAGCGGAAATATGGCGGTCGAACCAAAGGCGATGGTCTGGATGGGTGTCCGATTCTGGTTGATTTGGGTTGCGGCACCGGTTCGTTCTGTATCGAAATGGAAAAACGCGGTTATGACCCGATCGGTATTGATACCAGTCCGGGAATGCTTGAGCTGGCGCGAGCCAAAGCCGACTCGGCAGGCGCAAAGCGTTCTCTGTTTCTGCAACAGGATATTGCCCGTTTTGAATTATTCGGTACTGTAGATTTAATTGTATGTTTACTGGATACACTGAATCATCTGCTCAAACGTACAGATGTTGCGCGCTTATTCAGACTTTGCGCTAATTACCTTAACCTTGGCGGCTTATTTGTTTTTGACGTATTGACACCCGATTATTTCAGTCGGCGCCTCGGCGACAATGTTTTTTATGATGATAACCCGGAGCAGACAATGCTCTGGCAGAACAATTTCAATCCTCGCAGCGGTATCAGCCGGTCCGAAATCCTTCTGTTTACCCGTACTAAGGACAATTGCTATGAACGCAGTGAAGCGGTTATTCGCGAGCGGTTGTATCCGCGAAGCACGCTGAAGGAGTATGCAAACACGGCCGGACTTTCTCTGCTTGCAGTCCATGGCGAGTTGACTGAGACCGCGGCGAAACGTTATGATAATCGTCATTTCTATATCTGCCGCCGGGAACGCTGAACAGACTTCAGCAAATTGATTTTATATTAAATGTTGTTGCAAACAATCCAGACAGGAGCATTGCTGTGAACGAATCACTTAACAATAACACTGAAGACAGAACACCTATCGGTGGATCGGCATATGCCGATCCCGCCGGCGACTACATGGTCAGAGCCACCGCTCTTAAAGACCAGGTGCGTCTTGTCGGCATACGTTCAACCGAGCTTTGCCGCGAAGCCATGCAGATTCACGATCTTTCACCCTCAGCAACTGTAGCACTTGGCCGTCTGATGACAGGAATTCTGATGCTGACGCCTGACCTTGATAAACCTGAGCATTCTGTCACTGCTGTTATCCGCAGCGAAGGCCCGATCAGCGGCCTTACCGTTGTAGGCCAGTCCGATGGCAGGATCCGCGGTCTGGTCCTGAATCCGCACGTGCCAACTTTGTATCGTGAAGAGGGCAAGCTGGATATCAGCGGAGTTGTCGGTCAGGGCCGGCTAACTGTAATCCGTGACTTTGGTCACGGAGAGCCTTATGTCGGGCATGTGAATCTGGTTTCCGGCGAAATTGCAGAAGATCTTACCGCTTATCTTGCCTGCTCAGAGCAGGTGCCGACCGTAATGGCTTTGTGTGTAAGCCTTGATCAAACCGGAGTCAAATACGCGGGCGGTTACATGATGCAGCTGCTGCCCGGAGCCGACGAGGAGCTTATCGAGCGCCTGGAAGCGCGTGTTGCCGGTTTTCCAGATGTCTCAGAACTGTTTGCGGAAGGCTTTAACCCGCACCATTTTCTTGACTTGCTTATTGGTGATCCGGATATCAAATACCATGATGTTATCAATTGCAGTTACGACTGTAATTGCAGCCGCGAACGCATGTTGCGCAACCTGGTCGCGCTTGGCAGTGAAGAGCTGACTGAATTAAGTGAGGATCCGGAAGGGATTGAGCTTGTCTGCCATTTTTGCGACGGTAAATACCATTTCAGCCAGACAGAGATCCGGGAAATACTGGCCTGAGCGGCCAGTCGGGTTATTCAAATGCTCACATTGGCGAACAGCAGGATTATGGAATGCGGCCTGGGCGCAGGCAACAGAAATGCTGGCCTGAGCAGTTGACCGTATACAGGTCATATATATGAAAGATAATTATTCTGATGAAAAGAAAACCAAAGCTCGCCGCGGCGGTTTGGCTTCATTCACTCGCCCGAAAAACAAACTGCCGTTCCGGTCAGTATTACTTATTCTGATACTGGTTATAGCCTTGGCGGCAGCTGCCTGTGATACCAATGACACAACCGGCACAGGCTCAGGAACCGGCACAGGTTCGACTGTGACCGCCAGTACTCAGTCAGGCGGCACGACTACCAGAGAAACGACTCAGCCGACCGTGACAGCCACGACCTCAACCACTACACAGACTACCGGGACAACTTCAACCGCGACGACTGCAGCTACGACTGTCGTACCTACAACTACACAGACAGCCGCAACGACTCAGCCAACAACGACGCGGCCGCCAGTGACTCAGCCTACTACAAAGGCTACAACAAAAGCCACCACCAAACCGGCAACCTCCACCACAAAAGCTACGACTGCAACAACAAAAACATCAACAACCGCTCCCGCAACCGATCTCACAAAATTATCAGCTGCAACCGCGGGCTGGTATTATAACAGACCGGCTGCCGCTGATCTTTTCAAAGATAAAAGGGTTACTATTCCCGGCAGTGTAGCCAGCCTGATAGCACCCTGGTCCGTTATCTGGCAGGCGAAGCCGACGGGCCGCAAAACTGTATACCTGACAATGGACGAAGGCTATGAGTTCGAGAAAAACACCAGTGAGATTCTTGCCACCGCTGCCGCCAAAAAAGTGCACATTGCTTTCTTTATAACCGGAACCTACCTGCGCAACCAGCCTGAGCTTGTTAAGCGGATGGTCGCGGAAGGACATCTGGTACTGAACCATACGAACACACATCCTAACCTCGGAAATCTTTACCGCGAGCAGGGTGCCGAAACGGTAATGGCCAACATCACCCAACTGGAGCTTGAATTCAAAGCCCTGACCGGCAAATCCATGCCCAAATATTTAAGACCGCCGGAGGGCGCCTACAGCGAACGCCTGCTCGGTCTGCTTGACCAGCACGGGTATCGTACAGTTTTCTGGAGCTTTGCTTACCGCGACTGGCTGACGAACGAGCAGCCAACTCTGGAAGCCGCGCGGCGCACAATACTGGGAGAACTGCACGATGGCTCTGTAATCCTCCTGCATGCGGTATCCAATACCAATGTTGCACTGCTGCCGGAGCTGATTGAAGAAATCCGGGCTCGCGGCTACAGCTTTGGCCGCCTTACGGATATTCCCGGCTGACCGCAGCCGTCAATAGCTGTCGAAATTGCTGCCGCTGCGACTGTTGTTCGCCGGCAGCAACGACTGCTTTTCAGCAGCAGATCAAGTCCGGAATCATGATTAAGTGAATGTTTTTCAATAAAACCGGAAAAATTTGGCAATAATCGCGAAAAAGCGACAAATTTCAGGTAAATCTACTTGCATCGCGGCGGAATCTGTTATAGAATACTCCCTGCGCGACTTTTTGCCGTGGTTTATCGCGGGAAAAACAAACGTAAGAAATAGCGTCGATGCTGGAGATTGCCGATGCAGCCGCTGCGGCTGGGAATCGGGGAACTTCGGCGGAGCAGCCCGGTTCATGAAACCGGACGGCAGGACAACAAACGCAGCGTATGCTTTCGACGAAGCATGTGCCCAGAGCAAGGTCCATAAGGACTGGCAACTGGGTTTTATGTTGAAAGAGAATGATACGCCCGGTACAGTTGAAGCCTGCATCGCAGCAAACTGAGGAGGTTTACCCATGGCATCAAACCAAAAAATCAGGATTCGTCTCAAGGCATACGATCACAGCATTCTGGATGACAGCGCAGAACGTATAGTCGATACCGCCAAACGTACCGGCGCGTCGGTTTCAGGTCCGATCCCGCTGCCTACAGAAAAAGAGATCATCACAATCCTGCGTTCGCCCCACAAATACAAGGATGCGCGTGAGCAGTTCGAAATGCGCACACACAAGCGCCTGATCGACATCCTTGCTCCGAACCAGAAAACTGTTGAGGCATTGATGAAGCTCGAAATGCCCGCAGGCGTTAACATTGAGATCAAGCTGTAAGGCTTTTCTCCGCCGGGTCCTGAAGAATGCGGCGGCAAGGTCATGTTCATCACCGGGTGATGAACCAATAACCAGGAGGTAACAAGAAACATGAGCAGATTCATGCTTGGCAGAAAGGCCGGGATGACCCAGCTGTTCGACGAAAACGGATTAGCTATCCCAGTGACCGTTATCGAATGCGGCCCGATTGTGGTCGTTCAGAACAAGACTGTCCAGAATGACGGCTACAAGGCCGTTAAGGTTGGTTTCGGCGAAAAGAAAAAGAATCGGGTTAACAAACCCGAAGCCGGTCAGTTCGACAAGGCCGGAATTGAACCGCAGAGATGGCTGCGCGAATTCAAAACCGAGGAAGATTTCACACTCGGTCAGGAAATCCGCGTTTCAGACATGTTCAACAGCGGTGACCGTGTAGATGTCAGCGGTGTATCAAAAGGCAAGGGTTTTGCTGGCGCCATCAAACGTCATGGCCAGTCCCGCGGTCCTGAAACCCACGGTTCCATGTACCATCGCCGCCTCGGCTCGATGGGTTCGACAACAGATCCCGGCCGTGTCTTTAAGGGCAAAAAAATGCCCGGACATATGGGCGCTGAAAATGTAACAGTGCAGAATCTGGACGTTGTCCAGGTGGACGGCGAACGCAACATCCTCGTCATCAAGGGCGCTGTACCCGGCCCGC
>CAZOMW010000076.1:0-7881 GCA_964581135.1 uncultured Oscillospiraceae bacterium
GATGCTTTTGGTAAGGACAACAGAGATATTGTGCGCTTCACATTCTCTAATCAATCGATCAAATTCTCTACGTGGAACTTCGCCTTTGGCAGACGCAATATCAATAAATACATCTGCCAGCCTCCATTGACTCACATTCGCAACTGCTCTCGTTAAAGCAGAAATCTGTGCTGCGAGGCTATAAAGCTGTTCTTTTTCGTTCGTACTTACTCTGCAGTAGATTCCAACATTCTTGTCCAAGCGGTCATTCCTTGCTGGAATATACCAAATCTTTGAATCCATCAGCTCACCTCCACATTATAATTAGCCTAATTATATTGCAAATTGGTGCCAATGATAAGTAGGCAATACATAACCCTAAAACGCGCAAAAAACCAATATATTGTGTTCGCGTAATTGTTTTTCGCTACATATCGCGTGACATCAATACTACGCACTCAACGTGCGGGGTTTGTGGAAACATATCAACAGGCTGCACTGCTTTTATTTGATAGTTGCCGTCTCGTGTCAAAATAGCCAGGTCACGCGCCAGAGTTGCGGGATTGCAGGAAACGTAAATAAAGCGTGAGGGTGCCACAGTCAGAATTGCTTCGAGCAAATGCGGATCGCAGCCTTTGCGCGGCGGGTCGACAACTGCAATGTCTGCTCTGACTCCTTCTTTAATCAATTCCGGCAGAATAATTTCCGCTTTGCCGACTTCAAAACGGGTGCGCGATTCCAGGTTGTTAATTCGGGCATTCGTGCGAGCATCAGTGATCGCGGCTTCCACTTCTTCAACGCCGATTACCATTTTTGCGTTCCTGGCCAGAACCAAAGAAATGGAGCCGGTGCCGCAGTATAAATCCAGCACAGTTTCGGTGCCTTTCAGCGCGGCAAATTCCGCCACTTTTTGATAGAGAACTTCCGTTTGCATTGGATTAACCTGAAAGAATGCCAGTGGTGAAATCAGATACCGCAACCCCAGCAGATGTTCTTCAATATGAGTTTCTCCATGCATCAGCGTGAGGCTGTCACCGAGAACCAAATTTGAACGCCGGGTGTGGTGATTAAGATAAAGACTTTGCAAGCTGAAGTGGCTGCCAAATTCAGTTTTCGACTCTACCAGGCTTAGTGCTGCGTTCAAATTAGTTATCAGCTGGTCAATCGCCGGAAATTTTTCGACCCCATTATCACCATTATTGTCGTAAGTTTTGTCGACGCTTTTATCGCTAGTAATTACGAGAATTACCATGACCTGGCCTGTCGCAAAGCCAATGCGGACGACAATATGACGCAACAGACCTGTATGGGCTGTTTCAGCATAGGGTTCAACATTATGTTGAATACAATGTTTTTTTATAACTTGCCTCACGGTGTCAGCCACCGGATGTTCAATAACGCATTCAGAGTGCTCAACAACTTCATGGCTGCGCGGCGCGTAAAAGCCAATCAGCGGCGCCTGCGTGGTGCCGCTGACAGGGTACTGAACTTTAGCACGATAATGCCAGGGATCCTTCATGCCGAGCACAGGCTGAACTAGTGTTTCCAGGTCCGCAGCCGCAAAGCCTCCTATCCTGGTCAGGGCTGCGATAACCTGCTCACGCTTTTCTCGTAACTGAGCAGGATAACTCATTGACTGCAAACTGCAACCACCGCAGCGGCCGAAGACAGCGCAAGCAGCATCCACTCTGTCGGCGGACGGAGAAATTAGTCTTTCAATGCCAGCTACAGCATAACGCGATCGACGTTCCAGAATCTGCGCCACTAAATAGTCTCCGGGAACAGCCGCCTCCACGAATACTGTTAATCCTTCGTAATGAGCGACGCCTTGCCCGGAGCTATTTAGTGATTCAATTTTTAGTTCTATCTGGTTGCCAATCTGTAGACCCACTTGCGAACCAGCTTGCTCAACTCTGCTTTTGTTTTTTCTTTTGCGCACCTAACTGCTCCTCGTAAATAACATGTCGCTATTCCATATTTATTACTATTAAAATATTTTGCCGGCATTTCGCGAAGCGACAATAATTTTTATGCCAGAATAAATTCTGCTTTTGTCAGCAGTTCGCTTTCCGGCACTTCTTCTGGTGAGTTGTAATAGTACTCATATACAATCCCTGAAGGCTGATGACCTTTTTCACTAATGAACCTGGTCAAGCGCTCGTACAACGTTCCGAGCTCACTATATGCGCCCTTGTGAAACCCGATTGCTTTTCTGCCGGCAGGAATATACCGGAGGGCAATTTCAGCATTTCCTTCCAGTTCCTGAGTAACCGGAAAGCCGATTTCTATAATCAGGTTGTCCATGTCCATATTAAAATATGCTATGAACGCCGGCCCCAGTGGTTCAGCACCGTTTTTAACAATATAATCAACTACCTTGCCAAAGTTCGGTCCGACAATCCCAGGCATATCTTTTAGAGATGTCGTTACTCTTACTGACATAACCGGTTGTTTTTCCGTTTCTATAATTTGCATTATGTAACTCATAGTTCCTCCTGTTCAGAATTAAAGAGTTCCGGCGTTTTTCATAATTTGTTGATGTCGGTGAAGTTTTAATTGCTGCATACCTGCAGAAACAGTGGTTGAGGCAGTTTAAGTTAACATTGCAGCAGTTGTATACGGCCATTTGCCCAGGCAATGTTATTTTACTATCCTTATTCCATATTATATATATCCTGTATAGTCGCTTTCAGAATTTTCAAAAATGCTGGATTAATAAACTCACAATCGCGCTTACTGTATGTCTCAATAGTTTCCAATTTGTTTCAGAAAAACGGCTGTTTTGTTGCCAACAGAGTTGCAACAGGGTATAATAGCGGGCATTGACCATCCCGTTTGCCTGGGGTGGCTTATTAAATTTAAAAGGCTGAAAGGAATTGGCAATGCGCCATAAGATCTTATTTAATTCGGAACCAGCCCTGCGCTTTGTAAATAAAGCCAGATTATTTATAAACAAGAATCAGCGCCCCGTTCTTGCTGTTCTAATCCTGTTTGCAATCGTATTTACCGCCGGTGGAGCTTATGCTGCCGGGCGAACTCAATCAAAAGATGACTCGATTACAACCTCTGATGACCGTTCCAGCCTGACAGCCTTCGAAAACAGAGTAGCTTCCCGTGACAATCTGGCTCTGGAACTTGAAAAAATCAATTTAGTGAACCAGTTAAATGAACAAAAAGCTCTCAATGAGCATCTAACAGGTACTATAGAAGTAAAAGAGAAGGCAATGGACAGCCTTGAGGACACAATCCTTAATTCGCTTCTCTCTAATTTGGAAGAAAAGACAGTGTCACGTGCGGGTGCTTCGCTAAATAAAAATATTGAGGAAGCCCGCAATCTGACAGATTTGTCTCATAAGCTGAAAAAATTCAAAAATACACCAGAAGCAGAACGGATTAACCTGACTGATTATGAAGCAAAAATCAACAGCCGTTTAGCAAATCTTCCAACCCTGAAGCCTATCGCCGGCAAACTTGAAGGCTACGGCCCCAGAACTCACCCGATCTTCGGTTACCGTCATTTTCATGGTGCTGTCGATATGGGAGCTAAAACAGGTACTCCGATCAAGGCAGCTGGTGCAGGTCGGGTAATCGCGGCTTCGCGCAGCAGCAGCGCCGGCAATTTCATTAAAATTTCCCATGGCAATGGATTCGTGACAGCCTATCTGCATTGCAGCAAACTGAATGTCAAAGAAGGCGATACAGTGAATAAAGGCGACGTTATAGGATTAGTCGGCAATACCGGCAACTCAACCAAGCCGCACCTTCATTTTTCAGTTGAATACAACGGAGAGCATCTGAATCCTGCCAGCATAATTATGGAGTAATATCGTGCAGAAAACTCAGCAAACCTCTACCGGCAAACCAACCTCCCGTCGACATTCAAATAATATTGTTCGTAAAGAATTCCGCAAACGTCTGCGCGGCAAGCCTTCGCATGTCACCAGTCTGGCTTCTTTGCCGCAGGTCGCCGGCACAGCTATTGTAAAAACGCTACAGGTTGTATTAATCCTGATCACAATTGTCGCGTTTCTGGTTGCGGGCATCGGCGGGGGCATGCTGATCGGTTATCTTCAGACAACCGAGCCTGTATCTGCTGCTCAGATTACAAATCAAAGCGAAACGAGCCGGATTCTCGACTCTCAAGGCAATGAAATTGCCATTCTTACTGGCTCGCAAAATATCAATCGCGAATTTATCGCTTTCAGTAAAGTAAAACATACTTATATTGACGAAGCCATAATGGCTATAGAAGACGAGCGCTTTCCTGATCACATCGGGATAGACCCAAAGCGTATTGCCAGTGCCATTTTGAGTGCGTTGTCCAATGGCGGCAATGCTACACATGGCGGCTCCACAATAACCCAGCAAACCGTTAAGCTTGTTTCCGGAGCCGACGAACGTTCCGCGCAACGCAAAATTCAGGAATGGTATAACGCTGTGCGGCTTGAGCAGGATAAAAGCAAAGATGAGATTATGGAGTTATATATTAATCTCATCCCGATGGGCAACAGCTATGTGGGATTGCAATCGGCTGCGGTAGCTTATTTCGGCAAAGATGCCTCTGACCTGAACCTCGTGGAATGTGCCTTTCTGGCAGGCATCCCCAATCGCCCGGCCACTTATAACCCGTTGACTGAATCCGGCCGCCGTAACGCTATGCGCCGCATGCGTATTGTTCTTGGCAAAATGCACGAGCTGGGGATGATTGAGGACGACGAATATGAAACCGCACTTAATACTGAAATCAAGATCCTGACTGATCGCAAAACAATAGCCGCCAACCAGATTAATTCATATTTTGTCGACTATGTAATCGGTGAGGTTGTCAATGATTTAGTGTCAAAGCGCGGCTACAACCGCAGTATGGCAGAAATCGCCGTCTATAATCAGGGACTGCGTATTACAACAACCATGGACCCTAAGGTCCAGAGCGACATCGAAGAAACCTTCAAGAATGAAAAACTGTTTGTTAAAAATGAGAGCGCCATAGCGAACATGCCGAGCAGACCGCAGGGCAGTATGGTTGTAATCGAGAATTACCCAAACCCCGGCCAGATCAAAGGTATTGTTGGCGGGTTCGGTGAAAAAACTGGCAACTTTGTGCTCAACCGAGCGGTCAGCGCTCAGCGTCAGCCCGGCTCAAGTATTAAGCCGCTTGCTGTTTACGGTCCTGCTCTGGATACCGGCCGTGTCACTGCCGCTTCAATTTTTACAGATCAGCCGTACTATCTTAACCCCTCGACTCCAACCAAAGTCTGGCCCAAAAATGCCTCCGCCGGCTTTCGCGGCAATGTGTCAATCCGGGACGCTGTCAAGTACTCAATTAACACAATCGCTACATACGTCTGGGTTAATGTTCTGGGCGGCGAAACTTCATTACAGTATCTGGCGCAGGTTGGTTTACCTCGGCCAACAGAAAACTACCCCTCCATTTCACTGGGTGGTTTCAGCAATGGCATGACAACACTGGAAATGGCTGGTGCCTACACAGTCTTTGCCAACAAGGGGCTTTACACTGAACCTTATGCCTACACCAAAGTTACCGACGCCGATGGCAAGGTTCTGCTGGAGAACCGGTCTGAATTCACCCAGGTGTACAAGCCGGAAACGGCCTATATAATGACTGATATCCTGAGGGGAGTCATGACTTCGGGAGGTACAGCCAATGGCAATGCTGTCCCCAACATGCCTACTGCCGGCAAAACCGGCACAACCGATGATAACGTCGATAAATGGCTGGTCGGCTATACTCCTTACTACACAGCTGCAGTGTGGTATGGCTACGACAACAGGCTCGGCAGAACCGAGATTCCATCCGGGGATCGTAATAACGCCCGCGGTATCTGGACAGACGCAATGACCCGAATTCATGAGGGCCTTGAAAAGCGCGAATTTGAAAAACCAGCGACTATTAAAACCTCCTCCATCTGTACTGACAGTGGCATGCTGGCAACACCGTTCTGCCCAACCAAAAAGAGTGAAATGTTTGTACCTAATGCGATGATGAACCCGAAGGATGAGTGTAATCTGCATACTGCACCGGAAATCACGGAAATTGCAGGAGAAGAACAAACCCTCTTTATCCCGGCCGGTTAAGGCAGTGAAGTCACTCACCAATGATTGAAAAAAGCGCCGGTATCGATGCGAATTCGAACCGGCGCTTTTTTACTGACGTGAATTTGTGCCCTTAGCATATGAACTGTTGAGTCAACTTTTGGGTTTAAGTCAACAGCTTTTGCTTTTTGCCGCGAAAAGTGTTCCAACTCTCTCGCCATCCATAATCTGATCAACTACCCTATTGTTCGACCCATTGGCAATAACCATCGGGATACCGGCAGAGGCTGCTATACGGGCCGCGGATATTTTGCTGCGCATTCCTCCCGTACCCAGGTTCGAGCCTTCCTGGCCGGCGCTAGCCGCGATTGTGTCATCAATTTCCTCAACATAATAGATTCTGCTGGCATTGTCGTTGCAGCGCGGATCACTTGTATACAAGCCGTCGATATCCGAAAGGAGAATGAGCAAGTCCGCACCGATCAGTTCGGCTACTATTGCCGACAGGTTATCGTTATCACCAAATGTACCGTTATGGTAAATCTCACGTGTTGACACTGTATCATTCTCGTTAACAACTGGCAGGATTTCACGTTCAAGCAAGGCTGTAAAAGTATTGCAGATGTTAACACGAGTCAGCTTGTCATCAATGTCATCTTTAGTTAAGAGAATCTGAGCAACCACATAGCTGTAGTCAGCCATGGTTTTTGAGTATATGTTCATCAACTCGCACTGACCTACAGCGGCAACAGCCTGCTTGGCCCGGATTGAACGCGGTTTTTCGTCCAGACGCAGCTTGCCGACTCCTATCCCAATAGCGCCGGAAGAAACGAGCACGACCTCTTTTCTCTGATTCATCTGATTAGCCAGCGAGCGGCACAGATGATCTACGTTACCTATATTGATTCGACCGTTTTCAAAAGTCAGGGTTGAAGTACCGACTTTTACCACGATCCTGCGGGCTTGACGGATCTGCTCACGCAGCTCGAGTTCTGCCTGGCTGCCTTTGGTTTCACTCATATCGGATTGTTCCTTTCACGGTGTTATTTGTTTCAAGGCATTTCTGCAGGTATTAATCTGCTGACTCAGCCGGATTATTCGCTAAACTGTCTGATGCGGTTTCGGCTGCCGGCAGTAAAGCTTCATTCAGGACTTCATCCATAACCGAAACAGGTACAATTCGCAGTTTCTCTTTTACTGATTCGGGGATATCTTCCAGATCACGTTCATTGTCCGCAGGTATCAGCACTGTATCGATTCCGGCCCGGTTAGCGGCTATGATTTTTTCTTTCAATCCGCCGATCGGCAGGACGCGGCCGCGCAGAGTGATTTCGCCTGTCATCGCCACATTGTGTCTGACTGGACGTTTACTTAAAGCTGAAGCTACGGCAGTCGCCAGAGTTATTCCTGCCGAAGGGCCATCCTTGGGAGTCGCGCCTTCCGGCACATGAATGTGAATATCCCTTTTGGCGTTAAAATCAGGATCAATCCCCAGCTCATTCACCATTGTCCGGATATAGGTAACCGCAGCCCGGGCAGATTCTTTCATAACGTCGCCAAGAGAGCCTGTCAGTTCAAGTTTACCGTTACCGGGCATGACATTTACTTCAATATTCAGCGTGTCGCCGCCGGCAAAGGTCCAGGCAAGGCCGGTCGCGATACCGATCTGATCCAGATCCTGCATCTTCTCAAAGCGGAACTTCGGCCGGCCGATTAAGTCCGTTAATTTTTCCGGTGTGACTTTGATTGTTTTTTGTTTTTTCTCAGCAATCAGGATTGCTGCCCGCCGGCAGACGTGGGCGATTTCGCGCTCAAGCTGGCGTACACCCGCTTCACGAGTGTAACCGC
>CAZOMW010000077.1:0-7750 GCA_964581135.1 uncultured Oscillospiraceae bacterium
TCTGCTTATGGAAAGAAAAATCAACCTGCTGCCACCGGTTGAATCCCAGCCTGACCTTTCCAGTCAACAATTAAGAAGCAGCCTGACATTACCTTTGGCTGTGTACAGCCAGACCGCCGCCGATTTCCTCAGTGACAGTGCCCGTGCAGGCGAAGCGCGTCTGATCATTCGCCTCAGCGCGGAGATGGCCGGCACTATTCTGAATCAGGACGGGACCTCAGTACAAACAGCGGATGTAATAATTCCCTTATTGACCGAATCTTTCCGGGTTCAAAACGACCCGGTTTCCGTCCAGCACTTAATCACACGCCCCGTTTCTTATTTAGTGCAACCAACCTTGCTGCCGGCGTTTGTTTACCCGCTGCTGAGCAGTGTGCTGCTGCTGACACTGGTTTTATTTCTGGTGCTGACAGCCAACCGGCCTGATATTTATTTCCGGCGCGGTTTGAAGCAGCTGTTGCGTCAGGGCCGCCGTCAGATTCTGATGATTGCCGATAAAGCCTGGGAGCCTGAATGGTGTATTACAGTTTCCGGTTTCGACAGCATGCTTCAAACAGCTAAACGTCTGCGCCACCCGATTTTCTGTTATGTTGATTACGAATCGGAAACACCGGCTGCTTATTTCTATGTCTATTACGGAGAAAATAATTATTGTTTCGTTTATGACGGCAAACCACCGCGCCAGCCCGGCAGACAAAGGGTTCCGGCTTTCGGACTGCTGAAAGCCCCGGAGGCAGAGCTTGATCCTGTGAAACTGCCTGCAGCCGGAAGTTCTCTGGCCGAATCTGATTCAGATACAATGGCCGCAGGCTATAACAGTGCCAAGCTGCCCGCCGACTCTGATAGTACTGAGTTTACGGTTTCTCCAGCCGGTCCGAAGCTGCCTTCTCCCGAACCTTTTATGGATTTGATCAATGACCCCTGGCCGCATCACTCACCGGTTGATACTGAAAACAAAACTCCGTCTGACAGAGAAGCATCGGAGCAGGTCAGTGCACCTGAAAGTCAACTCGATTCCAGTTGGAACGGCACCGATGAAAACAGTTTCCGGAAAAACCTGTTTTAATTCATTAGCGGCTTTCAGGTTTAATTTTTGGTTACTGGTTTTTAATTTGCGTTAACTGATTTTTAATTTGCGGTTTCAGGCCAAATTTTGCAGTTTCAAGTCTTAATTTGCAGTCTGCAGATAAAGAAGGTCAAAGATATCACCTGTTAACTCGATATCCTGAATTACAGAGCTTGCCCGATTGTGCGTGGCTTTACGGTCAGCGGCCTCTATTTCGATTGTATAAGGTGACTGCAATCGCTGGTTTCGCCAGGTAAGCGTGTCACAATTCAAAGGCATCTTTATCGGCAGACTAAACGCGGTTTGATTTGCACCTGCCGGAACTGTATGTGTTAGCCCCAGAAAAGTATATTGCCAATCAGAAACAGGTTTATTGAAGCTTACATTCAGCCAGACTGTTTCCAACCCTAGAAAATGCTTTTTTGCAGTTGGCAGCTGCCGGCCATTCAAAGCTCTGGCTCCACTGAAATACCCGATCGATCCTTTTACAGCGGCTGTTATTGTCAGAGGTTCAATCGGTTTCTGACTGCGCAGCGGCAGATATTTAACCTGTTCCTGCAGAATAATATCCCCCATGGCAGACACAACAAAAGTTGTTGCCTTGATTTCTGCAACGCCTGCTGCCGCGCCCTCCAGTACTGAGCGGTCTATAGTCCGAGTTCCTTCATATATGAAAGGCCCGTTGCCACTGCCATACTTTACACCATCCTCTGTACCAACACCGCGCAGAATAATGTCCTGATCGCTTGCTAGGCCGGTCAGTCTTTCAATTCTGCCCGTGACGCGATAAGAAATCTGCATCTCATCCATGCCTTCTTCAAAACCGTAGGCCAGATCATCAGGTGGCGTCAGGATTTCCAGCGAACAGCTGAGTTCAGCATTACCGCTGCCGTTGCAGGTGAATGTAGCGTAACGTACTTCCCGCCTGCCATTGCGAGTCAGGTAATGTTCTGTGTAGAGTGCTGAACCAAGCTGCCAGGAAGGCGGCGCCAGCACAATGGCCTTGCGTTCACTTAAACCCAGATTTGTGTAATTCATTCCTCCGAAGGGTTGGTTGCGATAAAACAGCTGTACCGATTTAAGTTGCTGTCGCTGCGCAGAGCCCAGAAGCTGCCAGGAATCGCTGGCAGCGCTTCCCAGATCCAGTTCAGTCCAGCTGATCGGGTTGCTTTGGGTAACCCCGCCGGGGGAATCATCAGGAAATAGAGTATTGGTGACCTGGCGTTCATCGTAAGAAAACCCCAGCATCGCATACTGGAGATAGTCCGCGTCAAAGCGGTTTCCCGGCACTTGTGCGGGAGTGCCGTACACCAACAGTCTGTAATCGTGGAAAGTCGTGAAACTGGCCGGATATCGGTGATAGCGGCTATATGCCGGCTGGCCGATGCGGTTGAGATACTCAATAAAGCTTGCCTGATCAGACGGCGGTTCCGGTATGGTACCATCTGCCCAGAAAGCGGCATATAAATTAGTTGAGCTCAGGGGCCGGATACAGACAGCTAATAACAGGACTGATAAAACGCAACCGGCTAAAACCAATTTAAGCAGTCTAAAGTTCCTCATCCAACTCACCTCCAAACGAAGTATAGTTGCTGCGGTTTTACTTTAGATGTTGCTTAAGCTGACAGAAACAGGCAGCATCTGCGCTCAGGCAAAATATCTGACACCTGACCGGAAAATCTGCTGATCTTTATCACCGGGGACATTGCGGTACAGCTCCGGACCGATGCGCTCAGAATGGCCCATTTTGCCCAGTATGCGGCCATCGGGACTGATCAGGCCTTCTACACCATTAACCGAACCATTAGGGTTATAGCGGGCATCGTTGCTGGGATTGCCTTCCAGATCAACATATTGCGTCGATATCTGACCGGCGGCAGCTAGCTGGGCAACCTGCGCCGGCGAAGCTATAAAGCGGCCTTCACCGTGAGAGGCCGGCACAACGTGCAGCTGCCCGGGCTCAACGCCCGCCAGCCAGGGCGAGCGATTACTGATTACTTTTGTCGTTACCAGGCGGGAAATATGCCGTCCGATGCTGTTGAAAGTCAAAGTCGGACTCTCCGGCATCAAGTCTACAATATCGCCAAAAGGCAGCAGCCCCAGTTTAATCAGGGCCTGGAAGCCGTTGCAGATTCCCAGGATCAAGCCATCACGCCTCAGCAGGTCACGCACAGCTTCAGTTAACCGCGGATTGCGGAAAGCCGAAGCGATAAACTTACCGGAACCCTCTGGTTCATCGCCACCACTGAAACCACCTGGAAGCATCAGCATCTGGGACTGACGAAGCCTCTTATCGAGCTCAGCCAGGGTTTCGGTGATTGCGTCTGAAGTCAGGTTGCGCACTATCAGGATATCCGCTTCAGCACCCGCCTCGGTAAAAGCGCGGGCGGAATCGTATTCACAGTTTGTACCCGGGAAAACCGGAATAAGAACGCGCGGTCTGGCAATACCGGTCATGAAGGCCGAATGGCTGCCTGCCCGTTTACGTTTATACGTTTCCGGCGCTGACATCGGTATCCCTTCAGCAATTTCGTCAGCAGCTGCCACGGCATAGCTTGCTTTGTTGTATTTGAGCGGCAAGTCAAGGGGGTTGACATCAGCTGCCGTTTTTGTCGGGAAGACCGGTTCCAAAACACGTTCGCTGGCAGCAATTGCCTCCGCTAGCGGCAGACTTTCCTGCCGCCAGACCAGCTGCGGTTCAGCTGTAGTAATACCGAGACGTCGGGCGCCGCCGGCTTCCAGGGCGGCGATAACGGCCGGGTCCTCCGCCGCCAGTATCAGAGCACCGTGATCGGGCTGGAATAATTCAGTCGTAGTCCATTCATCGTCGATGTCCAATCCGAGGTATTCACCGAAGCACATCCGGATGGCTGCGACTGCGGTACCGCTGCCTTGTACAACACCGGCAGCGAGAATCGAGGGGGCAATGTCGTCCCTGTTGATCAGATCGAGCCCGGCCAGGAACGCATCCGGTTCCGGCAGTTCAAAAGCATTGCGTTGCGGCGAAAGACGCAGCAATGTCAGGCCGGCGCGCGGCAGAGTCGCAGAACGCACTTTCTCAGCCGAGGTGACATTGACAGCGAAAGCCACCAGGGTGGGCGGCACATGCAGATCGTCAAAAGAACCGGACATGCTGTCTTTACCGCCGATAGCCGGCACTTTGTAATCAAGCTGTGCCTGATGGGCTCCCAGCAGGGCGGCCAGCGGCTTGCCCCATTTCTCCTCAGTTGTCAGGCGTTCAAAATATTCCTGTAAAGTCAGGCGAGCCTGGCGCGGGTTGCCGCCCATTGCGGCAATACGAGCCAGCGCTGTTGTAACAGCGTAATAAGCACCATGGAAAGGACTCCAGCTGGAAAGCCAGGGATCAAAGCCGTAGGTCATCAGCGTAGTTGCAGGTGTTTCACCCTCCGGCACTGGAATTAACGCGGCCATGCCTTCTTCCGCGGTCCGCTGACAACGGCCGCCGAAAGGCATCAGGATTGTCCCGGCACCGATAGTGCTGTCGAACCTTTCTGCCAGCCCCTGGCGAGAGCAGGCCTGAAGGCTGCCGAAAATATTGCGCACGGATTTACCGAAATGATCCTTAATCGCGCCTTCAGCCGGATTCTGGAAATAGCAGATATTTTCCGGCAGTGTCACATGAACTCCGGTGCTTTGCGAAGCGCCGTTGGTATCAATGAACTCGCGGGTCAGGTTAACGATTGTCTGCCCCTGCCAGGTCATAATCAACCGCGGTTCGGCGCTGACCTCCGCGACTATCGTTGCCTCGAGGTTTTCCTGATCTGCTGCTGCCAGAAAAGCGGCAGCATCGGCGGGGGCGACAACAACAGCCATACGCTCCTGTGATTCCGAGATAGCAATTTCCGTGCCATCCAGACCTTCATACTTCAGAGGCACCTTATCCAGGTCGATTACCAGCCCATCGGCCAGCTCACCGATCGCAACAGAGACACCGCCGGCACCGAAGTCATTGCAGCGCCGGATCAGATAAGCAACCTCAGAATTGCGGAACAGACGCTGAATCTTGCGTTCTGTCGGCGGATTACCCTTCTGTACCTCCGAACCGCATTGCGCCAATGAGGCCTCTGTGTGCGGCTTCGAAGAGCCTGTGGCGCCGCCGCAGCCGTCACGGCCGGTACGGCCGCCCAGCAGAATTACAAAATCCCCGGGCCGGGGTTGCTCACGCCGGATCTGAGCCGCCGGTGCGGCCCCGATCACAGCACCGATTTCCATTCGCTTGGCGATATAACCGGGGTGATAGCATTCATCCACCTGACCGGTAGCCAGACCAATCTGATTACCATAGGAGCTGTAGCCGGCGGCGGCAGTTGTCGTAATTTTCCGCTGCGGCAGCTTGCCGCGTAAAGTCTGATCGATTGGAACAGTCGGGTCACCACTGCCGGTTACGCGCATTGCCTGATAGACGTATGTGCGTCCGGACAAAGGGTCGCGGATCGCGCCGCCCAGGCAGGTCGCGGCGCCGCCGAAAGGTTCGATTTCCGTTGGATGGTTGTGTGTCTCGTTTTTAAACATTACGAGATATTCAGTATCCTGGCCGTTAACCGGAATTGTGACTTTAATGCTGCAGGCGTTGATTTCACCGGAATCGTCCAGATCCGCCAGATAACCGTCACGACGCAGCTGCTTCATGGCCAGCGTAGCCAGATCCATCAGACAGGGCGGCTTCGCGGCCAGACGTTCCGGGCTGTAGAGCGCGGCACGCTGGGCTTCATAATCGCGCCAGATTTTTTGCAGCAGTTTGCCAAAAGGGTGCTCCTGATCAAATTTAACCGATTCGATTTCGGTCAGGAAGGTGGTGTGGCGGCAATGATCCGACCAATAGGTATCAAGAACTCTGATTTCGGTCAGGCTGGGGTCACGCTGTTCTTTACGGAAATGAGCCTGGATAAACTCAATGTCGGCGAAGGACATTGCCAGCCCCAGCTCCGAAACAAGAGCATTCAGGCCGGCCGCGTCAAGTGAACGAAAGCCTGCGACAGTTTCCACCGCAGCCGGGGCGTCATATTGCTCGTCCAGCGTCCGCGGCTTTGTCAGCGCCGCCTCCCGTGCTTCCACCGGGTTGATTAAGTAATCTCGAACGCGTTCAGTATCGATACCGGCTAGATCGCCATATAAAGCAATTATCCGGGCAGTGCGCACCTGGGGACGCTCCTTTTGGGTAATGATCTGGATGCACTGGGCAGCGGAATCCGCCCGCTGATCGTACTGACCGGGCAAAGCTTCAATCGCGACCAAAGCCGCGGCGCCACGATAATCGGCAACTTCGTCGTAGACGTCGTCAACCGGCAGCTCGGCAAATACCTGATTTCTGGTCAGGTCATATTCTTCGTCAGTAATACCGGCGATATCATAGCGGTTATATATCCGCACGTCGGTCAAACCGGTTTGTTTGAGGTTTTCACGCAGGTCTTTAAGCAGACCTTTTGCTTCGATATCACAGCTGGCGCGTTTAGCGGCAAATACACGTCTTACCTGCAGCGTTCCATTCATGTATTACTCCTTGTCAACCAGCTCCTGTAACAGGGCACCTGATCGTTTAATAAAGGCCGCAAGGTCATCCGCCGCAAGTGAACCGTGCCCGAGTCGGGCCAGGTCAAACAGCTGGGTGGCCAGTTCACGTGCACGGTCTTCACTGCCGGGAACCTGCGAGAGTGCCAGCAGTCTGCCGGCCAGCGCCTGGTCGTCATTTATGACCAGCTTGCGCTCGATCGGGAACAGGCTGTCAAAATCAACTTTTTCATCACTGTCGCCAGTGTTCATCTGCTGGAACTGCTTGCGCATTTCCTGCATGCGTCTTGATTCTTCCGATTCCACCAGCAGAGCGGGCAAAGCCTCGGCACCCACCGAGCGGACTTCTACTGTCAGTTTATCATCACCTGTCGCCTTGCGAAACAGGTCTGTAAGAGCTTCCTTGCGGTCGTCATCTGCTGTATCGCCGCCAACCTCGGCATCGACTCGACTGAATTTCACGCCCGGATTCTTGTATTCAATAAACGACATGAAGTGATTATCAAGCTCGTGGTTCATAATCACAACGTCCTGGCCGCGTTCCTTCGCCAGCTGCAGATAAGTCACCTGACGCTCGGGATCTGTTGTATAAGCCAGTTTTTCGCCAAGATCAGGCAGGGTTTTGAACTCGTGCTCTGTTGTTTCGAAAATCAGCGAATCCTTAACACGATCATAGAATTTTTCGTCTTTCATCATGCCGTACTTGACGAATACAGCGATATCCTTCCAATAGCCTTCATAATCGGTACGATTGTTTTTGAACAGATCATTGAGCTTATCAGCGACCTTACGCACAATGTGACCGGAAAGTTTATTTACATACTGATCGTTCTGCAGGAAGCTGCGCGAAACGTTCAGCGGCAGATCAGGACAATCGATCGTGCCTTTAAGCAAGAAGAGGAACTCAGGAATTATTTCCTTGACATTATCTGCCACGAAAACCTGATTGTAGAAAATCTTGATCCGGCCTTCGAGCGATTCATAGACATTCTCGGTACGCGGGAAATAAAGGATGCCCTGCAGATGAAAAGGGTAATCCATATTCAGGTGAACCCAGAAAAGCGGCTCGCGGAAATCGTGGAAAGTATCACGATAGAACTGTTTATATTCTTCATCTGTTAGATATTGCTCATCAGAACTTCTTTCAAAGGAAGG
>CAZOMW010000078.1:0-7739 GCA_964581135.1 uncultured Oscillospiraceae bacterium
CCCGTTCCGAGAAACGAGCCGACCAGCTGAGCCGGAGCCCGATAATCACTGCCGCCCGCTCGAAAAGCCTTGCGTTCTATCTGCTGTTGAAAACGCATGCCTGCCAGAGGATCTGAGGTACCGTAATCCTCAGGCTGGACAGGAACCAGCAAAGCACTGTTGGCATTAGGTTCAGCCCGACTGTGCAGGCTCATGCCATTGGTGACCGATTCGCCCTCAGCTGAGGCAGCAGCGATTACCTGCCCGCCGGGGCACATGCAGAAGCTGTAAAGAGTGCGGCCGCTGCTCAGCGGACAGGATAACCTGTATTCGGCGGCAGGCAGCGCCGGGTGACCTGCAGCTTCGCCATACTGAGCCAGATCTATCAGATTCTGGTTGTGTTCAATTCTCAGTCCGACCGCAAAAGGTTTGGCTATCAGCTTAACGCCGCTATCCAGAAGCATCTGGAAAGTATCACGGGCACTGTGACCGACAGCCAGAACAAGGCCGACTGCATTTATTTCCTCTGTCAGCTTACTGACTCCGTCAGAATCACGACTTTCTACTTGAATACCGAGCAAACGTCCGTGAGCAGAGGCAAGCTTATTGCTGCTGTAACTTTGATTTGTTATCAGGCCGGACAGGCGCGTACCGTAGCGGACTTCGCCGCCAAGGCTGATGATTTTATGACGTAATGCGATCATGACTTCGCGTAACCTGTCAGTGCCGATATGCGGTTTGCTCAGATACAGGATTTCGGGCGGGGCTCCCAGCAGTACGAGCTCTTCCAAAACAGCAGTGCAGCGCGGATCACGGATACCTGTGGTCAGCTTACCATCGGAAAAAGTACCGGCACCGCCTTCACCAAACTGAACGTTGGATTCGGGATCAAGTTTACCGCTTTGCCAGAAGCGGGCAACATCAAGCTGACGTTGCTCAACTGGCTGGCCGCGTTCAATTAACAACGGTTTACAACCGGTAAGTGCCAAAAACAAAGCAGCAAAAAGACCTGCCGGGCCGGCACCGACAACCACTAGTCTCCGGCTGTTATCAGCCTTGCGGAAACGGGAGGTGTCAATAGCCTCGAACGAGCAGGTCAGGCCGGCAACGCCATCCAACGGCGGCTTTTTATCGGCCGGAAGCAATTGATACACTATCCGGATATCATGCTTTTTACGGGCATCTATTGATTTGCGCATGATCATAAAATCAGCCCCGGAGCGGCGGTTGCTTTGCCGGACATAGGCTGCAGCCAGATCGGCTTCTGTATGAGTATAGGGCAGACTGATCTGGATGCTGCTCATTGGTTTATATCCTCAAGCAAAGCGGCAGCGGCTCTGGTAGCTGCCAGAACGCCGCTCGCCCAGGCCCACTGCAGGTTAAAACCGCCGCAGTCACCGTCAATGTCCAGAATCTCCCCGGCTGCATACAGTCCGGGCACCAGCTTTGATTCCAGGGTATCAGGTCGGAAATCAGCCGTAGCGATCCCGCCGGCGGTCACCTGGGCAAAAGGAAAGCCGCGGGTGCCGGTTACATTAACAGGCAGGCCCTTAACAGCACTCGCCAGTTGCCGGCGCTCTGCTTTGGTAAGCGAAGCCGCCGGTTCAGCTGCCGGGCGCGAAAGCGTTTCTTTAACAATCGAGGCCCCGACTCTTTTAGGCAGCAGGCCATTTAGTATTTCAGCCAAAGTCAGATTAGAATTTGTCGGCATGAATTCAGTCAGCAGCGAAAAAACTTCTTCTTCAGTAAATTCAGGCATAAAATCAAGCAGCAGAGTAAGCTGCGGTAATTCAGCGGCAATTTTGGCAGCCTGATTGGACCCCGATGTCGCAGCGGGCAGCAATTCGCTGACGAGATGTGCCAGCTGCAAAATCGGCGGCCCCGATAGACCATCATCTGTGAACAGAATTTCGCCGGCTTCACTGCCGATTTCTTTGTTTGCGGCTAACAGCCGTGCTTTACCCTGAACTTTGATTCCGCTTAGTGGTTTTACAATTTTTGTTTCTGTGGTTATCTGTACAATAGCCGGTCTGACTGGAATAATTTTGTGACCCAGATCCAGTAAAAGCTTGTAACCGCTGCCGTTGCTGCCCAGTGCCGGACTGGCACAGCCGCCGGCGCAAATAAGTACTTTGCTGGCTCTGATGCGTTCACCTTTAGCAGAGTAAATATTGAAGTTGCGGCCACTGGTCAGGGGATTATTGCCGATGTATAGAGGTTCGGCTTGTTCAACCCGACTGACATTAAAGCCGGTGCGCAGCTCAACACCTGCCCTCTCAACAGCTTGACGCAGAATGTCCAGCACGGTGTTTGCCTGCAGACTGTAGGGGAAAACCCGTCCGTCAGTTTCAGTACGGCAGAGCATGCCGAGTTCGCGGAAAAAAGCAATCGTATCATTGTTATCAAAACGGCGCAGTGCGCCCAGCGCAAAGCGCGGATCATGGCCATGATAGGATTCGATTTCAAGGATTGAATTTGTCAGGTTGCAGCGCCCGTTACCGGTCGCAAGGATTTTCTTGCCGACTCTGTCAAGTCTTTCCAGCAGAATCACCCGGGCGCCGCGTTTTGCTTTCAGTAAGCGGGCAGCTGTAAGCGCGGCAACCAGACCAGCGGCACCGCCGCCCACAATCGCAAAATCAGCCCGGGAATCAGTTATCATCATTAAGTGCCAGGCAACGTCCGTATTTGCTGCGGGGCTCCGGCTCCAGCGGGAAGCGGTCCAGGAGTTCCTCCCCAAGGGCGAACAGGTCGCGGGCATCACCTTCCTGCAGTTCGATTTCCACTTCAGCGAAATCCTCACTCCGGTCGCTGCCAATCAGCTGACCAGTATCGACGGACAGCTCCATCAGGGTATCGCCAAAGCCGAGATAAGAGCTGCGGCGGCTGAACTCAGCACTGCAGACCTTGATCAACGGCTGACCTTCGATCAGATCAAGAACCTCACGCAGCACGTCATCAGGATCTCCGTTGCTGGTAGCCAGACGCTGGAAAGCGGCGGTATCGAAGCCTTTTTCAAAATCGAGTTCAAATTCTCTGTCGTCGTCGATCACTACGGACCACTCCATGCGCTGATACAATCCGTCTTCTTCTTCCTCAAAGCCGTCGTCACGTTTAATAGTGATTACATACTCATCTTCTTCCTGCCGCAAACGCAGCGAGGTTCTGATGGTCTGCAGATCGGAGCCGGGGGTGTCGTAATAAACACTCTTCATGTTTTTGACAACCTCAGATCCGGGCATTAAAAGTTCCCGTAGCCACGGATCATCACTCAGCAGCTGCGGGCCGTCTTCGCGTGAAAAGCGAAGCTTTAGTTCGGTTTCCAAGAAACAAACCTCCCGGTGGACATACCGGACAATTCCGGTTGTCGTTGAGCCGCGGCCGACCCAGTATTAAACATTAAAGTATATTCACTGCAGCCGGCGCGGTCGTTTATTATTTTCATATCTGCTGATTATAGCAGATAAGTTTAATCCCTGCAGAAACAGAGTTTTTCAGCCCACAAGATCTTCAAACTCAGCCAGTATCGCGGTGAATTCCTGCATTGCAGCCTGGATGGGTGCGGGGGTTGTAAGGTCGATACCGGCGCGCCTGAGAGTTTCAAGCGGGTAATCAGAGCCGCCGGCACCCAGAAATTCCAGATATGAATTCACTGCCGGTTCACCCTCTGTCATAATGCGCTGGCCCAGAGCGACAGCACAGGACAGGCCTGTAGCGTATTTATAAACGTAAAACGAATTATAAAAGTGCGGGATTCGGCTCCATTCAGCCCGCATATAGGAATCAATAACCACACCCGGCCCGAAATACTGGCGCAGCAGATCCTCATAAATCACACAGAGACCTTCCGCTGAAAGGGCCTCGCCCTTTTCCAGCCGCTGATGAACAATAAATTCAAACTCGGCGAACATTACCTGCCGGAACACTGTCAGCCGGAACTCCTCGAGGAAGTGATTAAGCAGGAATGCTTTTTCAGCCCTGCCGGCTTCAGTGCTGACATCACATTTACTGACAAGGTAACGCAGAAGAATGTTTTCGTTTACAGTCGAAGCGATTTCTGCCAGGAGGATAGGATAGTGCGATTGGCTGTAGGGCCGCCGGTTGGCATACAGGCTATGCAGGCTGTGGCCGGCCTCATGCGCCAGTGTAAATACATCGGACATGGTGCCGGCAAAATTCAGCAGTATGTAGGGATGGCTTTTGTATGTGCCCCAGGAATAGGCGCCGCCGGTCTTCCCTTCCGTTTCGTATACATCAACCCAGCGATCGGTCAGCAGGCGCTCCAGATCAAGAATATAGGTTTCGCCAAGCGGTGTCAGACCTTCACGCAGAACATCGCAGGCTTCAGTGTAGGTAAAGCGGCGCTGCGGCTGGTCAATAACCGGAATATAGGTATCATAAATGTGGAGATCATCAAGGCCAAGCAGGCGCCGGCGCAGTTCCAGGTAGCGGTAAAGCACCGGCAGATAAGCCTTCACGTTCTCGATCAAACCTGTATAGAGCTCCTCCGGAACATTGTCACTGAATAAAGCATGGCCTAATGTCGATGGATACCTGCGGGCTGAAGCAGTGAACTGATCGGCTTTGACATGGGTAGTATAGAGCGTGCCCATAGTATTGATAAAGGCGTTATAGGATTCATGAACCCGCTCGAAAGCATCGGCACGTATGCGGCGATTCTTATGCTCGCGGCAAATCGCGAACAGACCGGGAGTAAGCTCGATTGTATTACCGTTTTCATCGACAATCGAGCCGAGTTTAATATCAACGTTATCGAGCATGTTGTAAACATTATCAATGCCCTCCGCCAGCGGACCGGCTTTGGAAAGCAGGATTTCCTCAGGCTCGCTGAGTATATGCGGTCGTCCTCGCAGACTGTCGATCAGGGCATGGCGATACTCTGTGAGCGCAGGTTCGTTTTCTGCCCATTTACGCAGTTTGCTTTCCTCAATCGAGGCCAGTTCCGGCATCATAAAAGCCACAGCTTCGGAGGTCCGGTAATAAAGTGCTGTTGCCCTGTCAGTCATTTCCTGATATTCGGAGCGGGCATTATTTTCATCGCGGCGCATTCTGGCATAGGTAAAAAGCTCCATTATATCCATCGATAAAGCAGATTCCGCCTGCAAGGCTTCAGCCAGTACAGTCGCACTGCTGCCGAGCCGACCGCGGTATTTCTCAACTGCGGCGATCCTTTCAGGGATGTTTTGGAAAGCTGCTTCCCAGGCATTATCATCCGCAAATATATCTTCGAGCCGCCAGGTAGACTGCGGGTCAAGCTCTGCTCGGTTTCTTTTCTGGGTTTCCATACTAATGCCTCCTGAAAGACTGCTTATTTAGCCGGTATTGCTAACTGCTGAACACCGGCACGGGTTACTGCTGTAATTGTCTGATCATTACCGAACGCTGCCCGGACAACCTCCGAAGCCAGGTTCTGCTCCGAACGGATCTTTCCGTCTTTAAGGTCCACCACAAAAATACTGGTGCTGCTGGCAATTACAGCCAGGTTTTCCTTTATATCCATGCCGGCGGCGATTTCACCGATTTCGATTGTATATGCGGCTTTACCGCCGGGAGGACATAATGTCAGCCGTTGGCGGCCGCCGGTTACGTCAGAATTAAGCACCACCAGCCCTTTCTCCGACGCGGCAACAGAATTAATTACGGGGAATGTGTAGCCATAGCTTGGTTCATCTTTTGTATAGGAGAGAGCGAGAAGTTCACTGCTGCCGCAGAGAACCGGCTCATCCGAGGCATCGTAGACTATCAGCGGTAGAATAGCTTCTTCAGTCAGTTCACGTTGGCCGGTTTGCTCGCCGGTAATGCTGAAGCGCTTGAGCAGCGGATAGATTGCGGAACCGTCAGTATTCAACAGAGAAACATCAAACGCGGAGCTGTCGCCGGTAAAAGCAACGCCAAGAACAAAGCCGCTGTCAGGAAACAGACAGTCGAAGAGCCATTGGCCGTCCGCCGAGTGAATACTTACTACACCGGTACTGCCGGCAGGCTCCGTGATCAGCGCGAAATGCCCGTCACCGGCCAGTGCCGAGCCACGGATAACGTTGTTCGTGCTGCCGCTGGCAAGCACACCCTGAGTAGAAACCAGTAAATAATTCAGCCCCTCTTTATCGATAACGAGTAAACGGTCAGCGTAACGAGCAACCAGAGGCGAGGTCATGCTTATATCGGTGGCAAACACTTCAGCGCCATTCAGATCGAGTCCGACAACACGGTCGCGCGAGACACGGACAACCAGATTTTCCAGCGGATAAAGCTGCTGTGCTTCCGAGGCGTCCGTTGTGAACCCGGCCAGTTGGGCGGGTGCGGTCGCGTTAACGCTGGCGTTGCTGCTGACTGCGGGCACCTGTTGGTCGGGCAAGGTAACTATCAGGATAATTGAAGCTGCTATCAGCAGCACTGCCAGAACAACCAGCAGAACAAGGTTCAGCTGGCTGCGCGGCTGCCGGCGTTGATTTTGGTTTTCAATTGATGTGTTCAAGGTAACCTGCCTTAGTCGGAATATGTAATAGCGCGCAAGGCCGGTAGCAGCCGGAATCAATAACGCGCAACAAAAGCGATAATTGCTGAACTAAGTATAAACATCAAGGATGGCGAATTCAACGCAGACGAATCAGCAGCATCAGTTTTTATAAGTAGAACAGGCCAGTACAAGACTGGCTGCAGCTTTCCTCGGGAGAACCTTCAGGTGTACTGCAGCAGGCAGCGGAAAACAGGTGTGTTATCAGTGGCGCGACGGCCTTCGATCAGCATCGCTGAAGTATCAGCGATAACGGCCGCCGGCGGCATCCCCGGCAGTCCGTCGGCTTCAACAGGTTGACGGAAAAGATTAATCGCTTCGCTGAACTTTACTTCCAGAAGATAGTTGATATCGATGCCCTGCAGAATATGCTGCCGTCCGTCCGTGCTGCCGGTATAAAGCGTATCGATTGCCCAGGCGGCATAACGGGTATTATTAAGATGCCGGTTACGGTCAATATCACTGAATTCAGCGGTTTTCCTTAAAACCGGCTCTATGTCCGCAGCCAGAGAAGGCAGCTTTGGACAGGCAAAGGAAAATGCGCTGGCAGCATCAGGGACTTCAGTTTTATCAGGAAACACCCGGTCAGGACGCTGAGGCCGGTGGTCGCCGGCCGAGGCAATCAGCCATTCCGAAGCTGCTGCCCCGAAGGGTTCCGGCTCACCTGCGCAGGTGAAGGTAAAGTCACGCAGAAACATCAGACGGCGGGCCCCCCGGCTCCAGGTATCAACACTGATGGTATTACGCCAGGCCGGCAGGCTATGCATTCGTACCGACATTTTAAGCAGCAGCCAGCAAAGGCCGCGCTGGTCCAGTTCCGAGGCTCCAAAACCCAGATACTCAGAATTGTAATAAGCAGCTTCCTGCATAAACGAAAAGAGCGACGCGCTGTGAAGCATGTCGCGGTTATCGGTATCTGTTCCCAGTATTTCAAAACTATAAGGACTGGGCCCCTTGCGTTTTATCATCAAAATAATTCTCCTGTTTCCGAAGCACGGCCGCTGGCCTCTGCGGCTGCAAGATGATGGCGACCGATAAACATCACAATCAGACCGGCAGCAAACAGCAGGATCAGACTGAGAATACCAATGTAAGGACGACCGGTTATGGCGCCTGAGAACGCATACAAGGCCGGTCCGATAACAGCAGCGAACTTGCCGAAAATATCAAAGAAGCCGAAGTATTCGCTGGAACGTTTTGGCGGTACGAGTTTGCCGAAGAAAGAACG
>CAZOMW010000079.1:0-7718 GCA_964581135.1 uncultured Oscillospiraceae bacterium
CGACTATTTTTTTTGTCAACTCTCTTTTTCGTTTTCTTTTACTTTTCTTTTACTTGGCTTTTACTTGGCTGAACGCTGACAAAATGAGGTCATAATAAAACTTGATTGTCTGGGTATGGTATATACCACCTATGTATTGTAGGTATATAAATATAAAACATTGTGGAATGTAAGAAACCGACTGAGCAGCCGTTAAATAAAGTAATTTCAGCTTTAAATGGAAAACAGTCTGAAAGGTTATTTACTATACGGCAGCAGACAAAACAAATGGACGAATGTTATTTCTGATCGAAGCCAGTGTAGCTATGTATGTTAGATTCATCTATCCAAACAACCGGAATCCGGATATCCTGCTTTACAGGCTTGTGACCGTCCATAACTTTATACATTTCTTCAACCGCGGTTTTGCCGAGTTGTTGAGGATAGCAGGCAGAGGTTCCCAGCTGCCAGCCTTCGATGATCAGCTTGGCACTTTCAGCCGAACCATCAATACCTGCAACAGCAATTTCGCCTGCTTGCTTCCCGGCTTCTTTAAGAGCGGCGATTGCTCCCTGGGCGGAAGCGTCATTGATCCCCCAGACACCTTTTAGCCCGGGGTTTGACTGCAGAAGGTCGTTCATGGCGGCAAACCCGGTGTCCACTGAACCGGAAGTTATTTTTTTATTTACGATTTCCATGGCAACCGGATGCTCCCCGAGGTATTGGTCGCGTCCCAGTATCCGTTCTTTGGCAATAGCGGAGGCAGTTTCAAAGTTTACTACTTCCGCACCTTCCGGCAATGCTTTGTCGAGAGCAGCCATCGCCAGATAACCAGCATTGGCATTGTCTGAAAGCACAGAGAATGTAGCTTTGGTCCGGTTGGCGCTGGGGCTGTCTACAATAGCTACAGGAATGCCGGCCGCCAACAGTTTATTAACCGAATTAACAGAACCATTGATATCAACGCACGAAATAAAAACAGCGTTAACCTGCTGCGAAATAAGCAAATCAACATTAGTCAGCTCTGTATTTATATCATTTAGAGAATCAAGCGCCAACAGACAATCAGTCCGTTTAATCTGCGTTGCGATTGTCTCTTTTAAGCTGGCATAAAAAGGATTGGCAAGTGATCTGACAACGTAACCAAAGGTTTTGTCGGCAACACCGCCAGCCGCATTGCTTTGCACGGCAGTCTTCAGGGCTGCTGTTGTGCCGGCAGTTGCAGCGGCTGCTGTTGTCGTTGCAGTTTTGCCTGCAGCAGCGCCGCCACTGCTACAGGCCGAAAGCAGAGACATCATTATAATAACTACCAAAAGAAAGGTAAGAATTCTTTTGGAATGCTTCACCCCGTAACTCCTCCAAATCTGCGCCGCTTCAAATTTGTTGAAACGGCCCTGGTGCTATAAAACTGCTTATAAAGCCAGACGGTAAACCTTTTCGATATCTTCATAACCCAGCGGCTGGAAGTTGCCGAGTTCATTTTTGCGGTGCATTTGAATTGTCTCGGTCATGAAAGGTATGTCTTCTTCTTTCGCGCCGATTTCAGCAAGTGTTGTCGGCAGGCCAATAGAACGATAGAAATTCACAAGGCGTTCAACAGCTTGTGCAGCAGTACGTTGCGGATTTTCGAAGTCGTAGTCGCAGTCAAAAACGCGGACAGCCATCTGAGCGTAGCGTTCGCAGCCCGTCGCCAGAGTATAGCGCATAAATGCCGGGATCATGACAGCCAGGCTGGCGCCATGTGCGGCATTGTAAAGCGCTGATAGCTGATGTCCCATTCTGTGACTTGCCCAGTCCTGCTGGCGGCCGACTCCCATGATATCGCTGTGAGCAAGAGTGCCTGCCCACATAATATTGGCGCGGGCGCCGTAATCTTCGGGGTTGGCAAATACAGTCGGGGCTTCGTGCATAATTGCCTTCAGGGCGCCTTCGCACAATCTGTCTGTGAGCTCAACTTCAGTGGTACGGGAAATATAGCGCTCGATGATGTGTGCCATCATGTCGGAAATACCACAGGCTGTCTGGTATGGCGGCAGGGTGAAGGTCAGTTCCGGATTCATCAGTGCGAAAACCGGACGCAGGATCGGATGATTCAGACCGCGCTTGTTTTTACCGTCGTCACTTGAGATAACAACACTTAATGACCCTTCGCTGCCGGCTGCCGGTATTGTCAGCACAGAGCCGATCGGCAGCATTTTTTCAGGCAGCGCCTTGCCGTCGAAGAAATCCCAGACATCACCATCATAAACGGCACCCATGGCGATCGCTTTCCCGGAGTCAATTACGCTGCCGCCGCCTACTGCCAGAATCATATCAATTTTTTCTTTGCGTGCTAATTCAATACCCTGGTATACGAGGCCGATACGAGGGTTAGGTACAACTCCGCCGAGTTCAACCGCAAACAAACCGGCCGACTCAATCGAGCTGCGTATCCGTTCAATTAAGCCGCTCTTCTTGGCAGATTCGCTGCCGTAATGGATAAGGATGCGCGAGCCGTTGAACTGTCGGCAAACAGCGCCGGCCTTTTCTTCTGCTTTACGACCGAATTGAAAACTTGTAGGCGAATAGTATTCAAAATCAAGCATGACATTTCTCCTAATCCTATGTTGGAATGTGTTAACGGCTTTTAAACCATTATCATTCAGTAACCAGGTAAACGCAAGTATGACACACTGCTAACGGCTGTCGGCATCTGAACCCAATGCCCTGTAACTGCTTTCAGATATTTCGCAATGATATTGACTGTCAGGCTGGAAGTCGAAAGATTTCAGCAAATAATTCATGTAAACGTTTCCGATTATTGTTTGTAAACTAAGCTTAAATGCCTTAATCTTGTTAGCTAAGCGAACTTTTTAATGTTTACAATAATTTAGGTTTCAGATAAACAGGAGGAATTAGATAATGTATTCAGATCGCGAACATGGTTCAAAAATCGCAATCATCGGTGCTGGCTCAGTTGGCGCTTCAATCGCATTTGCCATGTCTATAAACCAGCTTTGCAACGAGCTGATCTTGATCGACAATAATGAAAAAAAAGCTTTCGGTGAAGCAATGGATATTAATCACGGTTTGCCGTTTCTGGGACAAATGGCGGTTCGCGCTGGTGATTATAAAGACGTTGCTGATTGCAATGTCATTATTCTGACTGCGGGTATGCCCCGTAAACCCGGTGAAACCCGACTGGATCTGGCACGAAAGAATGTATCGCTTGCTCATACCATTGTTGATAACATAATGCAGTATTACAATGGCGGCGTAATTCTGGTGGTCAGCAATCCTGTCGATGTCCTCACTTATAAGGTCACTGAATGGACCAAACTGCCCCCGGGCAGAGTTGTTGGTTCAGGCACGGTTCTTGACAGCGCCCGTTTCCGTTATCTGCTAAGTGAGATTCTGGCTGTAGATGTCAAAAATATCCACGGTTATATTATAGGTGAACATGGTGATTCACAGCTGCCTGTCTGGAGCAGGACCCATGTCGCCGGTATGACAATTGATGATTTCTGTGACGCCACCAATATTGCTTTCACACAGGCCGACCGTGATGAAGTAGTCCGGCAGGTTCGCGTTGCCGGTGCTGATATAATCAAAACCAAGGGCGCCACTTACTATGGAATAGCTGTAATGGTAAATACAATCGTCGAATCAATCCTGAACGGCGCCAGCACAATTCGTACCGTCGGATCGGCAATGAACGGCGCTTACGGGCTTTACGACGTAGCACTCAGCTCGCCTTCAATTCTGAACGGTAACGGTGTGCAGTCAGTGCTTGAATTTGACTTGACACCGCAGGAACTGAAGCTGTTGCACGCCTCAGCTGACAGTGTCCGTGAGATTCTGGAACAGGTTAAGGATCTCTGATAAAGCAGCTGGTCTGCCGAAGAGAACATTCCCTTTTTATTCGTCATCATTGTGAAACCCTGACTTCCATTCCTACAGAAGTCAGGGTTTTTCAGCGAAAATTATTCAGTTCATTTGTATCTGCCTCTCAGACGGCTGCAGGCAGTTTGAGTCGCTTGTCAGGATAAGTCGTCGTTTGATTCAAAAGTATCGTCCGAAACATCTTCAGAATAAATTCCATTTTCGATTTCCCGCAATACTTCATTCCCTGTTTCAGCATCGGTGTCTGCTGTTTCTTCTTCGGCTAACGGATTGTTAAGGCATTCAGTCAGGTCGGCTGAATCTGCCTCCGGATCAAAATCCTCATCAACATCCTCGTGCTCAACCACAGCTACATCAACAACAAAGCCGTCACGCGTGCGCATAAGCGTAACCCCCTGGGTTATACGTGAAAGAATCGGTATTTCCGAGGCCCGGACACGGATTATGACACCGCTGTCGTTGATCATGATAACGTCATTTTCTTCATCAACCAAAGCTATTCCTGCCAGCAAACCTGTTTTTGCCGAAGGTTTGTAAGTAATCAGTCCTTTGCCGCCACGTGTCTGAGGCCGGTATTCGTCAAGTTCAGTGCGTTTCCCGAAGCCCTTTTCAGAAACAACCAGCAATGTTTTATCCGGTTCAGTAGTCACCATGTTAATAACACAGTCATCTTCACCCAGGGAAATCCCACGCACACCTTGTGTATTGCGGCCGGTTGCCCGCACATCACTTTGCGGGAAGCGGATAGACATACCTTGTTTAGTGACAAGCAGAATATCATTGCCGTTGCTGGTATTGTGTACTCCGACCAGCTCGTCCTCATCACGCAGATTAATGGCGATAAGACCGCTTCTGTTGATATTTGCGTATTCAGCCAGATAGGTTTTCTTGACAGTTCCGTCTTTGGTGGCCATCACCAGATAGGAGCCCTCTGAAAAGTCTGTCACAGGAATAACAGTCTGGATTTTTTCTTCACCGTCAAGCTGCAGTAGATTGACAACTGCCATGCCGCGAGCCTGCCGGCTTGCCTCCGGAATCTGATAACCCTTAAGGCGGAAGACCCGGCCACGATTAGTAAAGAACAACAGCAGGGAATGAGTAGAGGTCGTGATAATGTTCTCGACAAAATCCTCTTCCCTGGTGGTTATCCCCGTAACCCCACGGCCGCCGCGGTGCTGCACATTACAGACATCAACCGGCATGCGTTTGACGTAACCGTAATGGGTAAGAGTTATCACAACTTCTTCTTCCTGAATCAGGGATTCATCGGTTATTTCTTCATCTTCACCTGGTTCAATCGAGGTGCGGCGGGAATCGGCATAACGTTTACGGATATCAAGCAGCTCCGCACGAATTATTGACAGCAGCAAATCCTCTTCAGACAAAACGCGCCGGTAGTATTCGATTTTTTCTGTGAGATCGTTAAACTCGGCCTCGAGCTTGTCGCGCTCCAGACCAGTCAGGCGGCCAAGCCGCATGTCAACAATATGCTGTGACTGCCGTTCACTGAAACCGAAGCGCTCAGTAAGTCTTTGCTTGGCGACTTCCTCCGTGCGAGAGGAACGGATCATGGCAATAACTTCATCGATATGATCGATTGCAAGGCGCAGGCCTTCCACGATGTGACGGCGCGCCTCTGCTTTTTCAAGATCGAAGCGGGTACGACGGCTGACAACATCCTTTTCGTGATCAAGATAATGTGTGAGTGCTGTCCTCAGAGTTATTACCTGGGGCTCAAAACGACCCAGCTCATCCGGAACCAACGCCAGCATATTCGCATTGAAGGCATCCTGCAATTGAGTGCGTTTATACAGTTGATTCAGCACGACATTGGCATTGGCATCTTTTTTAAGTTCAATAACAATACGTACTGCATCGTTGCGGTCGGATTCATCACGCAGATCAGAGATGCCGTCCAGTCTTTTATTTTTTACTAAATCAGCAATACGTTCGATCAGGCGCGCCTTATTAACCATGTAAGGCAAGTCCTGTACGATTATACGCTGACGGTTATTGCGCATGGGTTCAATTTCAGTACGCGCCCTGACAATGATACGGCCGCGTCCTGTTTCATATGCCTCACGAATGCCTTGAGAACCGATAATCATGCCACCGGTCGGGAAATCCGGCCCCTTGATAACCTGCATCAGGTCGTCTGTGGTGCATTCCGGGTTTTCGATCAGCTTAATGACGGCATCAATACTTTCGCCCAGATTATGCGGCGGGATATTGGTTGCCATACCGACAGCGATGCCGACCGAACCATTAACCAGCAGATTGGGAAAGCGCGCCGGCAGTACAATAGGCTCCATTTCGTGCTCATCGAAGTTTGGTTTGAAGTCAACTGTATTTTTATTGATTTCACCAAGCATTTCCATGGAAAGCTTGCTCAGGCGGGCTTCAGTGTAACGATAAGCCGCCGCCGGATCACCATCACGGGAACCAAAGTTACCGTGGCCGTCGATCAGAACATGCCGCATCGAAAAGTCTTGTGCAAGGCGTACTAATGCATCGTAAACCGATGCATCACCGTGCGGGTGAAAGCGCCCGAGCACATCGCCGACAGTTGTAGCGCATTTGCGGTGCGGTTTATCGGCTGTAAAGCCCTGAGTGTACATGGAATACAGAATCCGGCGATGAACCGGTTTTAATCCGTCACGAACATCCGGCAGCGCGCGGTCAGAAATAACGCTCATCGCATAATCGATGAACGATTTTTTCATTTCGTCTTCGAGATCTACCGGAATAATTGTCGTTTGAGGATTGCGGAAGATGGCGTCCACCGCGGCGTCCTTCTGTTTCTGTAATTCTCTTTTATCTAATAATGCTTGATTTTTCGGGTCACCTGGTTGATCCGCCATAAATGGGCAATTCCTCCTGTCTCCGTCATTAGCTAACTCCATAAATTATACCACGAAACAGGCTCAGTTGCACGTTGCCGGCAAGCTGTGAAATGTCGTGAAACCGCCTGATTTCAGGGATTTGCAACAAATATCAATTAAACCAGAGGTTTGCGTCCCGGCGTTCCGGCTTTGCGCGGAAAGATACTCGGTGAGCGGCCTTTTTTGCGCACGCAAATCAGGGTCCGATTAAGATCCGTGCCCGACAGAATAAACTGTTTAACTGTTTCCAGTTCACCACCGAGAAGGCGAATAGCTTTGGCAGCCGCGTCAATCTCATCTGTCTTCTGAGCTTTCATCGCGACCATCAGACCGCCAGGCCGTACAAATGGCAGTAGATATTCACAAAGCACCGGCATTGGTGCCACAGCCCGAGCTGTAGCGAGATCAAATTTTTCGCGGTAATGAACGTCGTGGGCGGCATCTTCGGCCCGGCTGCTGATTGTCAGGACATCCGCAAGTTTAAGTTCTGTTATTACGGCTTCCAGAAAATTTATTCTTTTTTGCAGCGAATCAAGCAGAGTCAGTTTCAGTTCAGGTCTGACTATACGCAAAGGCAGGCCTGGAAAACCGGCACCGGTACCTACATCAATAATTTTCAAAGATTCCCGTCCTTGATGTGCAGTTTCATTATCGATCAAAGGAAGAAGGCTCAGTGAATCAAGAAAATGCCGAACGGCAATGCCGTGGCTGTCGGTTATTGCCGTCAGATTAATGCGTGTATTCCAGACTCGCAATAATGCCGCATAGCTGGCAAAAGCACTCAGCTGAGCATCTGAAAGCGTGATATCGTCAGTAGCCAGAATTTTCGGCAGAATTTCGCTGATGCCTGGCTCCGATTGAATTTCCGTCAGAAGCTCCTGTTGATTTAATTTGAGTTCAGAGTCAATATTACCGTTCATGCTGTTTCACCGTTAGTTGAAGAAGTTATGCCACTCTCTTTTCTGTCCTCTGAAT
>CAZOMW010000080.1:0-7485 GCA_964581135.1 uncultured Oscillospiraceae bacterium
CCGCCGTCGCCGCCGTCAGGGCCGCCATTAGGCACATATTTGGCGGTATGGAATGAAACCATGCCGTCGCCGCCTTTACCTGCGCGAACAGAAATTTTCGCTTCATCAATAAACAAGAGCAGCCTCGCTTTCCTGGCAGTAATAACCAGTGAAAAAAAGGTTCGGGCCCTGCGGTCCGAACCTTGAAATCTTTGTCAGTCTGCGGATTTATTCCGCCGGATAGACGCTGACCTGGGTTTTGTCCCTGCCGCGTCTCTCGTAGCGTACTGTACCTTCAACCTTTGAGTACAAAGTATCGTCAGAGCCAATGCCGACATTAAGGCCGGGGTGAACTTTGGTACCGCGCTGACGGTACAGGATGTTGCCCGCCAGGACCGGCGCGCCGTCGCCCTTTTTGGCGCCGAGGCGTTTAGATGCGGATTCACGGCCGTTACGAGTGCTGCCGACGCCCTTTTTGTGCGCCAGGAGCTGCAAATTTACATAAATCATGGTACTGCATACCTCCTTAAATTCAGTCTGCATTCAGTCTTACATTCAGTTATTCAGCAAATGCTTCGATTACCCTTACATACTGACGTCCATAGCTGGCTTCGATCTGCCGGCAGCCCAGAGCCAGAGCGTCCATTAAGGTTCTGGCGATGAGATACTGCCCCGATGGCATATCCTCCGGCGGCGGTGTTTCACAATAGATATCACCCGGTTCTGTCCGGTAGCTGATATTCAGCTTGGCGATATCCATGAGGCTGCCAATCGCTGTTGTCGCGATGGCTGTAACAGCCGCACAAATGATGTCAGAACCCTCCGGCGCGTAGCCGGCATGGCCGGTGGCGGCAAACGAGCGGATAAAGCCGTTTGAGGAACGCTTCAGTGTAATGGTAATCATATCAAAGTCCGATATTTACTGTGGTCGGATCAGGCGTTGATCGCGGCGATCCGGACCCGGGTGTAAGGCTGACGATGTCCGTTTTTACGACGATAGCCTTTTTTGGCCTTGTACTTAAAGACAATGATCTTTTTACCCTTGCCCTGTTTGACAATTTCGCCCTGAACGGCTGCGCCGTCAATAACAGGTGTGCCGATGCGCAGGCCGTTATCATCTGAAACAGCCAGAACTTCGTCAAAGGTAATGTTTTCGCCGGCTTCACCTGCCAGCTTTTCGATGAAAATTTCATCGCCGACGCTGACACGGTACTGCTTACCGCCGGTTACAATTACTGCGTACATATTGTTTTCCTCCTGCTTAACAGTCTCGCTGAACTGGGCATGCAAATGCATTTAGAAGCCCTATTCATGCGGTCACCGAAACAGATTACCACCGACCGTCCTGAAAGTCAATTAAATACGTTGTTTCAGGCAGTCGGATTTTTTAAGCCGGTATTCACAGTTAAAACAGCAGATAAGGCCGCAGAAGCAGGATCAGCAGCAGACCGGCTGCCAGAGGAACGACAATCCTGCTGCCGGGTATATAGACAGCCCTGACAACGGTGCGTGCGGAAAACAGAATCAGCGCGGCAGCCGCAGCCGCCGCCAGGGCAGCCAAAGGTGAGGTTGGATTCTCAAGCAAGCGTAAGCCGAAGAGAAACAAAACAGGCGGCAGTCCCCGTAAAATGGCTGTTAATGCTGCCAAAAAACGACTGTCGGGAGCCCGCGTTACACCGGGCAGCTGCAGATACGGCTGCAGATACGGCAGCATAGCGGGTGCCAGCACAAGTACCAGCGGCAACTCTGTCAGTAAAAACAGCTTCAACGTGGTTGGCTGCACCACCCTGCCGGTCATGACATAAAGCCAGTAGATAAAAGCTCCCAAAAGCAATACAGCGAGCCATGAACTCAAAACTGTTGATCTGCTGCTTGACAGGCGCAGGCCAAGGCTGAGATCGTTCCTGCGGCTGTCGCTGCGATCAACATTGCGATCAACATTGCGATCAGCATAACGAGCAGCCTTGCGATCAGCATAACGAGCAGTATTATAACCACTGCGTCCAGCGACGCGCGTTGTTAGTAAGTAAACAAAAGTATGCAGCCAGCCATATATGCCAATGAGTGCGTAAAATCGCAAATTCGCGCTCAGTTGAATGTTACCCATCGCCCGGGCCAGTGAATTTCCCAGTGGCAGCGCCAGTGCAGCTGCCGGCAGGTAAAGCAACAGTGAGACCCAGGGAAGAACGGACGGATCGGCAGAAGCTGAAATCACAGTCGGTGGACCAGCGGCCTGTGTTTTTGATGCCACTGAAGAGGCAAAATCTGCCTTTGAATCTGCAGCATTCGAACTGACTGACTGCGAATCCGCAGTCAGTGTACGGTTCAGGCCTGTCTGCCTGGCAATAATCAGCACTAAAGGCGCGGCAGCTAGAAGCAGCAGCGCCAGTAACGCCAACAGGGTACTATTGTAAATTAAGGACGAACTGGCTGCCAGACTGTTGCTGACCCTAAGTTGAGCTTCCGGATCTGCCGCCAGCATTTCAGCCGCTGCCTGTGCCATACCCGCACGCAGCCTCGGAGACCAGGCCGCAGCCACCCCAGATACCGCCGGCGTCAGCACCAGACGATGACGGCCATTCAGCGACAGCCAGGTTTGCGAAGCAGCGGTTCGGTTACTGCTCAAGCCGGGAAAAAGTGAAGCGTCTTCGCCGCTAAGCCAGAAAAACAGGTCAGTAGCGGATTCGGCCTGAGCAGGCTCTACAGGCGCGAAGATCGCGGTTGCCAGCTCAGCCGGCAGTAAGGAAGCAAAGGCACCGGGTTCTGAAGCGGTATTATCCGGCGCCAATAGCAGAAGTCCACGGGGTTGCGGCAGGTCTGATTCAGCCGCGGCGATCAGGCGCAACAGATCGCCGGCAACAGGTGACATGCCGGCATACAGTACCTGATGTCCGCCCAGGCCGGTTTCCCGCAACAGATTATTTACTGTGGAGGAAAGATTCTGGCGTTGGGCAGCCGAGTCCGAGTCAGTGTTCAGGCCCCGGCCGGAAAGAACCGCAAGCCCGATTTCATGTTCAGCCAGACCAGCCGCCAGTAAGCGGTTGGCCAGACGCGGAGATTGCTGATCTGTGAAAAGTATGACTAATCCGGCTTCGGAGTGTAAGGCATAATCATCCAGTCCCGGGATTGAAGAATCCAGCCAGACGGTCAAAATAATGCCGGCAAGCAGAAGCAATATTCCGATGCCGCTCAAAAGGCGTTGCCCCCAACCTGGCTGCGGTCTGTTCATAGCTGACTGTCAGCAATGGCTGTTGCAACAGCATGCCGCCAGCCAGCCAGTTTATCCTGCTGCCAGGCAGAATCATGCTGCGGCTTAAAGACACGGGCACTCTCGCGGCTGGCACTTATCGCTGCCAGATCCGGATAAAAACCAACTGCCAGGCCCGCCAGAGCGGCAGCACCAAAGGCTGTCGTTTCAACATTCTGCGGCCTGTCAACCGGGATATTAAGTAAGTCGCTCTGGAACTGCATTAAGAATTCGCTGACACTTGCTCCACCGTCCGCTCTCAGCTCCGTAATCGAGCAGTCAGCGTCAGCTGCCATCAATTCAATAACTTCATAGCTTTGGAAGGCAATTGCTTCCAATACAGCTCTGGCCAGATGCGCTTTGTTAGTACCGCGGGTAATGCCGGTAATAGTACCGCGGGCGTCGGGTGACCAGTAAGGCGCTCCCAGGCCGGTAAACGCCGGCACAAAGTGGATGCCGCCGGTATCTGCCACCTGTTCAGCCAAACGATCGCATTCAGAAGAGGTTGTAATAATTTCCAGCTCATCGCGCAGCCACTGAATAGCTGAGCCTGAATTGAACACGCTGCCTTCCAGTGCATACACAGGCCCTGATCCCAGATCATAGGCAATCGTGGTCAGGAGTCCGTTTTGAGAAAATACTGGTTCCCGCCCTGTCTGCATGACAATAAAACAGCCGGTACCATAAGTGTTCTTGACCATGCCCGGTGTAAAGCAGGCTTGCCCGAACAGAGCTGCCTGCTGATCGCCGGCGATGCCGGCAATTGGAATATTTCCGGGCAGAATCGCCTCATCAAGGTAAGCAGCGATACCGCTGGAAGGAACAATTTTCGGCAATATGGCAGCCGGCACACCAAACAATTCCAGCATATCGGGAGCGTATTCGCCGGTACGGATATCGACCAGCAGTGTCCTTGATGCATTGGTACTGTCGGTGACATGTGCTTTGCGTCCGGAAAGATTCCAGATCAGCCAGCTGTCCATGGTTCCTGCCAGCAAGCGGTCCTGAGCTGCAAGCTCCCGCGCCTGCGGCACATTATCCAGCAGCCAGCGTATTTTTGAGGCAGAAAAATAAGCGTCCAGTCGCAGGCCCGTACGAGCCATAACCTGCGGTTCCAGACCCTTATTCTTTAACTCTGTACACATCGGAGCCGTGCGGCGGCATTGCCAGACAATCGCAGGATGAACCGGCCTGCCGGTTAAGCGATCCCACAAAACCACGGTTTCACGTTGGTTGGTAATGCCGATAGCCTTGATTTGCGCCGCCTGCAGGCGAGATCCTGCCATTACTTCATGCAGGACGGATATCTGCGTCCGCAGAATCTCAGTCGCATCATGTTCAACCCAGCCTGGCTGAGGATAGTGTTGTGTCAGTGGTTTCTGCGCTATGCCCCGCACTTGTCCGCTGCTGTCAAAGGCTATCGCTCTGCAGCTGGTTGTGCCCTGGTCAAGCGCGATTACGATTTCTGATTCCATCATGATGTCTCCCCTGGTTGCCCGGAAAGGAAACCGATTCAAGTATAGCATTCAAGCGTGCTGCATTCCAACGCTCGGAAGTGACTGTTCCGGCTGCTCCAGCCTGTCTGACTCGGCAACTGCTTGCGCTGCCTGTTCCAAAGCTTCGCGATATTTTCCCAGAACTTCCGTAGAAAGGATTTCGCGGAATTCGGAATTAATCGGATGGACGATGTCCTTGAACTCGCCTTCCTGAGTCTTACGGCTGGGCATCGCGATAAAATAGCCGTTTGTGCCTTCAATTACTTTGATGTCATGCACCACGAAGCACTGATCGAATGTAACCGATACAATAGCCTTCATTTTGCCTTCGTTGCTCATCTTTCGAATTGTGATACTTGTGATTTCCATTTGGTGCCTCCGATCTGCTTATCTGTCAGCAACGGGACTTAAATCATGGATTTTTTTAGACGTTTTAGCTGAAATTATTATAGCATGTTTTTATTCTAAACACACAAATCTAGCAAAAGAGGCCCTTTACAGCTTTGTAGTTGACCATTCGCAACTTTCAGGTCTGACCATCAGACAACTTGGCCGGTAAAATAATATAATCAGTTTTTACTCAAAAATCATAAGTATAAAAGTCGCGTCAGGAGTGAAAATACTGGCTGATTACGTTGTAGCAACAGGGCATTGTGATAGAATGGATCGGAAAGGCAGGTTCAGATTAAATGATTCAGACAAGTGTTAACGGCGCACTCGGCTTAAAGCCGGGCAGCCGCGTTTATTTTATAGGTATTGGCGGCATCAGCATGAGCGGCCTGGCCGAGATTTCACACAACATAGGCTTCATAATCGGTGGCTCGGATCGCCATTTCAACGGCCGGACTCAAGTTCTTCAGGCCCACGGGGCAACACTGCATGAAGGCCATGATTCGAATAATCTGGCAGCTTTCCGGCCGGACCTTGTTGTTTATACTGCCGCTGTCCATGAAGATAACAGCGAACTCAGCTATGCACGGACGCACGGCATTACCACAATCGACAGGGCAACCTTCCTCGGCTGGCTTAATCAGCTGTTTGACAGGGTAATTAATATTGCCGGTACTCACGGCAAGACAACAACAACCGCCTTGTGTTCAATGATTCTGATGCAAAGCGGACTTGACCCTACTGTCCATCTCGGGGCTGAGCTGAAGCAGTTTCATGGAACCGTACGACTTGGCAATGACAACGGGCTGCTGGTTTCCGAAGCCTGCGAATACATGAAAGGCTTGCTGAAGTTTTATTCTACAACCGCAGCCATCCTCAATATTGATTTTGACCATGTAGATTCATTTGACAATATTGAAGAGGTTATTGAAACCTTCCTTGATTTTGCCGACCGCCTGCCGGAAGAGGGCAACCTTGTAATTCCCACATTTGATAAAAACATCGATAAAATGCTGAAATTGCTGAAAGCCAGACGTGCTGAGCGCGGGGTCAGGCTGCCGCATATCTGGTCATTTGGTTTGGAAACCGAAGAATTCGAAGGCGGCAAGCCGACTGTTTATGCGGCAAACCTTACCTACGAACAGGGAATGCCCCGCTTCGATGTCTATCTGGGAAATGAATTTTACACTCACGTTGCGCTGCAGATTCCAGGCCGGCACAATGTCACAAATGCGTTGGCAGCGATTGCCTGCGCCCATATCAATGGTGGTACACCGGAAGCCGCTTCACAGGCCCTGGCTGCTTTCAGCGGCGCCGAAGGACGATTCACCCATGCCGGTACCTATAAAGAGGCTATTGTTATTTCCGATTATGCCCATCACCCTGCAGCTGCCCGCGCGACACTCGCTGCGGCCGCAAACATACCGCATGAGCACATCTGGGTAGTATTTCAACCGCTCACCTTCAGCCGCACTCAAGTCCTTTTTGACGACTACGTTGAGGCGCTGAAAGACTGCGAGCTGGTAATTTTCAGTGAGATATACAGTGATCGAGATGTCGGCGAAATCAGTTCCCGCGATTTAGTAAAACGCATCAATGAACTCGGCGGTAACGCTGTATTCGCTGAAGACTTTGCGGAGATTAAGGAACGACTGGATATAATCAGCGGTCCGGGCGACATAATCCTTGTGCTGGGTCCTGAAGATATCCGCGGTTTTGCAGATCAGCTTACCGGCCGCACTGATATTTTTGCCTGAACTTAGTCGTCCATAATATCTTCCATTGTCTCAGCCGGCGGTGGAGTTTCGGTCTGCGGCACAGGCGGTGCTGAATCAGTTTCAGGGGTACCACCGGCAGCTTCTTCGCTATGCTGAATAACGACTCCGGCCTTCGGTCGCATAATCGCGACGGTCGGCAGCGGAATTGGTTTGTTAGGATCCATCGGTGCTTCTTCGTCTTCAGCCGTCAGATAAATGGCTTCAAACTCAGGGCCTTCAACCTTTTCTTTCTCGAGCAGCGTTGCTGCCAGACGTCCCAGTGTTTTCATCCGCTCACCCAGCACACGCTTGACTTCGGTGTAGGCATCGTCGATGATCCGTTTGATTTCCTCGTCAATAACGCTGGCGAGCTTATCGCTGTAATTCTGGACATGACCATAATCCTTACCGAGGAAGACTTCATCTGAACCGCCGAAAACCATATTGCCCAGCCGTTCGCTCATACCGTATTTGGTAATCATGTCACGCGCAATCGAGTTGGCAGACTGAAGGTCGGATGCTGCGCCGGTGCTGATCTCGCCGAAAATCATCTGTTCAGCGGCCCTGCCGCCCAGGGAAACACAGATATCATTAAACAGCTTGCTGGTTGTCGCAT
>CAZOMW010000081.1:0-7411 GCA_964581135.1 uncultured Oscillospiraceae bacterium
GGGTTTTGAAAATGAACCCGTCCGTTGTCCGGATTGCCGTAGAGCCAGAAAAGCAAGTAGACGTCAGCAGGAAGGTTACGAAAACCGTTACTGAAACGCTGCATCTTCACACAGCCCGGGACCGCTCCATCAACAGGGCGGTCCTTTTCTTTTACCGGGCTGTTTGAAAAATTCTTGACCGCACAGACATTTCAGCTAAAATAGCTGATATAGTTAATGACCAATCCCGGTTTAGAAAGAGGAACTGCATGAATCGTGATGCTTTTTTTATCGATCCCGACCTGCTCTATGTATTGCCGGCCTGTGATCACTCGCCGGATTCAATTCGTCAGATTCTCAGCGATCATCCGGAGGTCCAGTTTGTCTCACTGGCCGGTATCGATCTGGCCGGCAACGATACAGATGAAAAAATACCTGTCTCTCTGTTTATTGAACATATAGAAAGCTACTTACACGGCGGCGTCACAACCGACGGTTCTTCTGTTGTTCTGCCAGGTATTGCCAGACTGAACGACGGCAAGGTAGATCTGATGGCCGATAATGATGTCAACTGGTTCGTTGATTATAATTATGAGCATATTGACAGCCGTACAGGCTACCCCTGCGGTACTTTGCGGATTCCGGCCTTCCTGGAGCACAACAACAGTCAGGTCTGTTCCCGCTCTCTGCTCAAAAGATCCATCGAACGTTTTGACAGGGAAATGAAGCAGCTTTTCGAAGCTCAGCCTGAGCTTTGCGCTCCCTGGGGGTTCAAGCCGGAGGATATTGATGAGATTTCGCTGACAACGGCGACGGAGCTGGAGTTCTGGGTACGCACACCCGACAGCTTTGTTGATCGCGAGCAGCTATCTGTTTCGCAGGGATTAAAGGAACAATACTGGAAACGCACCAAGGGAATTGTGCGTACAGCTCTTGAACGCTCAATCATGATGCTGGAACAGTATGGCTTTGGCCCTGAAATGGGTCATAAAGAGGTAGGCGGCGTGAAGGCGCATCTGACTGGCACCGGCAGTCTCGACCACATTATGGAACAGCTGGAGATTGACTGGCGTTATTCAACCTCAATGCAGGCCGGCGATAATGAATTGTTTGTTCGCATATTTATTAAAGAAGTTTTCCGTCTGCACGGCCTTGAGGCCACCTTTCTGGCCAAACCGATGGAAGGCGTTGCCGGCAGCGGCGAGCATATTCACGTTAACGCTGTTGCCCTGCTTAAGAACGGCCGCTGCGTTAACCTGTTCTCCCCTGCTGATTTCGACAGTGATTTCCTCAGCAGCGTTGGCTGGGGCGCGCTGATGGGTTTTATGAAGCATTACGAAGCGATCAGCGCCTTTATTACCTCATCCAATGATGCCTTTAATCGTTTGAAACCAGGCTTTGAAGCTCCAACTCATCCGGTTGCTTCTCTTGGCAGGGATCTACAGACTCCTTCCCGCAATCGCACTGTACTGCTGGGCCTGATTCGCAACGCCGAGTCTCCTATAGGAACAAGATTCGAAATCCGTTCGCCTAATCCGCACACGAACACGTATATTGCGCTGGCGGCGATTTTCCAGGCGATGCTGGCTGGTATTCAGGCGAACGCGTCGCGTGAAACACAGGCGTTGCAAACGGAGTTCTTTAAACAGGCCGGTGAACCGGCAGAGTACCTGCGCGCCGATCGGGTTTACCGCTGCGAGGATGACATTTTCATCGACTTCAGCGAAGAGGAACGCGACAAAATGTTCGGCAAACCACCGGCAACCGTCTACGAAACGCTGCAATACCTCGCGTCGGATGAGGATAGCAAGGAAATGCTGAAAGCCGGCGGTGTATTCAGTGACCGGATTGTCAATTCCTATGCACGTGCCACCCTCGACATCTGGGAAATGGAGCTCAGTGAGAGAATCATCGGTGAATACCTGGCGCGCATTCGGCATTGCGTCATTTTGCATGAAGCAAATCCGTATGATGATGCTTTATGGGAAGAAATCGACGCTTTGCGCCAGCATCTGGCACGCACCACGGAAGATCGCGTCAGCCTGTTTGATAAAATCCGCCGCTCTTTGCAGGAGCGCGATCTCAAGCGGGTTTCCGAACTGCAGTTGGAAATGGATACCAGGATGCGTGAGCTGGAGCGCTTGTATCTTACCTACCAGCACAACCAGATTTAGGGATTCTCTGAATTATCTTTTTTGTCTGAAAACAGCTGATCGGTATGAATTGCCGATCAGCTGTTTTGTAGTAGTGCTTTTTTTAGTTTCGGGTTTTATAGTCTCGGTTTTTATTGTCTGCTTTTTATAGTCTGGCTTTTGATCAGCTTAAATTTTTTCCGTCAGAGGGCTGGCATTTTCTTTGCGGTAGCTGATCGCCTTAGTCGGGCAAACCTGCTGGCAGTTGGTGCATTGCAGGCAATCGGCTGTGTTGATGGTTGCTTTTTTATTCTCAGGGCTGACCAGGATAGCCCCTGTGGGACAAGGTTTCTCACATTTTTTGCAGCCAATGCAGGCGTCGTGGTTAACTCTTTCAGAAATAAACGCGCGTTTGCCGAAAACTCTTTGTAATGGCCCGAACGGACAAAGCAGGTTGTGAAAAACAGCCGGTTTGTAGCGCAACGTAACCACAAAGGAAACAGCCAGCCAGATCATCAGTACGGGAATATTACGTCCCATACGCCTTGTTATGAGCATAAGGCCCACGCTGAAAACCAGCGCAAACCAGCCGAAGTTGCCGGATTGCAGCCACTTTGGCGTAGATGCAGTTTGAATTTTCAGCTTTTTTGCCAGCCATTCAGCCGGCTGCATGACAGTGTTCATGGGGCAGACATAACCGCAGTAGATTCGACCGAAGACCAGCGCCAGTACGAGGCTAAGCGCGTATAACCCCAGCCACAGCGTCATTTTGCCATTTTGAATCAGGATGATAAAAGCTGCCAGGAACAGTATTCGAATTGCATTAATCAGAATTTTCATAGTTCTCCCCTTTTCATTGGTTGCTAATAATCAAGTATGCAGTTAATATCAGCTTAGGGTAGTTACCTTGGTAACTAACTTAAAAACTGCGAATCAAGCCGCTAACGTTTGAAATCCTCGGGTGGCCCGACGCGAGGTAAACTTAAGAGCTGAAAGAAAATCGGCTGATTTTTCAAACTTTGCCTTTATTACAGGAGATATACTTTATTACAGGAGATATACTTGGAACCAGCAGACATAAGCGAGAATATTAAATCTACGATTCTGTTTGGACCTCTGGATACCGATACTATTCGGGCTTGCCTTGAATCCGGTGATTTCAGGATAATTACGTACGCTAAAAACACTGTTATTCACTTTGAATCTGAAACCGCCAACAAACTGGAAGTTGTACTCAGCGGCAAAGTCGCGGTTGAACACATCGATGAATCAGGTGAACTGTTATCGATCACAGAACTCTTTCGTAACGATATTCTGGGAGGCAACCTTCTGTTCTCGGATCGTCCGGTGTATCCCATGACAGTGTCTGCTCAAATGCCAACAGTAATTCTGGAAGTTGAACGCGAGGCCTTGTTTCTGCTTCTGAGTAAGAATTCCGACTTTCTTAGGATTTACCTTAACAGCATTTCGGGACGCACTCAGACACTGGGTTATAAGATCAAAAACTACACTAATAAAACAATTCGTCAGTGTATCCAAAGCTATCTGGATTACGAAAGCAAAAGACAAATTTCAAAGCGGGTTCAGCTTAATATCACCAAAAAAGAACTGGCCGAAAAGTTCGGCGTCCAGCGTACTTCCCTTTCGCGTGAACTCAACAAAATGAGGCAGGCTGGACTGATTGAGTTCGACAAAAACTCAATTACAATTGTGGATTGATTATGTACTTTGAATCAAAAAAAGCAGCCTTTCAGAAAGGCTGCTTACGTGTTTTTCTTATTAATTTTGGTTGTTCAGTCAGAGCGGCAAACGGCTGATAAATCAATTTCCGGCAATCTTAATTGTACAGTCTTAAACGGCTGATCAGGTTTTTTCCCAGGGGACTCAGTATTTCTGCCAGCTTCCCTTCTGTCAAATTTCCGTTTTGACCGGCCAGATAAGCGCATTCATTATCAAACTGGCTTTCAATTTGCTTGTAGCCGTATGGTTTAAGGTTGTTCTCAATAACCTCCAGGTCAGTTTTACCACGGAACCGCAGAAGCACCTCGGTTTTACTGTCCTTGTGGTCCAACAGCAAATTGCGGCCGTTATCCTCCCAGCTGACCTGGTGAGGAACGCGTTCGATATGGACAGCGCATTCAATTACATCAGCAACAACAGCGCTGGCAGTCGGCAGCCGGCCGGCGCCGCGTCCGTAGAACATCGCTGTCCCCAAAGCGTTGCCTTCGACTTCAATTGCATTAAAAACATCCTCAGCTACAGCTACAGGGTCCGTGCCTGAGACCAGCATCGGTGCCACCATGACATGGCACAGTTCACCAATCAGCTGATAAATACCCAGCAGTTTGATTTTTCTACCCAGCAGTCTGGCATAAGTAATGTCCTGACTGGTTACGGCAGTAATACCTTCAGTGTAGATTCTGGTTGAATCAATAAACTCACCCCGACAAATACTGGCGAGGATTGCGATTTTCCGACAGGTATCATAGCCTTCAATATCAGCAGCCGGTTCCTGCTCAGCATAGCCGTTGGCTTGCGCTTCTTTCAGAGCAGTCGCGAAATCAATGCCGGCGTTTTCCATGCGGGTCAGAATGTAATTGGTTGTGCCGTTAAGAATACCGGCAACACGGGTAATCTTGTTGGCCGCCAGGCTCTTGTGGAGCGGCATGATGATAGGAATACCGCCGCCGACACTGGCTTCAAACCTGTAACTGACACCATTGGCTACTGCCATGCGGATAAGCTCTGTCCCATGGCTGGCAACAAGCTCCTTATTGGAAGTGACCACATGCTTACCGGCAGCAAGGGCTCTTTTTGTCATTTCATAAGCAAAAGAAACACCGCCGATAGTTTCGACAACCACTGAAACATCAGGATCATTAATAATCTGGTCAGCATCGCGGGTAATCCGGTCCGCAAAAGGATCGTCCGGGAAATCCCGGATATCGAGAATATAGCGAATGTCGATACTGCGTCCGACCCGTTGACGGATAACGTCACTGTTCATACGGCAGACTTCGGCAACCCCGGAACCTACAGTACCGTAACCAAGAATAGCGATTGAAATCATATGCTGACCCTCCTTCAATCCCTTGCCAGAATCCTGTGAGAACGCACGCCCGGAATGCGGCCGAGTTCATTCAGCAGCACTTCCAGCGACACGTTCATCCGGTCGGTTTCAAGCGAAATGGACACGTCAGCGAGTCCATTGATCGGGATATTTTGATTTATTGTCAGAATATTTGCCTGAGCACGGGCAAGACTGAGAATAATGCCTGATAAAATGCCCGGAAAATTCTCGACAGCGAAAATTAAGGTGACCATACGGCCTTGTGATGTTTCGTAGAAAGGCAGCACAGCATCCTTATATTTGTAATAAGCGCTGCGTGAAAGGCCGATTTTTTGCACAGCTTCGTTGACGGATTCAGCTTTATCGGCATTAAGCAGGCGCTTGACCTGCATTACCTTAATAAAAACTTCCGGCAAAACTGCGGATTTTACGAGAAAATATTCGGATTCAGCCATATTCCCCTCTGACAGTTTGTTGTCCTTGCTGCAAAAACATTCGTCCACGAACGATACTATAGCACAAGGGGTTGAAAACGGTCAAGGTGAGAAAATTTCGCGTAATCTGGCAAGTGCCTGGCCGCGATGGCTGATGCGGTTTTTCTCAGCCGGATCAAGTTCCGCCATTGTCAGGCCTCGTTCCGGCAACAGGAAGATCGGATCGTAGCCGAACCCGTTTTCGCCGCGTGAAACCGGTGAGATACGGCCGGTAACTTCACCACGGACTGTTTCTTCGCGTCCATCGGCGTAAATAAGGGCGATAACACATATGAAGCGGCAGTTCCACTGCTCTGGCGGAAACGGTGCCAGAAGTTCATACAGACGTTTGTACTTTTCCGGATAGCCGGCGTCTTCCCCGGCGAAACGGGATGAGTAAATACCGGGCGCACCGTTGAGGACATCAATGTTTAGCCCGGAATCATCAGCTATTACTATGCCTCCCGTTTTGCTATGAACAGCACGCGCTTTAATCAAGGCGTTTTCTTCGTAGGTAGCGCCGTTTTCTTCGATTTCTTCTGTCAGGCCGGCCTCATCCATAGTCTGGACATCGGCTCGCGGCCAGCCGAGAATTTCGACAATTTCATTAACTTTATCTTCATTACGCGTTGCGAGTATCAGTTTCATTATCTGTTTATGTCCTCATTTCTTAAAGCAATTATAAATCCAGAAAACTGCTGGTCTGGTAAGCGACATGCTTAAATGTTTCCGGTGCGAATGGCGAATCCAGCCCGCCTGTTGCCAGCAACTCATAGAACGTAAGCTCACCGCCGGCGGCACAAAGGGCGTTGTATTTTTCCAAAGCCTTTTTCGGCTTGCTTTGAGCCAGAATCCAGAACTGTAAGGCGCTGATATGTGCCAGCGCGTAATCGATGTAGTAAAACGGCGCTGTGTAGATATGCTCTTTCTTCTGCCAGGCCCGGCCGCTGCCAAAGTGCTCATCCTCACGGTATTCGAGCGCCGGCTGATACTTACGCTCCAGATCGCGCCACAGCTCGTTACGCTCTGCCGGCGACAGCTCTGGTTTGTCATAGACATGATGCTGGAATTCGTCGACCAGGCAGGCATAGGGCAGGAACAGCAGGCTTTGCGACATATGCAGCAAGGTATAGTCTTCAGCTTCCTCGCCGAAGAAATTATCCATGTAAGGATATGTCAGATATTCCATTGCTGTGGAATGGATCTCACTGATGTCAATTGACGGTTGATGCAGTATGGTCAGCCGCCGTTCACTGAGACTGACTATGCTGGCATAGGCATGGCCGCATTCATGCATAAGAGTAGTGACGTCTTCATGAGTTGAACTGGCATTCATGAAAATAAACGGCAGTTCGGCCGAATGGATGGTTTCACAATAACCGCCGCCGGCCTTGCCCGGGCGAGCTTCCAGATCCATAAAGCGACGCCGGTCCACACTGTATAAGAACGAGGGGGATTTGTCGAATAGTGTCCTGAAAACCCTGCCTGCGGTTTGCGACAACTGATCCGGCCGTACAACGAGTGTCGGATTCCCCTGTGGTGAAAGACAGGGCAGGTCATAGTGGTAAAGCCGGTCGACACCAAGGCGCCGGCGCTGTAAACGCCTGATTTCAGTTGCTAAAGGCACTATGTAAGAAACAACCAGCTCGCGGAAATTTTCCACCTCGTTACGGCCATAGTCATAACGCTCCATACGCAGGTAGCCAAGTTCTGTAAAGCTGTTAAAACCCAGTTTTCGGGCTATCTCGGTGCGGGTC
>CAZOMW010000082.1:0-7384 GCA_964581135.1 uncultured Oscillospiraceae bacterium
TCAGAAAGCTTTTTTATTATAATCGAATCCGGCGTCGACAGCAAACTCCAAATGCGGCCAGCGTGCGGTCAGCAGATCAGCCAGGGGCTGCAGTACAACACGCTCTGAAACGTCGTGACCTACGGTTATAACACTAATTCCTTCAGCAGTGACTAACAGACGGTCGTGATATTTGATTTCGCCGACGATCAAGGCCTCGCAGCCCTGGGCGCGTAATAAAGGTGTCCAGGACGGGTCATAACTGCCGGGGCATACTGTCAGCCTCTGAACCTCTTTCTTGCCGGCTGTCAAGTTATTGCTGCCTGCTGCCAGCATCAAATACTCTGAACCCAGTTTTTCTCGTAAAAGCTGAAGCAAATCCGCCAGATTCAGAGCCTGTGGCAACATACCGGTGCGGCCGAATCCCGGCAAAGTAAAGTATCTTTTTTTCCAAGAATCAGAAATCTTTTCGGCTGTTTTCCGGTCTGTATCATCGTTAACAATAGTTTCTGATAGTGGTGCTAATGTAATAACATCATTAAGTCCTATTAATTCAGCAAACTGATCAGGTACACCGCCGGGAACCGCATCCAGATTTGTATGCAAGGCAACGACAGACAGGCCCGCCTGCACAGCAGCCAAAACAGGTCTTTCCACCGGCTGGTCAGAGCGCAGGCCATTCAGAGGGCTGAAAATCGGCGGATGATGTACAAGCAGCAAGTCAGCCTGAAAGTGTACAGCTGCAGTGATTGATTCAGCTGTCAGGTCAAGCGCGACCTGAACGCGGTTAATCACGCTGGCAGGATTACCGATATGAAGCCCGACTTTATCCCAGTCTTCTGCATAACGAAAAGGTATCAGCTTGTCCAGACCAGTAAGCAATTCAGCAAGTTGCATTTCAGATCTCCTTATCTGCTCTCCTTATCTGCGGATCATTTGCGACTCATTTGCGGCTCAGTGGCGGTTCAACAACTGCCAGTGCCGCCAACAGCTGATCCATCGTTTCAACCATTGCTTTCAGTTCTGGATCCTTGCGGCTGATGAATGACGCCTGTTCCCGTTGTTTTTTCAGATAACCGGCAAACAGCGGCGGCTGTTCCCGCCTTAAAACAGGACCCAGATAGCAATCAACAGCATCCAGAACCAAAGGCTTCAGATTCGAGCTTCTGTATTCAGCCAGCATGGCTGTATATATGCGGTTGCCGTCCAGGCAAAGCCTTTCATCTTTGATCTCATAACCGCTTTCAGTCAGAAAGCGCCGCAACTGCGCTGCGCTTTTCTGCGGCTGCAGCACCAACAGCGGCCAGATCGCTGGCGCTGCCTTTATGATATCAATCATTTCCAGCCCGCCCAGTCCCGATATTGCCACAACGTCAGACGGCTTCTGCTCGAAGCCGGATAAACCGTTTGTCTGCTTGAGACTGATTTTGTTGCTTAAGCCGAAGCGCTCTATATTACCTGCGGCTTTGAGCAGCAGACCCTCACGGATATCAGCTGCCACAGCTTCATTAAAGCGGCTGTCCAGAATTGCACAAACCGGCAGATAGGCGTGGTCTGTGCCGACGTCAATCAAGCGACGTCCCGGCGGCAGCAAATCAGCCACCATCTGTAAACGCTGTGAAAGTGCCGGCCTTTTTCGAATCTTCGCGTTGTTTATTTGCAGCTCCCGGCTCAATCCAGATAATCCTTCAGCTTTTTACTGCGGCTTGGATGACGCATTTTGCGTAAAGCTTTGGCTTCGATCTGGCGAATGCGTTCGCGCGTGACGTTGAATTCCTTGCCGACCTCTTCCAGAGTTCGGGTGCGCCCGTCATCAAGACCGAAACGCAGGCGCAATACTTTCTCTTCCCGTGGCGTCAGGCCTTTCAGGACTTCCAGCAGCTGTTCTTTCAACAGATTTGACGCTGCCTGATCTGCCGGTGAAGGAGCATCATCATCTGGTATGAAATCGCCGAGATGGCTGTCTTCTTCTTCCCCGATCGGCTTTTCGAGCGAAACCGGTTCCTGCGAAATCTTCATGATTTCACGAACCTTTTCTACGGTCATGCCCAGTTCATTGGCCAGCTCTTCCGCTTCCGGCTCACGCCCGAGCTCCTGAATCAGTTGACGCTGAACCCGAATCAGCTTGTTGATTGTCTCCACCATGTGCACAGGAATGCGGATTGTGCGGGCCTGATCAGCAATCGCGCGAGTAATCGCCTGCCGAATCCACCAGGTGGCGTAAGTGCTGAATTTGAATCCCTTAGTATAGTCGAATTTATCGACAGCTTTCAGCAAGCCAAGGTTGCCTTCCTGAATCAGGTCCAGGAACTGCATACCACGGCCGACATAACGTTTGGCGATACTTACAACCAGTCGCAGGTTGGCTTCGCATAGTTTGTCCTTGGCTGACATGTCTCCGGCGCCCATTGCCATTGCCAGTTCTTTTTCCTGGTCCGCAGTCAGTAGCGGAACCTTGCCGATTTCTTTAAGGTACATGCGTACCGGATCATCAATACCAATGCCGTCAACATTGGACAGGTCGTTATCGCTTTCAACAGCAACTTCCTCCTCCACTACGTTGTCAGCTTTAACTTCAATGCCCAGAGATTCCAGTTTGTCGAATACCTTTTCGGCCTGTTCCAGGTCGATATCGGATGATTCGATAGCGCTCATTACATCTTTGTAAGACAGTTGATTATTGTCTGCCTTAGCCCGATTGACCAGTTCCGTGAGCAGACCGGGTTTCTTTTCAGTTGCCATTGCTTTACGTTCCTCCGTGTTTTAAAGGCCGGAAGGCCTGAATTCCTGGTTTGTGCCAAATTAACCGCGTTTATTGATTTCCGCAGTCAGCTGCAATAATTGTTCCTTCAGCTCTTCGCGAGCTTCCGGATCAGTTTCCTGCTCTATTTTAATGTTGATTTCGTCCTTAACCTGTTTCATATGATTCAAACGGTGCCGTTTCCAGAATTCTCTTGCTGCTTCCAGGCGCGCGCTTCTGGTATCCGTCAGTGTCATACTCATGGCAGCCTGAGCTAGGATATCCCGCAGCGGTTTGCCGGCTGTTTCCATATCCGCGGCCAGGTCAATCAGACCTGCCGGGGTCAGCGTTTGCGCGCGAATCAATGGCAAAGCCAGTTCAGCCAGCTGCTTGCCTGCGCCGGCTGTGAAATTTTCGGGCCGTAGTTCAGGTTCCAGCTGCGACAGTAATTCAGGCTCACTTGCCAGGAGTGTCAACAGAAAAACCTCAAGTCGGGTGATTGAATGCACGTTTTCATCGTCTCCGGTTCCTGTTCTATTCTGTTCGTTTGCCATCAGACGTTCACGCAGCAAATCCCGCTGCGGTTCAGCCGCGGTCTTATGTCGTCTGCGTTCAACCTCAGCAACGACGCTTTCGGTTGAAGTACGCAGAATTTCAGCCACTCTGGCAGCGTAAAGCTCTCGAACCACTATGTTTTCCTCAACCGCCAGAATTGAGCAGGCTTCATTCTGAAAATCAAGAATATTCAGCGCATCCCCATGAGTATTGTTCCTGCGGGCGACAAACAGTTTAAAGTCCATCAATGGCAGAGCCTGATCGATTAACGCCTGAAAACGTTCCGGTCCGTGCAGCCTGATAAAATCATCCGGATCCTTGCCATCCGGAACCATAAGTACTGAAACTTTGATTCCACGTGCAGCCAGAATATCCAGACTGCGGATAGCCGCGTTCTGACCAGCTGCATCAGCATCAAAGCCGATTACAACATTTTCTGTGTATTTACGGGCCATTAGTGCCTGATTAGGGGTCAGGGCCGTCCCCAGCGCGGCAACGGCCGAGTCGATACCTGCCTGATGCATCGAAAGCGCGTCCATATAACCTTCAACAATAACAAGGTGGCCGGCGCGGCTGGTCTTGGCGATATTCAGCGCGTACAGATGACGTCCTTTCGTATAAAGCGGGGTTTCCGGAGAGTTAATGTATTTGGGCTGTGAATCGTCCAGCACCCGACCGCCGAAAGCTATTACACGCCCCAGCACATCAAAGATCGGGAACATAAGCCGGCCACGAAACAAGTCATACAATCCCTCATTGCGGCCTTTGCGGAACAGACCGGATTTCAGCAGCAGTTCTGTATCTGTAAAGCCTTTTGCCCGTACATGTCGATAAAGCCCGTCCCAGTCTTTACTGGCACAGCCAAGACCGAATCTGCGTCGTGTACTTTCGTTGACACCGCGGCGGGTCAGATAAGCGCGCGCTTCAGCGCCGGCTTCGCCCTGTAGTACAGTATAGTAATAGCGAGCGGCTTCCAGCATGATTGCCGACAAATTTGCCAGCAGTTCAGAACGTCGGCGTGTTTGTTCGTCATCAGCTTCCGGAATCTCAATTCCAACTCGTTCAGCCAGAAACCGCAAGGCTTCCGGATAACTGGTTTTCTCGATCTCCATAATAAAACCGACTACATTGCCGCCTTTATGGCAGCCAAAGCAATAATAAATCTGTTTGCCCGGTGAAACGGAAAATGACGGTGTATCTTCGCGATGAAACGGACACAAGCCAAAGAAATTGGCGCCGCTGCGCTTCTCAAGGCGCACATACTGCTCCACTACGGCCACTATGTCGTTGCGGGCCCGAATCTCTTCGACAATCTGTTCTGGTATCCGTGCTTTGGCCATGTATCCTCCCGGTAAAGCCTCTGCTTATATAGTTCGTTGTCAGCAGCCGGAATCCTGCTGTCAGCTTGACTGAATTTTAAATATTCAGATTTAATCAGGTTGTTTCTGGAAGAGTATCCTATTCTGTCAGGATGTCAAGTAGGGCACTGAAAATGAACATATCCTGACTATGAGTCAGATGAAACTCCAGGCCTGCTGCTTCAACCGTCTTTGTACCCAGCTGCTGGGCACTTAGAGGTTGATCCAGATCAACACCAAGGCTGTCGAAAGCATTGTAAAGTCCGGTATGAGTCCAACTGCTGTCCAGAGCTTTCAGTATGAGCAGTAAACGATCCCGCAGATCTGTCGCTGACAGTTTCTGCCAGCCCTCAGCAGCAGAAATCTGCGGGTCGGATTTTAATTCCAGGGCAGTTACATAACCATCCGGATCCTGCCTGACAGTCAGGATCAAACCTGATTCCGGCAGCGAATAATCTGTCTTGCCGTTATCTAAAGCAAGCACTGCCCCCAGGCGTTCCGGAATACCCCGGGCTGCGGCAATGCGATCAAATTCTTTTACGTAGTCGACAGCTGCAGGACGAACCTTTACCGGATTGAAAAGCAACCAGGCAACAAATAAAATACCGATCAGAGTAATGATAATGGTGACTAACCGTCCGAAAAAGCCTTTATGATAAGGCTGACGTTCCTGGCGTTCGAAATCTATTCCGGTAACATTAGGCTTGTTTTTCATCTATCCTCTGGATTCAGCGCGCTTTTTATTTATCAGCAGAAATCGGCTGGTTTTTATGATTTACGGCTTGAATTATTCTCTGTCTGTGAGCCTTGCTGTACCGCGCGGACTTTCAGCCACAAGGCGCACTCCAGTCTTTTCTTTTGCAGCTCACAGCTGATTTCATGCAAACCGTTAATGTTGCCGGTCGCAGCATAAGCGTTAGCTGCACAGCCGCCGCTGCAGAAATACCGCGACCAGCATTTCTGACATTCCGGTTTATTCGGCACAATCAGTTCGGCAAACGCTGCCGAAATATTCGGCTCGAGCTCGACCGGTTCAGAATGAACATTGCCCAGACAAAATTCCTCCTGACCAACAAATTGATGGCAGGGGTAGATATCGCCATCAGGAGTCACAGCGCAGTATTCACTGCCGACACCGCAGCCTTTAAGGCGTTTGTAGGCACAGGGGCCGTGCTCTGTGTCAATCATAAAATGGAAAAAATTAAAGGCTCTGCCCTGCTCGCGGCTTTTTGCGAGTTTCAGCGCCAGCCGTTCATACTCAGCCAGAATAGCCGGCACATCTTCCCTACGCAGCTCATAGCCGCAGCCATCAGAAGCAACAACAGGCTCCAGTGAAATCTGATCAATGCCCTGTTCGGCCAGATGCATTACGTCGTCGGCAAAGTCAAGATTGTGGCGGGTAAATGTGCCGCGGGCATAATATTCTTTATTCCCGCGTTCGGCGACAAATTTACGGATTGATGACATTACCCGCTCATAGGACCCTTTGCCGCCGGCATCAGGGCGCATGCGGTCATGAACCTCAGGCCGGCCGTCAATACTTAGAACGCAGTTTTTCATATGCTCATTTATAAAAGCGGTTTTTTCAGCATCCAGGGTTAACGCATTGGTTGTGATTGTCAAACGGATATTCTTACCGGCCCTGGAGCCCGCTTCTTCGGCATAGTGAGTCAGGGCAATTACAACCTGCCAGTTAATTAACGGTTCGCCGCCGAAGAAATCAATATCCAGATTATGGCGTGGTCCGGAGACTTCAATCAGCCAGTCGATAGCCTTGCGCCCGGTCTCTTCGGTGAGCATCATCCGCTTACCGGTGCCGAAGTCGCCTGTACCCGCAAAGCAGTATCGGCAGCGCAGATTGCAGTCGTGCGAAATATGCAGACACATTGATTTAATCAGAGGTTTCTGAGGATACAGCTGTTCCAGCGAGACTTCCTGAGCCGGGGCGAATAATGTGCCCGCTTCAATCAGGCCGATAATTTCCGCCCGCGTCTCGCTCACAGCTTGTTCACCAAACTGCGCGCTCAGCCTGTTAATCACCTCATCAGCCAGCTTTTGGCCATCGGTCTTGACGAATTCAGCCATTACAGCGTAGGAAACTTCATCGAGCAGATGTAAAGCACCTGTTTCAGAATCGAAAGCCAGATGATCTTCTGCGAAAGTAAATAAATGAACCAAAACAGCCTCCCCGGGGGTAGTCAGCCGGCTTTTTTGCCGGTAAATATTTTTGTAAATAAAAACAGTGAAAGGATTGGCCTCTCACTGTTCAGTCAATCTGGTGCGCTGGGCGCCGACAACAGGAATTCAGCCGCAATTGCAGCCGGGCGGATCCAGCAGAATTATTTGCTGACCTGCTCACATTGCTGATTGGCAACGGTACAGCTGGTTTTGCAGGCAGACTGGCAGGAAGTCTGGCATTCGCCGCAGGCTTTGCCGCTGACTGGCGCTTTAATCGAGCCGTTAATAATTGTTTTGATATGTGACATACTGTCCTCCTGGAAGTTGCGTTTGCTTACTCGGTGACGGGTTTGATAACAGTGCTGATGGCATTCTTCTTGAAAGTTACCAGAGTATTGGCAACGCTGGTAGAGATAGTGACTTCATCGTCACGCATATTCACAATCCGGCCTACGAGACCGCCGATTGTAAGTACATTGTCACCGACTGTCATGGCATTGATCTGCTCACGCAAAGCTTTTTCTTTCTTCTTCTGCGGGCGGATCATCAGCAGCCACATCAGGCCGAACATGAG
>CAZOMW010000083.1:0-7344 GCA_964581135.1 uncultured Oscillospiraceae bacterium
CCAGGCCTTTGGCGAGAATCTCGCCGTCTTCGGCTCTCATCAGCTGGTATTTCAGCGATGAGCTGCCGGCATTGATAACCAGAACAATCATGGAACTGACTCCTTCGTTACACATAAAATTTTATTTCTTCACGGCTTGAGCCTGAACAGCAGTCAGGGCGACAACACCAACGATATCATCGGCATTGCAGCCGCGCGACAGGTCGTTGACCGGTGCGGCAATTCCCTGGGTTATCGGGCCGTAAGCGTCTGCTCCGGCAAGGCGTTGCACCAGCTTATAACCAATATTGCCTGCGTTGAGGTCGGGAAAAATCAGAACGTTGGCAGAACCGGCGACCGGGCTGCCAGCTGCTTTGGATTTGCCGACTGAAGGAACAACCGCGGCATCAAGCTGCAGTTCACCGTCAAGGTTGATCTGAGGAGCTTTTTCCTTTGCAAGGCGGGTGGCTTCAATAACCTTCTCGGTCAACTCGCTTTTGGCGCTGCCATAGGTTGAATAGGAAAGCATGGCAACATTGGCTTTTTCGCCTGTCAGAGCTTCAAAGGAAGCCGCTGATGAAACAGCTATTTCGGAAAGCTGATCAGCCGAGGGGTTCTCCACCAGAGCACAGTCAGAGAACAGGAAAGTGCCGTTGGCACCCAGTTCGCATTCAGGTACGACCATCATGAAGTAGGAAGAAACCATTTTAACGCCGGGCGCGGTTTTGAGTATCTGCAGTGCCGGTCGCAGGGTATTAGCAGTACTGTTTACAGCACCGGCCACCATGCCGTCAGCCAGACCCTTCTTTACCAGCATAACACTGAAATAAAGAGCGTCCTGCATGGTTTCACGCGCTGATTCCGGCGTAACACCTTTAGCTTTTCTCATTTCGTAGAACGTTGTGACAAAGTCTTCGAAATTTTCACTTGTCAGTGGATCTATAATCTGCGCACCTGTGATGTCCCATTGCGGTGCTGCTTTTTCAATTTCCGTCTTGTTCCCGATCAGAACGATATTTGCTATTCCCTCTTTCAACAGGCGGGAAGCTGCTTCCAGCATACGCGGATCGGTTGACTCCGGTAAAACTACCGTTTTTTTGTCGGCCTTCGCTTTGGCAAAAATTGTTTTCATAAAGTCCATGATTGATCAACCCCTTCTTGTTTAGTACTGAGCGCTCTTTAGTATAAATGTAATCAGCGTCGGATTCAACCATAGAAGGGTGAAAAGCCGTAATCGTTTGCGGTTTAAGGAGGGAATTAATCAATATTACAACCCCAACGGCGATGAAAATGTCACCGATGCTGATCATGTACCAGCCGAAAGACCAGACCGGCAGCCAGTCACCCAGAAAAACCAAGGGCTCGCTGCCGCTGGCGAAAAGATAATGCGGCGCGGCTTCAACCCGTTCCCGGGCCTCAGTTCCAAAACGGCTGAGCAGCGAACCGATCGGCATGCGGCCGCTGTTTACCAGAATTACAGCACCGTTCATGATGCTGCCGGTCATTAGCAGACCCATACCGGCAAGTCGGATATTAAGAGCGATGAATATAAGTACTGTACTGTACTGGATCAGTGCAAGCAGTAATAAGAAAAAATCAGTTGCTGCGGGCGTTATCAGCCAGGCCGCCCTGCCAAAGGCTGCCGCCAGATAGGCAGGTGCGTTGCGGGGAATGCCAATCAGCGACGCCAGTGAGTTCGCTATCCAGGCAGCACCACCGTTCGCGGCCATTGCTTCGCAACCTGCTGAGATAAACAGCAGTACCAGGGCTTGTATCCGCAGTCGTGATAAATTTGAAAATCGCCCGCCTCGCAGCAAAGCGATTATTGTTCCCAGTAAGGCCGCGCTGATAATCACTGCAATACTTCCTGGCGCAAAACCACCTTTGCATTTTTCTGCTGTTCACGTGTGAGTCCGCTGATCAGGGCCTCAACAACCACCGGCATAAACTGGGAACCACTGCAGGCTCGCAGCTCTGCGTATGCTTCGTCGCAGGTCATCGCCTTGCGGTATGAACGGTCTGAAGTCATTGCGTCGAAGGAATCAGCTACACTGAGGATCCGGGCTTCGAGTAATTTTGAGTCTTCCCCGCAATCATCCGGATAGCCGCTGCCGTCATAATGAACATGATGCGCCCGGATTATCTTTACCTCACGATGCAGAAACTCGATTCCTTCCAGCATCTGAGCGCCGATAACAGGGTGCTTTTTGACTTCTTCGTATTCATCGTCAGTCAGCAGACCATCCTTGTTGAGAATCTGTTCGCTGATGCCGATTTTACCGATATCATGCAGTAAAGACGCATATTTAAGCACCTTGGTACGGTCGTTTGAAAGGTTCAGTTCACGGGCGATTATTTCACAGTAACGCTCCACCCGCCGGGCGTGACCGACAGTGTATTTATCCTTGGCTTCCAGTGCGGCTGAAAAGGCCTGAATTGTGTCAAGATAGCCCTTTTGAACCGAGGAAAAGCCGACATAAGCATAACGGAAAAGCATAAAGGGGGCAAAAAAGAGTAATACAGCCCAGCCTCCGAAAGAATAATAAACAAGGGCTAGCAGCACCCCCAGGGCACCGACACAGAGCATGCTGACAGCCGACCAGGAAAAAATCCGGAACCAGTCGCTCAGGACTGACTTGTTCGCAGGATCCTGAAGCGCGAAATAGACCATGACAATTGCTGTGTTAATAAATACATACACTGCCATGCCAGTGATTATTGCCGGCAGCATGCCCGCAATATAAACAAAGGTACGTTCAAAACCTATCAGATTGAGGTGGCGAAGGTAAGAGCCGCCCAGCAGCTCGAAAACCAGACCGCAGGCAATGATGGAAATCATGTAGTTCGCGGCGTTGAACAGAAATTTATAAATCGGAGTGTTGAGAAAATGTTGTTTGCGGCCGCGGCCAATATCAACGATGGCAAAGAAAGCGGTAGCGAAGGATACCCAGGCGGCAGCTGTGATTCCGAACAGCAACAGGGCACTGATATTAATCGCAAAAGAAATCGAAATAGCCTTATCGTCATCGATCGCGATGCCCTGTGATTCAGCTATTACAGCCAGAAACGCAAGGAAAGCGACCCCGGGCAGAACCGGAACAAGTGTATCCAGCCTCGTAAAGGTTAAGCCCAGCAGCAAAGCAAAGCCGATGATTATGATCAGATATATATAAACTTTCAGACTTCTGTTCTTAGTTTCCGACATTCGCGCAAATGCCTTTCACGGGTTTCTGTGCAGTTATCCGCCTCCGGCAGAATTGTCTTGCCACAGCGGGATGTGGTTCTCCTGCATGCTGATTAAATATTTTGAAATGACAGACCGGCATTCAGTGACTGCGGCCGATGGCCGCCGGGTTCCTCTGGATCAGAGAATACGCCAGTTGGCGCCGGTTGAGAGAATAAGAGCCAATAAAGCGGCAAGGACTCCCAGGGCGTTTTTAATTTTCACCGTGAACAACCTCCTATACAGGACTCTGCTCCTTCGCTATTCAAGCAGGTTGTTCCGCTACGCTTCACCAGTCTGTCATTCCAAACGTCTTAAACTACCGATCTTTGCCACCGAGCTTGAGCGGGTTGGTAGAATCCCGTAGGCTCAGGCTGTCAGGGGACTTTGGTCTCACAGAAAGTCACAGCCCGGTTTACAGCTGAGAGTATGGCACGGACTATCGCCTTAACCTCAGATTCAGGTCCGCAAAGAGGTGCAATCCCGTAGCGGGTGCTTTCACGCACACCATCCGACCACGAAACAGCAACGGTGTAACAATCATTGCCGGCGATCGTCTGAAGCTGATATTCGATCAGGGAAATATTGATATTAGGGCCGAAATATTTCTTTAGAGCCTGAATGGCTGCAGCGGCAGTCGCGCTTACGCGGCTGCGTGCCGCCAGTGGGCCGCGGCTGGTTCCCTCGTAGAATTTATCGCCGTAATGCAGAGTTACAGTAGCCTCAAGCGACTGGCTTTCCAGCCCGATCAGGATTTTGCCGATGCTTAAGCGTGGATTAACCTGCGCTGCCGGCTTCCCTACCACCTCGCTGTCAACCTGAGCGATACTGATGAGCTTGTAATCGATGTTCATCCCGAAAGCTGCCATTGCAGCAGACTGGATATCGCGGCTCAACTGTTTCGGAGACTTAGTGAGGTCACTGAGTATATGGATTTCCACAATTTCGTCATCGTCATTAAAAACAGCCCGCGCGGCAAGAACACCGCCGAGACTGGAGAACAATCGATCCATCTCAGATTTGAGTTCGATCACGTTCTGCAATGAAATTCACTTCCTCTCGCTGTCAGTATTTAGTGGAAAACATGAATAAACATTGTCATTTTAACATATAATCGGTTAATTCGTTTAGTTTGAGAATTCAAGAATATTAAGTTTTCAAGTCATAAGAATCAGTGCTGTACCGTTTTTCGTAATAAATTGTTACCTTAGGCATCTTCAGGGGAAGCTAAGGCCAGTACTGCAAGCAGGTTGTCACGAGCTGTAACACGGACGCGGCTGTCCGGATCAGTACGGAAAACCGCACCGTACGCTTCGCTGCGGGTATTGGTTGCGGTGTGCCAGATCAGCCGTTCGGCAGCGCGTTCGTAAAGGCTGTGATCAGCCGTTATCCGGGCAATTCTGGCCAACAGCGCATAGCCTGCAATACATTCACTGTCGTCGACCGCCGCCCCGGTTGCCCGGTTTATCTGTTCGGGCAGGACAGAGGTTTCATAAAACCGGTTGCGCAGATAGGTCAAAGTCTGAGGCAGCTGACCGCCGGCTTCATATAGATGGAGTAATGCGGCCAGAGAGTCTTCAGTATCAATTACCGGTTGAGTGCCGTCAAAGCCGATGTAGTCTTCAATTCCCGGGTCATAGGCATACTGAAACAAAGGCTCCGGACCTGTCAGCACAGCGTTTTCCAGCAATGTCCGGCTGCGGTTAAAAACCAGGTGCCAGCGTTCATCCAGTGGCTGCAGCAGTTGGATTGCGTACAGATCAATATCGGCAATCCGGATTACCCGACGGATGCTTTCAACAACAGGCGTCGGTTCCGATGAGGGTCTGGGCGTCGGCGTTGCCTCCGGATCAGGCGGCGGCGGTTGTTTAAGTACCATCAGATCGGTATCTGCCGGTAAAAGTCCATCAGGCCCGACTCGGGCCAGAAAAGCATCGGAAGCGGTCCTCAGCTCCTGCAGAACCTCAGGTGAACCGGTTTCCTGATAGGTTTCTGCCAGCAGACGAAGCCAGGCAAGTGTGGGAGCATTGGCAAAGCCATTGGAGCGCGTTATTGTTCCGTCAGAATTTACAGTTGTTGCCGCGGCAACCAGGCCGTCCTCATTAATCAAAGTGCTTCGGATCCTGGCCAGTTCTGCTCGCAATGCCGTAAGATCAGCGCCTTCCAGTGCAGCCCGTGAAGCTGCCAGCTGATCCATCGCATTCAGAACCATAGTCGGTTCTGCCGGCTGGCCGAGCTCCGGACCTTCAATTCTCAGTGAACTGATCCAGCCTTGTTCAGTCAGCAACAGAGTGCTTGCTCGTATTTGCAGCCGCTCAATTATTTCCGGATCATCATAAATAAACCCCTGAACCGCAGCACCTGGGTAGCTGCTCTCAAAGCTGATTGCCAGAGGTCCGGCACGACGCAGATACCGACTTGCCAGTATGCCGGCCGCAGCAAGAAAAATAATTACTATCAGCAGCCCGATAAGCGTTCTTTTTTGAGACCTGGATGCCAAAGCGCGCACCGCCTTTACTAATTGCCTGATTTACGTTATTACAACATCATAGCAAAAAGTGACCTGCTGCCAAAGGGTTGTTATAATGATCAACATGAAAACAGTTGGCATCATAGCTGAATACAATCCATTCCATAAAGGTCACATGCTGCAGTACGAAGCGGTAAAAGCCCGCTTCGGCGATGACACGGCTTTGGTAGTTGTTATGAGCGGTAGCTTTACCCAACGCGGCGAACCGGCTGTGGTTGATAAATGGACCCGTGCCCGGATGGCACTAGCTCAGGGCGCAAGCCTGGTGATTGAGCTGCCTTTCGTCTATGCCGCCGCCAGCGCCGAAAGATTCGCGACTGGCGCAGTACAATGTCTGCAGGCAACAGGCGTCGTTGGAAATCTGGTTTTCGGCAGTGAGGCAGGTGATCTGGCCGCGCTCAAAAAAGTTGCTGAAATTCTGGTAGCGGAGCCTCCGGCATTTAAAGAGAGCCTCCGGGCAGGACTGGACGCAGGGCTGGCCTTCCCTGCCGCCCGCCAGCAAGCACTTGCTGCCGTTGCCGAAGAACCCGATCTCGCTGAGCTGCTTAGGACTCCGAATAATATCCTTGCGATCGAGTATTTAAAAGCTCTCTTACGCAACGAATCCCGGCGTTTGCAGCCCTGGACCCACGCCCGTAGCGGCCAGGATTACAGGGGTCAGTTGCTGTCAGAAGCAACCGGTCCGGCCAGCGCGACAGCAATTCGCCGCGCAATTGAGCAACATGCCGGCAGCCCGGCAGCATTGCTGCAGGGGTTGTCCGGCCATATGCCGGCGCCGGCTCTGGGCATTCTGCTGCAAAGCATTACTGTCGGTCAGGGACCGGTTTTCCCCGAATTTTTCGCGCCTGCCTTATTGTCGCTGCTGGGCAGTAGAACCGGTGAAGAGCTGGATCAGATCTCAGGCATGGAAGAAGGGCTTGGCCGTCGACTCCGGCAGATGGCAGCCCGACCGGCTAAGGATTCAGCGGGTTTGCTCGCTGATTTGCTGGCTGCGGCAGCTACCAGACGTTTTCCCGCCACCAGAGTACAAAGGGCGTTGATCGCGTTACTGGCCGGTGTTACCCGTGAGGATCTGGCGTTATTCGATGCCACCGGTGGCCCACGTTATCTGAGGGTATTGGCTTTCGACCGCCGTGGTCGCTATCTGCTTAAATTGATGCGAAAACATGCCAGCCTGCCCGTAGTTACACGAGGCTCTGATTTTCTGGAATTCAAAGAACCCGCCGCAGTGCGTATGGCAGCCCTGGACCGCCTTGCCACTGACCTCTGGTTTTTTGCCGCCGGTTTACCAGCCGGTGCAGACTTTGACACACCAGTAATCACAAGTTAAAATTGAATGAACTTTGACGCCTGACCGCAGGGCAGACTGCCTGGTTGACAGAAAAGGCAGACGACCAGAAGGTGCGCATACAGGCGCCTGGAATGTGAGGAGAAAAGCTATGATCGAGAATGAACCCGGGAATGTATTCGACACCTTGAAAGACCGCGGCTACCTGGCACAGGTAACCCATGAAGCAGAGGTCCGTGAGCTGCTGGCGAAACCGGGTGTTACATTCTATATTGGCTTTGATCCAACCGCTGACAGTCTGCATGTCGGCCATTTTGTCCAGAT
>CAZOMW010000084.1:0-2179 GCA_964581135.1 uncultured Oscillospiraceae bacterium
CATGGCACAAAAAAATAATGATATAAATACTATTTCATATATATTTGGTTTGACAGTATATAATATGAAAAAACCAAATCAAGAAAATTTAAATATGTGGATGACTGAATCTTTAAAACAAAGAAACTTAGTCCTAATGCAATTCCAGGGATAATTGCGGTATTATTTATTTTATTTATAGTTCCATTTATTTCGTCTGATTACGCAATATACGTAATCAGTGTCGGAATGGTTTCGTATCTGTGTGTGCTCGGTCAATATGTTCTACTGGGAATGTGCGGGCAGAACTCTTTTGCACAGGCTGGACTCTGGGGAGTCGGGGCATATATTGCAGGCAATGTTCTTACGAGAACCAGTTGGGGATTTATTCCTGGTTTTGTACTTGCCATTATAGTTACAGCTATTGCCGCATTTATACTTGGAGTGGCATTTTTCAGATTAAAACAGTATTACTTCACATTTGCCTCTATCGGGCTGATGACCATACTTTCCGGTCTTTTCATGAATGAGGAAAAACTTACCGGCGGAACAATGGGAATGAAGAACATTCCTACATTTCAAATCGGTAGCTTTTCAGCAGATACCGGGGCAGCAAAATATTTTGTGATTATCCCGGTATGCATTATTGCTACCATAATTGTCAATAAATTGTTTAATACGGCTCTCGGGCGTTCTTTTATGACAATACGTGACAATGAAATGACTGCTGACAGTCTCGGGATAAACAGTTTAGTAACCAAAAGCATCGCATTCGCAATCTCAGGAGCACTATGCGGAGCTGCAGGTTCAATGTATGCATCACTTTCGGGCTATCTCAGTCCCTACAGCTTCACTTATGCTCAGTCTACAATTTATCTGATCATGGTTATGGTCGGAGGTACAATGTCTCCGATCGGCGCAATGATCGGAACAGCTATCATCACATTTCTTCAAGAAGGATTCAGGGATTTGCAGGAGTATATGCAGTTGGTATACGGCGTTGGAGTAATACTCCTAATGATTTTTCAGCCTGAAGGAATATTAGGAGGAGGTTTGGCACTTTATGAGCGAATCAAGAATAGAAAAGAAAAAGCCCGTTCTGAAGCTTACTAATGTCAACAAAAATTTTGGCGGAGTTTCGGCAGCAAAGGATTTCTCTCTTGAGATCGCTTCGGGAAAAATATTTGGTCTGATCGGGCCGAATGGTGCCGGAAAAACAACACTAATCAATTTAATTACAGGAATATATCCTGTGAGCTCTGGAACTATTGAATTTGACGGCATTAATATAACAAAAAAACCGACATATAAACGAGCGAAAGCCGGTATCGGTAGAACTTTTCAGCATCCTCACCTGCTTGGTCGTTGCGATATTGCTACAAATATAATTGTAGGAAGTGATTTTGCTGATAGAAAAGGAAGTACAACTGAAGACAAAGAAAACGAGGTAATGGAACTTCTCGAGTGTGCGGGATTAGGAAATGTCGATCTTTCCGCATCCATCGGAAAATTATCTTATGGACAACAGAAACTGATCGAAGTTATCAGGGTACTGCTAAGTCACCCCAAGGTTCTGCTTCTGGATGAGCCCGCTGCCGGATTGAATAACAAAGAGTTAAAATATGTTGCGTCACTTATCAGATATGCATCGGAACAGAATATTGCTGTGCTACTGATAGAGCATTCGATGGAACTTGTCATGAGTATTTGCGAGAGAATAACAGTCCTTAATTTCGGAGCTCAGATTGCCACAGGTAATCCTACTGAGATCCAATCAAACCAGAAGGTGATTGAGGCATATCTGGGAGGTGGATTCAATGCTGAAGATTAACAATCTTATTTCAAAATACGGTGCCATTGAAGCACTTCATGGGATTTCCATCAATGTTGAAAAAGGTGAGATGGTCGCCCTTATCGGAGCAAACGGGGCTGGGAAAACCACGCTGCTGAACAGTATATCCGGAACCGTAACCTGTACAGGTAATATAATATTCAACGAAGAAGAAATAACACATTTGAAGCCTGAAAAAATCGCCAGAAAAGGATTGATTCAGGTGCCTGAAGGACGGCACGTCTTTCCAGGTCTGACTGTTGAGCAAAATCTTCTGATTGGTACTGTAGCTTTAACTGGTTTTAGAATGAAGAAAGGTAATTACGCTGACGAACAGGAATCAGTTTATGAACTCTTCCCAAGACTTAA
>CAZOMW010000084.1:2189-7252 GCA_964581135.1 uncultured Oscillospiraceae bacterium
AAAGAAAGAAGAAGACAGCTTGCCTGGAGTCTCTCAGGAGGAGAGCAACAGATGCTTGCGATAGGCCGAGCTATGATGGGCAGTCCGAAACTGCTGATGCTTGATGAACCAAGCATGGGTCTGGCTCCCATTATTATAGATGAACTATTCGCCAGAATTGTTGAAATTAACAAGTCAACTGGCGTTCCTATTCTTATGGTGGAACAAAACGCGAAGCTGGCTCTTAAGGTATCTGATAGAGCATATATTCTTGAACGCGGTAATATTAATTTAAGCGGCGAGTCTAAAGCTCTGGCAAAAGACCCGAGGGTGCTCGAGGCATATCTGGGCAAGTCTGCTAAGAAATCGGAAACGCTTATTGACGTTCAATCCAGCTGACGGAGAATAAATATGGATGAACAACTTGTAAAAAACAAATCCATCAGAGAGCTTCAATCGGGGCTTGAAACCGGATTGTTTACATCGGAAGAACTGGTTAAGTACTATATTGGCAGAATAAATAAATATAATAAGCAGCTTAATGCTGTAATTACTGTTAATGACCATGCTCTCGAAGAGGCAAGACAAAAAGATAATGAACGCAAGTCTGGATTAGCGAAAGGAGCGCTTTTTGGTATTCCGCTGTCTTTAAAAGATCAGATAGAAGTGGCAGGAATGCCAAGCACAAACGGTTGTTTGCTATTTAGGGATTATTATCCGGCTAAGGATGCGATTCTTGTACAAAAACTCAAGGCAGCAGGTGCCATCATTCTTTGCAAAAACAACCTTTCAGAGCTTGGGCTTGATGGAATGGGCAAAAGTCCGCTTGGGGGACAGACGACCAACCCGTTTGACTCCACCAGAACAGCAGGGGGATCGTCTTCTGGGACTGCGGTTAGTATAGCCGCTGATTTCTCAGCTGCTGGTATCGGTACAGATGGAATCAATTCTGTCAGGTCGCCATCAAGTGCCTGTTCAGTTGTAGGCTTCCGGCCGACCTGGAAAATGATCAGCGGGGATGGAATGATCCCTTCTAAGATTACTCAGGGTTCTGCGGGTCCTATTACACGGACGGTAGAGGACGCGGCGATACTATTTGACGTAATCCTTGAAGATAAGTCACTTAATATCATGGGCGAAGAAGATCGTATCAATGTACGCAATCATACTTATTATGAAAGGCTTGAAAACCTGAACGGTGTTGGAATTGGACTTATCAGAAACTTTGTGGCTGATGATAGAGACGTTAACAACATGATTTCCAGCGCTGTTTCACAACTGGAACAAGCTGGCGCATCAGTAGTTGATTTTGATCTTCCCGGGCTTGATATGGAAACACTCGTCAGGGACTACGACATGTATGAATACGGAATGTATGAGATTGCAGATTTATTCTTACAGTCACATAACAATATGTCCGTTGAGGATTTGATTGCTTCCGGTAAACTTATTGATGTAATGGAAGAAAGATACAAAATTGCCAAAACTCTGCGAGGAGAGCTCTCTTATCTGGAAGTCGCAAAACGAATTATTCGGAAGCAAGAATTAAGAAAAAGAATAATTGAAAAAATGACTGAGCTGAAGCTTGATACTCTTATGTATCCGCATCAGAACCAGCTGGTTGTAAAAATTGATAACCCTGAAGGACAGGCAGGAAGAAACGGTATGCTCGCAGCTGTTACCGGATTTCCAGCTATTGTTATTCCTGGCGGATTTTCAGAAATAACCCAGGAAGCACCACAAGGAGTTCCGATAGGACTTGAATTTTATGGTTTGGCTTATCAGGAACGCAGACTGTTAAGTATTGCTGACGCTGCAGACCGGATTCTTTCAGCTGGAAAAGCTCCTTTACTACAATAAGATCGTAAAAATTTCGCATAGAAACATCATATTCCTTGCTTATCGAACAATATGCAGGGAAATCTGCAAGGATATTTAAAACCCGTATCAGTTATTTGGCTGGTTCGGGTTTTAATTAGACCGGTTAACACACAAATAACACCCGACAATGCCATTGGATAATGATTGCCGGGTGTTATTTTGTGTATCAATGTGTCAGGAAAAAGAATGTTCTGTTGTTATGCTAAAGAATGTTCCGGTGTTATGCTGACGAGCTCCCGATCTCGAAGGGCCATTCGGATCGCAATCCTATATGCCTCCTCAAATGCGGAAGTAGTTGCAACTCCCTTGCCGGCGATGTTGTAAGCTGTGCCATGTGCCGGTGTCGTGATAGCTGAAGGAATACCTGCAGCCACCGTTACGCCCCTTTCAAAACCTTTCAGTTTGAGAGCAATCTGGCCTTGGTCATGATACATTGTTACGACTGCATCGTATTCACCTTCAAAAGCCTTAATAAACAGAGTATCGGCCGGAAATGGACCGACAATTGTTCGTCCGGTTTTTGCAACCAATTTGATAGCCTTTTCAAGCACGTCAATTTCTTCACGTCCGCAGGTGCCGCTGTCTCCTCCGTGCGGGTTTACAGCCGCGATAGCGACGCGGGGCTCATCATAACCGGCTCGATACATAGTATCATAAGCGAGATTTATGGCTGCCACGACGCGATCAATCGTCAGGTGGCTGCTGACATCTTTTAACGGGATATGGCTGGTTACTCTGGAGGTCCATAGCCCATCAAGCACGTTCATCTCGCCAAATGGTCCAGTGACACCGAATCGTTCGCCAAACAGCTCGTGCTCGCTTTCATATTCGTAGCCACCAAGCTTCATTGCCGCCTTATTAAGCGGTGCGAAACAGAACCCGTCAATTAGACCTGATTTGCAGGCATCGATGCAGCGGACAAGGTTATCAGCTGCTTCTTTACCAACTTCCGGCGAGACAATTCCTAAGTTGACTGCAAAGCCATCGAGTGTGTTTGTATGCAGCAACACAATTCCGTCGCACCTAAGAGCTTGCTCGAAGCTTGAACATGTAGTGAAGTCAAAACTGACTCCTGCGATTTTCATGCCTCGTTCCAGAACGCTCTTGTCACCGACTATGACTGGTTTAGCATCTGTTTCCAGAAAACCTGAGGCGGCCATCTTGGCGACCATTTCCGGACCGATTCCGGATGCATCACCTAAAGGAATGGCTATAATAGGTAATGACGTATTTGGTTTATTAATAATCATGTTAACCTCTCCATGCGCTGTTGCCAGAAGGCTGAGTAGCGGATTGGTGATCGCTTATTCTATTTATGTTAATACCAGTATAATCAGCCGCCGCAGCCACCTGCATCAGTGGCATAGTAGAAAAACTATCCGATATCAGCCTTCTGTTACTTCCTGAATAACCATAAGAACTCCATCCTTTATCTGAACAACGAGTCCGCCGCGACCACAGTTTCCTCTAAGGCTACAGTCATAGGTTGTAATAGCACCCTTGAAATCAGTGATTTTCAGCATGGCATCTCTTACTGCTGTCCGATCGGTAGATCCGGCAGTTTTAATAGCCTCACAGATTGTGTAGATGTGATCCCTGATCTGGGCAGGTGCTTTAGCACATAGCTCATTATATTTTTCTTGATACTGTTTTGCGTAATCATTTCCAATTTTGTTTGGTGTGTCTGGAACCCATGGAGTTGCACTGTAAACACCTTCCATCGCTTCTTTACCAGCAAGTTCCACGGTTACAGTGTCACCGAATGTGTTATTTCCGAATACAGGCTTTTCTATACCCATGGCATAAATCTGTTGGCAGAGTATAGCTGCTTCTGTGATAGCTCCGCAAAGAACCAGTGCATCTGAGTCATCAGCCATTGCCTGTGTAAGCTGTGCAGTGAAATCTTTCATACCGGCTGTAAAAGAAATATCATTAATTACTTCTCCGCCGCGAGCTAATACTGCATTCTTAAAAAGTTTTGCCTGATCTGCTGAAGCTGTTTCAGTACCATGAATGAATGTAAATTTCTTATGACCAAGTTCGTCCATGGCATAAGCCATTAAAGCAGCGCACATTGTAGAATCAACTGGCCGAAGTTGGAACATCCACTCGTGTTCTTCGCAAATTTTTTGAAGTGTAGGGCTCGATCCCTGAACAGTTGTAAGAATTTTTGAGCGGGCAGCTGAATCTGCAATTGCAATATCATCGTTAGAACTATCTGGCCCGATAATTGCAACAATGTCAGGATCTGAAGCCCATTTAAGATAAGCATTTACAGCACCGATATCATTACCTTGTGAATCCTGAACTTCCACAACGAGTTCTCTGCCGAGCACTCCGCCTGCTGCATTTATTTCAGGCACAACAATATCAATTGCTTTTTTAGCATACTCTCCTTCAAGAGAACGATCTCCGCTTAAAGGAGCTGTGATGCCGATTTTGACAGGATTACTTTTATCAAGTGAGTCTGATTTAGCTGGTGTAGTAGTTGCGGCTGCTGCAGTTGTCGATGTTGACGACGTCGTAGTTGTCACTGCAGCTGTTCCACAGCCGGTAAATAGGGACAGGGAAAGAATCAGGGCGAGAACGATAGTGATGTGCTTCTTCATAAATAACCTCCGTTGATTTTTGTGATTCATGTTATAACGTCTTGCCTAATATACTATAAGCAAATTCCATGCCAAGACGAGCAGCTGTTTATATCACAGAATAATCTTATTTGTTTTGTGCAACCTGGTATATTTTAGCGTTCATTTTGCACATCATCAATGAATTGGATATCATTAATGAATGTGAATTAAGCAAATTGTATAAAGTTAATGAAACGTTTGAAACGTTATCAGTTTATATGTTTCAAATGTTTAACTAAGTTTTTAGAAAGCAGGTATAGCTATGAACGCTGCAGATTTATCTTTAGCAAGTATCGTTGATTTGGCAGCTGTCGGACGCATTGACAACCCGCTGAACCGGCATGAGGTTTTGCTTCAGGCAGTTGAGTCGAAATCGCCACCTGCCTTGGAAGACAAACTTAAAACAGCTCTTTTACTGGTGGATCCTCAGCAGGATTTTATGGAGCAGGGCTCACTGGGTGTCCCGGGCTCACATACGGATATGGTACGCACAATCCGGTTTATATATCGGAGTTTAAACCGGATCAGCCGGATATTTATTTCGTTTGATCATCATGATCCATATCAGATCTT
>CAZOMW010000085.1:0-7160 GCA_964581135.1 uncultured Oscillospiraceae bacterium
TCATTGTGGCTTTAAGTTCAACAGGATCAATCCAGTTGTTTGTGGGACCGGCATCTTCTTTGCTTTTGGAGGCAATAAAGGTGCGGTTTTCAACACGGGCAACGTCGGAAGCATCGCTGCGGAACAGAAAGCTGTTCGGACGCTTTTCCGGATTCAATTTGATTGCCATACCGCTGTCAACCATTTCCTGCATCAGACGGTCATATTCTGCTTGAGAGCCGTCACACCAGTAAATCTGGTCAGGCTGGCACATTGCCGCGACTTCGTCGACCCAGGCAAGCAATTTTTTGTTTTGTGTCATCTTAAAACTCCCTTCTACTGTAGGCGATAAATTTGAACTGTTTTTTTGAACGGATTTTTTATAAGTCAGTCATTTATTTAGACAAATCGATTTCCGTCTAGTCTATTATAAACGCTGAGGTCTGTAAATGAAAGATGTAAAACCCAATCCGTCAGATTTGAAGCTTTGTGATAAAATTAAATAACTGAATTCGAGGTGAAAAGATAATTTTATGAATCCTGAACACACTGACCTGCAGGTTTTAGAAGCCGGGCTGGAATTCCGCCTGGTTGATCTGAATAATTTTTCTGATTTTGTAACACTGGCCTCCTGGTATCAGGATCCGGAAATAAGAGCGGCTTTAACCCCAAATCGCTTTGAAGAAGAAGTCCGGCCAGCTACGGCTGAGCAATTATTAAACGGTTATCGTGAGCAGAAAAAGCTCATTTGGTTCATTTATAAGGACAATATAATGATCGGCGAGGTCACTCTGGATACCGACTTCAAATATTTGAAAAAAGATTTGCCGCGAACTGCCTGGGTTAGCATTGTGATTGGTGATCGCAGATACTGGGGCCGAGGCTACGGCAGCGAGGCAATGCGCTTTCTGGAAAAGCAGGCCCGCGATTCAGGCTGTCTGCGCATTGAACTTGGCGTTTTTGCCTTCAATGAGCGGGCTTTGGCACTGTATCAGAAAACAGGTTACCGGAAAATAGGTACCCAACCCCGGTTTACTTACTTTAATGGTGCCTGGCATGATGACATTCGTCTGGAGAAATGGCTTAAACCTTTTCCTTCAGCAAACCAGTGCGATAGGCCGTAATTAACTCTCGTAATTCCAGAATCTGATGTGCCAGTTGACGTCCCTCGTCAGTGTCCGCAACAGTAATCCGGCGCGGCATGTTTTCTGTAATCCGCACCTGCGGAGAAAGATCAGTCGGACGCTGCTCCGCATCCATGCTGAAGGGCTGATGTTCAGCCAACGCCAGATAACGCGAGTTGTAAATCAAAGTATAGCCGGCAATACCTGTTGTCTTTTGATAAGCTTTAGAAATTCCGCCATCTATTACATATAAGAGACCGTCTCCTTTGATCGGACTTTCGCCTGCTGAAAGCCGCACTGGCACATGCCCGTTGATGATCCGGGAATTTTTCGGCTCCAGACCGAATTCACGGAGAATGCGTTCACATACTTCCCGTTCCGACTGTAAATTATAATAAGGATTCATGGTTTCCGTGTGCAGTTTTGTATCTGTCAGCAATAAGCGCTCAAAAGTTGCCATGCGCGACTTGCCGAACAATGGTGAATGCGGACCACACCATAAATACCAAAGAAAGTCACGCGCTTTGTATAGTGCTTGTGAATGCGGTGGCGAAAAATACGCCTGTCTGACTCTTTTTTCAATTTCGTCCAGCAAAGCTTTGCCGGCAAACTGCTTGCCATCAAGGCTGATTTCTTCAAAATCACCGTTTGCGGTCAATGGTATGCAGCCGTGATAAAGCAGATTGTTATTAAAGCATTTATACATGCCGCCTTCAGCATACAAAAAGCGTACATGCCGCTGGAGTTTTTCGCTGTGACGGAATGAGGCTGAAAGTGTGTTGATCAGTTCTTCCTCTTCCAGCGTTAATTTGAGTGGGCTGTCCGGATCGACAGTCGGAAAATATGTATCCCGCAGCTGATGCACCTGGCCGTTCAGATCAATGGTTCCGGTTCTGAAATCAACTTTTTCGAAAACACGCCGGTCATCCATCTCATATTCCGGATGCGCGGCCAGCAGCTGCCCCTCCACTTTGAATTGAATAACGGTTATTGCCTTGTTCATGCGGGCTGCTAGTTGCGGATCGACAGGGTCATATTTATTTTCATCGAGCATTTTCGGCTGATAAATATCGCAGGAGTCCTGCTCATAGGTGTTGTTGGCAAACACTGCTAATGAACGCAGATTGATTCCGTAGCCGTCTTCCAGCAAATCGAAATTGTTGTAACTGATTCCCTGGCGCATTACGTTGGCGATGCAGGCTCTGTTGCCGGCTGCCGCTCCCAACCAGAGAACATCGTGATTGCCCCACTGGATATCAACATCTCCGAATTCAATCAATTCATTCATTATCAGATCGGCGCGCGGCCCGCGGTCAAAAATATCGCCGATAATGTGAAGTTTATCGATCGCCAGTTTTTGAATCAGACGACAGAGGCTGGCAATAAATTCTTCCATTACATCGGTCGCCAATAGCGATTGAACCGCAGCGTCAAAATAAGTTGTCTGGCTGGCAGAATCCACATGCAGAAGTTCATCCATAATGACATCGAAACCAGTTGTAAGCTTTTTCCGAACCTGCTGTCGTGAGTATTTCGCAGAAACAGCCCGGGTAACTTCCAAAAGACGAGAAATGGTAACGCGGCACCAGTCAATCATGTCCGACTTATCTGTTTCCAGTCTTGCCATTTCCTCTTCCGGATAATATATAAGGTTTGACAAGGCAATACGTTCCGATCTAGATACTGTTTTATCAAACAAATCATCAACCTTGCGCCGGATAAAGCCCGAAGCGCTGCGCAACAAGTGGATGAAGGCTTCGTGTTCGCCGTGCAGATCACTGAAAAAGTATTCTGTACCTTTGGGCAGGCTCATCAGGGCGTGCAGCCGAACGATTTCAGCAGCAGCGGCCTGGCTGGTTGGATAATCGCGTGCCAGTAGTTTCAGATAATGTCGGTCAGGCATCTGTATCTCCTTCTGTCCGGGGGCGTTTCCCCGTGATGCAGCTGTACTGTAGCAGTTTTAAATTAGTATTTTCCCTGAATCTGAACCCTTTCGGGCATTCGGATCCTTGTGCCATAGGCAATACCGATAGACCTCTGTTAATTTTAAGCCATTTGATCGGGGGCCGGCAACCTCAGTTGAAAATGTTATAATTAAATTTAGCAGTTGCACAAATTTGCATTCCGGTGAGGAGGTCTTCTACATGGCAGAAAGAAAAATCAAAATTCTTAAAAATGGTCCTTATATTGTAACCGGTTCGATTCCACTTAACGAAAAAATCATTACTCCGCATGGTAAATCGGAGGTTGTCCTTACCAGAGGGCGGGAGCTGCCGCAGAACAGTACTTATTCATTATGCCGCTGCGGCAAATCGCGCAATGCCCCCTTCTGTGACGGAACTCATACAGCAGTTAATTTTGACGGCACCGAAACAGCCAGCCGCAAACCTTATCTTGAACGTTCGCATTGTATTAATGGCGAGAATATTAATGTGCGGGACGATGACCGCTGCGCGTTCGCGCGCTTCTGTCACAGTGACCGGGGCCAGGTAGGCCGCTTGATCCGGAACCCACAGAGCCCCGAAGATGATGCGGAAGCACTCAGATGCGTGCAGGAATGCCCGGCGGGAAGGCTTACTGCCTATGACAAAGAAGGTAATGAACTGGAACCTGAACTGGAGCAGGCGATCTCTATCCTTAAGGATCCTGATGAAGATGTGTGCGGTCCGATTTATGTACAGGGAGGCATTCCGATTGAGGCGGCTGATGGTGGAATGTACGAGGTCCGCAATCGTGTGACGCTTTGCCGCTGTGGCGCTTCCAACATTAAACCGTTTTGCGATGCCCGTCATGTGCAGGCAAAGTTCACAGAAATTGAGCCCGATGCCGAATGCCCTGCCTTACCGGGTCAGGAAGAATAAATCAGCGAAAAATTTATCAGCATTGAATAAATTTGATGAAATCTAATCAGCAAAAAAATTAATCAGCAAAAAAATCTAATCAGCAAAAAAATTAATCAGCAAAGAATAAACAACCAGAGTAGGATCAGTAAGGATTAACAAAGCCAATGAGCAATCGATTTGACAGACTTTATTACCGGGACGCTTATTTAGAAAAAGTCACAGCTATAGTAACCGTATGCCGGGAGAACGGAACACATTATCTGATTGAACTTAGCCAGACCGCTTTCTATCCGGAGGGCGGCGGCCAGCCTGCTGATACAGGCTGGCTGGCGGAGGCGCGTGTTTTGGATGTGCAGGAAAAAGACGGGTGTGTGGTACACACAACAGACCGCCCGCTGGCTGTCGGTGCTGAAGTTGAGGGTCGGATTGACTGGCAACGGCGCTTTGTTTTTATGCAGCAACACACCGGCGAACATATTTTGTCCGGTTTTATCTGCGCCGCTCATAACTGCGATAATGTTGGCTTTCATATTGGCAGCAGCGAAACGACTATGGATTTCAACTGCAAACTGACAGCTGCTGATTTAAGAGCCATCGAAACTCAGGCAAATCAGATAGTTTTTGAGAACCGGCCTGTACAGGTGTTTTATCCGGACGGCAATGCGCAAGGCGATCTCAAGTACCGCAGCAAAATCGAATTGGGTGATAATGTTCGAGTTGTATCAATCGAAAATTCGGATAACTGTGCCTGTAGCGGTCTGCATGTGCGGTCAACAGGTGAAATTGGCCTGATTAAAATTTTATCGTTTCAAAAATACAAAGGTGGTGTCAGAATCAGCATTGCTTGCGGCAGCCGGGCTCTGAATGATTATCGAATAAAAAATGATCAGGCAAATCAGATAGCAAGTCAATTGTCGGTAAAAAGCACCGAACTTGATTTGGGTGTGGAGCGTCTGCAGGCTGAAGCCGCGGCGCAGAAAGCAAGGGCTACGAGACTGCACAAGGCTCTGATCGAGTATAAAGTTCAGGATGCAGCTGCCGATACCGGGCCGCTGTGCGTGTTCGAAGAAGACGCTGCTCCTGAGGATTTGCGTCAGCTTTGTCTGCGTTTAGTAAAAGACAGATCAGATGTAGTTGCAGTATTCGGTGCAGCTCCGGAACCAACTGACAGTGAGCCGCAGACCGGCAGTCAGCGCTGGCGTTATTGCCTGGGCAGCAGTGTCGCTGATATGCGGGCTTTGAGTAAAAAGCTGAACGCAGCATTCAATGGCAGCGGCGGTGGTAACGAACGACTTGCTCAGGGCAGCCTCACCGGCTCACGCGTTGACCTGGAAACTTTTATTTCATCAACCAGGTTTGAATAAACCAGGACTCTATGCTAACAAAAAGCCGGCAGCCCGGGATCACTCCAGCTGCCGGCTTTATTTTGTAATTAATTGCCGGTTATTACCGGCAAGTGTCGTATTGATTTATTCAGCGTACGACCTTCAAAGCTTCATACATGCCGCTTTCGTCAATCAGATTCAAGTAGGCTATTACCTGTTCCAGCAAACCTTCAATGCGGGTGAGATCATCATCCCAAAAATCCTTGTTAGTGAGAACTTTGGTTGCCAGAGTTTTGTTATCATATTTACCGGCTTGTTCGAAAAATTCGATTACGTAAGGATCATCCTTGATTTCGTAGGCTTCTGCGTTTTCACCTTCACCGCGGGTTCCGATAAATCTGCCGTTTGGTTTGCGTTGCCCGCTATAGAATTTTATATAGGCAGCCAGGGAGAAGACTAAACGCTGCGGCAGCCTGGTATAACTATCAAAGTAGGCCAGCAATGACGGCAGAATCCGGGCCTTCCATTTTGAAGTCGAATTCAGCGCGATCGAAAGCAGCTCGTGGTCAATAAAAGGATTGCGGAAACGATCGATTACCGCGCTTGCGAACGCCATCAAGTCTTCCCGGGGCAGGTCGAGAGTCGGAATAATTTCATCATACATGCAGTTTTTTAAATAATCCCGGATAATCTCGTCTTCCATGCAGTCGCGCACAATGTCAAACCCCGCCAGATAAGCCGCCATTATCATACTGGTATGGGCACCGTTGAGGATTCTGACCTTGCGCTTCTTGTACGGTGAATGATCGTTGGTGAAAATTACCGGCAAACCGGCTTCTGCAAAAGGCAGTTCCTTTGCCAGTGAATCCGGGCCTTCAATTACCCATAAAGCAAATACCTCTGCGGTATCAAGCAGTCTGTCCACGTAGCCGTTCTGTTTGTTCAACTCGTCTGCTTCAGCGTGCGGGTAGCCGGTTACAATGCGATCCACCAGAGTTGAGCAGAAAATGTTTTCGTGCTTAACCCAGTCAGCAAATTCCTCGCCCAGTTCCCAGTCTTTAATGAACTGCTTAACGCACTTTTTCAGCTCCTGACCATTATTATCAATCAGCTCACAGGAGAGTATGACAAAGCCTTTCCCCGCCTGTTTGCCAAAACTGAGAAAGCGTTCATGCAGAAAGCGGGTTAATTTGCCGGGGAAAGAGTTCTGCGGTTTGTCGTCGTAGCGATCAGCCGCTACATAAGTTATGCCGGCTTCAGTTGTATTGGAAACGATAAACCTCAGGTCAGGATTGTGAGCAGTTTCGAGGAAAGCGTCAAATTCTTCGTAGGGATTCAGGCAGCGGCTGATGCTGCGGATAATACGCTTCTGTTCTACTTTTTTTCCGTTTTCCAGACCGCGCAGGTAAAGAGTATAAAGCCCATCCTGCTCGTTGATTACCGCAGCCAGGCCGGTTCTTATCGGCTGGACAACGACTGCTTTTGACTGGTAATCACGCTTTTCATTCAGAATATCAATAAAGTCATCGACAAAGCCGCGCAGAAAATTACCTTCACCAAACTGCAGAAACCGTTCCTTGCCTGAAAAAGGCTCAATAACTGTTTTGTTTAACTGTTGCATTGTTACCTCCTGAAACCGTTATCATTTCAATATACTCTTTGTTACTTTATATTGGGAAAAACCTCCTGAGAGGTTGTAAATATTTTTGAAGCCGTTATTGATCAGGATATTCTGCACAGCGTTGCCGGTAACCCCGCGATTACAATAGGTCACATAGGTTTTTGCCGGGTCAAGCTCTGCGATCTTCTGGCGGATATTAACCTGTGGAATATTGACTGCCCCTTCCACATGGCCTTCCTCGTATTGTTTAGGACTGCGGGTATCAATC
>CAZOMW010000086.1:0-7077 GCA_964581135.1 uncultured Oscillospiraceae bacterium
GCTCATTTAAAGTGTCTTCAACAATAAAGCGCGGCCGTGCCTTTACTTCGCTGTAAATTTTGCCGATGTATTCACCCATAATCCCCAGACTTAGGAGCTGCAAGCCGCCGAGCAGCCAAATAGAGGCAACAATTGCGGTCCAGCCGACAACGGTTGCTCCGACCAGTTTAGCAATTAGTGAATATATCAGCGCCAGTATACTCAAGAGAAAAATCACAAAACCCAAGGTGGTTATCAGGCGCAGAGGTTTAACCGAAAACGAAGTGATGCCGTCTACAGCGAAAGCCAGCATTTTTTTTAGTGGGTACTTCGATTCGCCGGCTGCGCGTTCATGCCGGTCATAGCTAACCGTCGAGGACTTAAATCCCACCAAAGGTATAATGCCGCGCAGAAATAGATTAACTTCTTTGTATTCAGCCAGATACTCAAGTGTTCTTTTGCTCATCAGACGATAATCGGCATGATTGTATACTGATTCCACGCCCATGGCGTGCATCAGTTTATAAAATGCCAGAGCGGTGTTGCGTTTGAACGCTGAGTCGGTATCGCGCTTGTTGCGGACACCATAGACAATATCACTGCCTTTGTGGTATTCAGCGATAAAACGATCGATAGCATCTATGTCATCCTGCAGGTCAGCATCGAGCGATATAACTGCATCAGCGTGATCCTTAGCGTACATTAAACCGGCTAAAAGCGCATTTTGATGGCCGCGGTTACGCGAGAGCTTCAGGCCGCCAAAACGTTTGTCAACCTGATGACAAGCCTGAATTAACTCCCAGGTCCTGTCCTTTGACCCATCATCAACAAAAATAACCCGGCTGGCTGGATTGATCACGTTATCAGCAAGCAGCTCGTCAAGCTTAGGAGTCAGCTTGCCAATTGTTAACGGCAAAACTTCTTCCTCGTTATAACAGGGAATCACAAGGTATATAGTTGACAAAATAACATCCTCCTGTAGCATCGAAGGCGAGTTAGTCCCAGTTAAAAGCAATCGATTGTGGTAAATCGTAGTACTCTTTCATATAGAATTCAATATAACTATTCCTCGGTAAATAGGCTTGGTCTCCCGCATAATTTAACATGCCGGCAGGTAGTTTTAACAAATTGACCTCAAGTACTTGTTTGCCGGCAGCGATTTCATGCGAAGCTGTTTTTAATGTTAAGTCATTTTTGATATGCACTGGCTCATTTATCTTATAACCATTATATATGCGATTTAGGTGCAGGACAGAAATAGTAAGTAAAACCAGCAATATAATTCGAATTGAGTTCCTTTCCCAATCCATTTCTGCCAAATTAAATATTGAATTTAGCATCGCAACTAAAATCGCAGACAAAACAAATAGTAGCGGAAGCATCATCCGCTCTTGAAAATATGGAGCATTTAAAGACGCCGCCTGCGATACTATGGTACCAATAAACAAAGGCAGAAGTATAGGATTATTTGCTATTATCAAGGCAACGGTTACAATTATTATCGATATGCATACATATGCAAGGATCGCAAATATCAAGTAAATCGACTCTATACTACCTTCTTGGCTTACGCCTAATCGGTCAATAAAAAAGAATTGTAGGCCACAAAAGCTGACAGTCAGTCCTATATATAGCAACAATATTTTCTTTTTGTATCGTTGATAAATGAAAAATGCGGCTAAAGCGAAAATTGTACAGGCTAGCAAGACAAACAGACGCGATTGCGGCTTTACATACATGTGCAAAAAATTTGGAATATTGCTGATTATTCTTTTGGGCAGAATTTGACCATAAAAGTCAGGATCTCGCTCCATCCTAATTTGATTTCCTGGTGCAATAAACAGAATGACTAAACCCATAATACTTGATATAACAGGGGCAATAAAGACTGCTTTATATTTTTCCCACTTTTTCCGTTGCATAAACAAATAAACAATTGTATATGTGACAACCATAACTGAAATCTGTTCTTGGGAGAATGAAGCAAGAAAGTAGCCTAGAGATATCACTCCCCCCCAGAATATTTTCCTATTTATGTTTAGAATTAGCCAATTACTAATACTCTTTTCATGAAACCATACTGTCAGCAATAACATAAGCATTGGGAATACATAAAGAACTGAAGAAGTGAACCAATAAATTCCGGTCCTAAACGCACCACTTGGTATAAGACCATATGTTAGTAATGAAGTCAGTGCTAGTAAAACTGAGTCACTGTCTTTCTTTATTTTCTTGTAAGAGCCAATTTTAAATGATAGATAGTAAATGCCTAGCAAAACAAAGCTTTGAACAATACGAAACAACCAAATTCCAACTCTGAGCATTACTATTTCCAAAAAGAAATACAGAACGCGACCACCCCAGATTAAATAGTGCTGTTTAAGGTAATTTATAAGCTGGCTAAAGGAAAATTGTTGCCCGTTAACACCTTGTTCCCAGTATGCATATGATAATGAAGCATATCCATAATCATCATGGTAAAGAAATATAATGTTATGCTGAAGCATTATAAAAACAAAAAACAATAAAAAAAGCATCATAATAATAACTTGATGTTTACCAGAAGAAGTTCTGGCAATCTGTTTCATGTGCATTTACCTTTCAATTTCATGTATACCTTTGTTCAATTGCACCGGTATATTTCAAATTCACTAACGTTTAACAAATCTAATAAGGTTTTTCATAGTATTTACTACTGAAAAGAGGAACGTCAGCCGCTCAGCCTCTCTGTTTTTCAACCAGCGGAAAACCAGACCTTTATATATCCGGTTAAGCACTCCGCCGCTTTTTACAAATCTCGCAACCATATCATTTGAGAACATTTCCGGTGTCTTCTCGTGGCATTGCTCAATATACTTCATAATAACAGGTCGGCGAGCTTCAGCAGGTAGCTCACGAATCGGGTACATCAGTACTGCCAGAATCTGGTGAATGAACAATACTCCCTCAATTTTGATTTTTGCTTCATGCGGAAGTTCACGTGAACGCGAGATAGCCAGTCGAACAGTGTCAAATAATACAAGACGCCGCTCATCAAAACCGCTGTTCTGGATAGATCCAAATCGCTGCATGTATTTATATGATGCTTTCCCGGTGCTGTGATTCTTACGTGATCTTGCCAAGATAATCGGTGTCACTGCAACATCCTCATTGTTCAGCCCAACTGGAAAGGTTAATCCTTCATACAACTCCCGGCTTACCATTTTATTGCAGGATGAGGCCATTAGTGGTGTGTCCAGGAACATGAGCAGTTCATCATTATGTTCTGCATTGGTACAGGCACTTATAATGTGTTGGCCAGTCTTTTCATAAATACAATCAAAATCACAGAGAGCAATTTCGCCATTCCTGCCACCAAGCAGATTAAGCATTTCATAATAAATGTTAGGCGCCACCTGGTCATCACTGTCAACAAAGGTAATATATTTACCTCGTGCTCGTTCCAGGGCGAAGTTCTTTACGTCAGACAACCCGCCATTGGGCTTTGAATAGTAGGTGAAGCTGTTTGGATATTCGCGAAGAAATTCACTGATGATTTTTTCAGATCTGTCTGTGGAACCGTCGTTCACAACGATAATCTCAGAGTCATCCGGAAGTGCGATCAAGACGCTTTCAAGGCAATTCCGTAAGTATTTCTCGGTATTGTAGACAGGAATTATAATACTAAGAGTTTTTTCCATTAAAAAGCCTTTCTTTTACCATTTCGCGTCTTGTTTTTATCCTTTGCCTGACACTGTCAGGGATATCATATCTGGCAAGTACGTAGTCCTGAATAGAGCTGATTTCACGATATTCCTGTTCCTTTTTTATAGTCAGAGTGACTCCGATATTATGCATGCGATGGTAATTCAGAGATTCTGCACAATAGGCTACTTTTCCTAATTCCATAATTCTCAAATAAAAATACCAATCCCCCGCCAATCGGTAACCCTGCGCTTTCTCAAATATTTCCGCGTAGGTGTCCCAGTTTTCAGTTTTATTAATGACAACACTTGACGCGTTGGCAATTGTATTGTTAATACTTATGTAACGGCGAATTTCCTCAAATCCGTTGTTAATATACGATTTATTCCAATGGCCGGTATCAAATATGTCGATCCAACGACGCAGATCATTTTCTAAGACAAAGTTATTCTCGTCCATCGTTAGCGATTCGCAGTAAGATAAAACCGTTTCGCTATCAATAAAAGCTTCCATAATATGGTCGAGAAAGTTAGGGGAACAGGAATCGTCAGCTTCGCAGATCCAAATAAAGGGATTTCTTGCCTCTCTAAAGCCTTTTTCCCATTGCTTAAAAACACTACCACTGTTTTGCTGATTTAGTATGACTCGGCAGTTCACGAGGTTTGACTGTTCAATTTCCTTTGCGATTTGATTGATCACAGTAATGCTGTTATCCGTAGAGCAGTCATCAAGGATAATGATTTCATCTACAGGATAGGTTTGAAGCAGAATTGAATCAACACGTTCACGCAGATACCGTGCATAATTGTAATTTGGTATTACCGCTGTCACCTTGAAATCCTTAGAGGTTTGGCGAGGTTGCCTTGTTTCCTTGTAAATATTAATCAAACGCGTTTCAGGTATTTCTCCTAAAATATAACGCTTGAAAAGAAATCTCAGTTTAACTTTCCTTGCTTCACTAAAAGGTAAAGTAAGGTAGACTCGCTTTAAAAATTTTCTAAAAAAACTCACAATAATTTCCTTGATCCATGTTTGTCAACAGCTCTCAGTTGCCTTGCCCATGCTCATATGCATCACAGACTTCATTTACATTTCCCTGCATCTTCTCGCGGCCATGTTCAAGCCACAGGACATGCTTGCACAGCCGACGAATCTGATCGAGTGAATGAGAGACAATAATAACAGTAGTTCCACCGGACATGAGATCCTGGATTCGCTCTTCGCACTTCTTCTGAAACAGGAAATCGCCGACTGATAAAATTTCATCGACAATCAGAATCTCAGGCTTGGTTATTGTTGCTACTGAAAAGCCGATTCGGGCTACCATACCAGTTGAATAATTTTTCATTGGTACATCAAGAAATTGTTCCAGCTCCGAAAAACTTACTATATCATCGAACCGTTCGTTCATTGTCTGTCTTGAAAGACCTAGTACAGAGCCATTAAGAAATATATTTTCGCGTGCGGTTAACTCAAGGTCAAAGCCGGCACCCAACTCAATAAGGGGAGCAATTTTACCTTTAACCTTTACCGTACCGGTAGTTGGCTTCAATATGCCTGAAATGATTTTAAGCAGAGTACTTTTTCCTGAACCATTCAGACCGACAATGCCAAAGACATCACCTTTCGCAACATTCAGATTTATATCCTCAAGTGCAATAAAATCCTCAAAATGAAGCTGGCCTTTCAAGAGTTTAATAAAGTATTCCTTTAAATCGGTAATACGTTCTTTGCTCATATTGAAATGCATACTCACATCTTTTGCCTGAACTACATATTCCAAAGACCGATTCCTCCGATTAAATAAACAGGATAAAGCGGTCCTGCTTTTTCTTGAAAACGATAATGCCAAGAACTAAAGCAGAAAGCGCAATTGTGATGCAAATCAGGTTGATCCGCAGAGACGGCACATTGCCGTACATTACAACTTCCCGAAAGTAATTGATATAGTAATACATTGGGTTCAGCAGCATGATTCTTTTCATGGTGTCCGGCAGCGCTTCGTAAGGATACATAATAGGTGTTAAGTACTGCCAGGCGAGCAGAAGTACGGAATATAAATGGACGATATCTCGAAAAAAGACACTGAAAGCGCTAAGCATTAGCCCAACACCCAGGGAAAAAACCAGCACATAGAGGGCAGGTATGATTCCCAAAATAATTGTCCATTGTAGCGGAAAGCGCAAAATTATTATCATGATAACAACAGCTATTAATGAAAAAGCAAAATTAACAAATGCAAACAAAACCTTCTCCATGGGGAAAATATACTTGGGGATATATACTTTTTTCATCAGGGCAGCTGAGCCGGTAATTGAGGTCATGGCTGTACTGGTGGATTCGGAAAACAGACCGAATAATGTTGAGCCGGTCAGATAATAGATCGGAAAATTCTCGATTTGAACCTTGAATATATTCTGGAAAACAGAGGTAATAACCAGCATCATCAGCAATGGATTAAGTACGCTCCAGAGGATTCCCAGAATTGATCTGCGATACTTGACTTTTATGTCCCTGGATATCAAGTCATAAAGCAAGAAACGATATTTACAAAAAACTTCAATATATGATCGCAAACTGTCGCCTCCGTTTATCGCTACAGTAGAATGAGCTTAATCAATGGCATGCTATTCTTTCGAATGGGAAACCTTTCGGATTATACCACAAGTTTTCATCTCATTACAGTATATCAATCTGTATCGGATATACGCAGAATCAATCTTTTTACAGACGGCAAAGTCCTAATATATCCTTGAGAACAGTTCGGAATCCAGATGACAGCTGCCAATATTGAGCTAATCCGATTCCGAGTATTCCAATTATCCTTTGAAAAAAACCTGCGGAGAGCTGGCTTCGTTTTCGCAAAAAATGAATTTTTTTAGTTAAAGTACTGATAACTGAATTTGAAATTTCTCCGTTACTTGATGTATATGCCTGAAGCAATTGTGTAAAACGATCAACAGCATCATTAATGTTGACCGTTTTTCCCATCTGCGGTTTCGCAAGCCTTTGATACTGTGCCTGAATGCGGCCATCTGCACCTGTAACTTGCTCTGGATGCTGACGATAAAATAGAGTACATTCGTTAAGAACCAGCAGCTGTGGACATGCCATCCAAGACAGCCATTCATCATGCAAAAACCCGGCTACAGGTTCCGGCACTGATTTTGCGAAATCACGGCGTACAATCATGGCGGCACCTGTGATAAACACATGGCGGACAAGTGCCTTTTCTGCCTTTCCCTGATTAATCCAATTGATTTCATTTTGCTTGAGGCGATAGGCTGAAAACAGAGTTTGTCTGTTTGGAGTAAGGAATTGATCTGTAAGAAATGCGTTGGAAAAGACGATATCAATGTTCGCATCAACGTTTTTTTCAATCTCGGCACTGAACATCGCGATACGTTCCGGCAG
>CAZOMW010000087.1:0-6845 GCA_964581135.1 uncultured Oscillospiraceae bacterium
AGACCCGGCTGGTTAAGCCATTCAGCCACCGCTGTGCGTGTTTCCAGATAACCGTTATTACTCATATAACCGTGTAAACCGCTGCCGGCAGCGGCTGCCTGTTCCTGCAGAGCAGTAAGCACCTCGGCCGGCGGTTCGAGGTCGGGATTGCCGATGCTGAAGTCGAAGACGTTTTCGGCTCCGTGCAATGCTCGTAGCCGGTTGCCTTCCTCAAACATTTTGCGAATAAAAGAACCTTTTTCCATAGCCTTAGCCATTTTTTGCGAAATCATGCATAACCTCCGGAAGCGTGTTATATTATCTGTGCCTGAACAGCAGAAATTCAAATAGGTTTAATACAAAATAACACATCAAGTGGTTGACAGACAATGCCGGACAGGGTATCATGCTGATGTTAACAAGCAGAAGCATCCGCTTCTCACCTTAAGCTCAAGCGAAAAGGTTCATCTGGCAAAAACTCAGGGCCTCGCCCACGGTTTTGTTTCAGGAGCGGATGCACAGCATCAGCTCATTTTTTTATTTCAGGAGGTGTTTCCTTATCGCAAAGCAAAGCGGTCTGATGATCAATGATCAAATCAGGTCCCCCCGAGTCAGACTTATCAACAGTGATGGTTCCATGGTTGGAGTCGTTACCTTGGCTGAAGCCCGCAGAATGGCCGAAGAACAGGATCTTGACCTTGTTCTTATCTCGCCCCATGCCGAAGTCCCGGTAACAAAAATTATGGATTACGGCAAACATATGTTCGAACAGGCCAAGAAGGAACGCGAAAACAAACGCAACCAGCATATTACTGAGGTGAAGGAAGTCGGTTTAAAGCTCAGAACCGATGATCATGATCTACAGTTCAAAATCAGAAATGCTGTCCGATTCCTGAAGGATGGCAACCGCGTTAAGGTCGTTCTAAAATTTCGCGGCCGCGAGATGGCGTATACCAGTCAGGGCTATGACGTCATGAAAATATTCTCGGACGCCTGTGATGAGTTCGGCCTGATAGACCGGCCAGCTAAGATGGAAGGCAGAAACATGGTTATGTATCTGGCTCCGAAGAAGAAATAAGCGGTGTAAGCCGCATAGCCAATATATTTTCGCAGGAGGAACGGCAAATGCCAAAGCAGAAGACCCATAGCTCATCCAAAAAGAGATTCAAGGTATCCGGTACCGGCAAAGTAATCCGGTTCCAGGCCTTTAAAAAGCACATTCTTACCAAAAAATCCACTAAGCGCAAGAGAAACCTCAGGAAGTCGCTCGTTGCTTCAGCGGCCGATCAGGCCAACATCCGCCAGTTGATCCCGTATAAATAAGCGGAACCGGCGCAACTAATAAGATTAACGGAGGTTTTTACCGATGACCAGAGTAAAAAGAGGAATCCGCACCAGAGCGCGGCATAGAAAAGTACTAAAACAGGCTAAGGGCTACTTCGGCCATAAGAGCAGAGTCTTTAAGGTCGCGAATCAGCAGGTTATGAAATCGCTGAACTACGCTTATCGCGATCGCCGCAACAAAAAGCGCGAATTCCGCAAACTGTGGATTATGCGTATCAATGCTGCCGCCCGTCAGAACGGTTTATCCTACAGCCGCTTCATCAACGGCATGAATAAAGCCAATATCAGTTTGGACCGCAAGGTGCTTGCCGATATCGCGGTGCATGATCCCGCCGGCTTTACATCAATCTGCGAACAGGTCAAGGCGGCTCTTTAATTCGGCCAGACGTCGAACCGCTGAGCGGCTCTTTAACAGTATCAGATACCAAAATATGCTATTATCAAGTAATGAAAGGACGGGTGAATTACCCGTCCTTAATCAATTAGCCGGTAAAATCAAACGTTAGCCGGCAAATCTGTTCACGCGAAAGGCAGCGCAGGTATGCAGGAGCGACATTATAAAAAAATCAGCAGTAGGGAAAACCCGGCGTTCCGGAAACTGGAGCGGATCCGTAAAGCCCCGCAAAGAGCTGAACCGCCGGTGCTGTTTCTGGAGGGTCTGCGACTTTGTGCCGATGCTGTCAGCTCGGGGGTCGAGGTACAGCAGCTTATTCTTTCCGAACAGGCTGTGAAGCGGCCGGAGATAATGTCACTTGTGGATTTAATTGGCCCGGAGCCTGAGGCATTTGTGCTTAGTGATCATTTATTCGCACGTCTGGCAGCGACTGCAGAGCCGCAGGGAGTCGCACTTCTCTGTAAGCCGCCTTTGATTTCCACCGCTGACGCACCGGCGTCTGCGGACGCGCTTTATCTTGTTTTAGAGGCTGTCTCAGACCCCGGCAATGTCGGAACCTTGATTCGCACAGCTGATGCTTTTGCTTTTTCAGCGGTTCTGATTCTGCCGGATACCGCCAGCCCTTTCGGCGATAAAGCTGTGCGCAGTTCAATGGGTTCCTGTTTTCACATTCCGGTAATCAGTTTAGATTCAATTTCCGAATTGCGTTCTTATCTTGGCCAGGCCGACCTGGCTCTTTACGCGGCTGATCTGGCCGGCAGCTCACTGCATTCTGATCCATTTAATCGTCCCGGCGCTCTGCTGATCGGCAACGAAGCCCATGGTATCAGTGAAGCGGCACGCCGGGCGTGCGACCTGCTGGTTACCATACCAATGCCCGGTCAGGCAGAATCTTTGAACGCAGCAGCGGCGGGTGCTGTTCTTTGCTATTCACTGCGAAAAGCGTTCCCGCTCTAAACCATTTTGTTCCTGTATTTTTACACTGAAATGATTGTACTTAACCTGAGAAAGTAGTAGAATCGCTTTCATTTACTGATTGACAGTAAAAGAACTGGAGAAAAAGTATGCAGATTATTGTGATCGGTTGCGGCAAGGTAGGCGCCTCGCTTGCGGCTGAACTGATTGGACATGATCATGATGTTGTTATTGTTGACAGCGATCCGGCATTGATCCAGACAGTTGAGGATCTGGATTGTGTCAAAATTACCGGTGTACCAATAGATACCGATGTACTGCGGCAGTCTGGGATTGAAACAGCAGATGTCATTTGTGCTGTAACTCAAAACGACAACATTAATATTATGGCGTCACAGATTGCCCGCGAGATTTTCGGTAAAGAACGCGTTTATACGCGCATCTTCAACCCGGCCAGCCGCAGTGTTTTCAACGAACTGGGGCTCGACAGTATCTCATCAACCCAATTGACTGTTCAGGCGTTCCTGCGCTCAATAGAATATGAATCAAGTGAAGATCGTCATTTTGTTTACGGTACGCGTCTTATTTACACAAAAACCATTGCTAATCCGGCGCTCGCAGGACAGGATATAACCAATCTGACCAGTGATGCCGGTAATCCTATTATAGGAGTCAGTCGACAGGGTCGGCTTCTGCTGTCCAGGCCGGGGCTGCGGGTAAAGGAAGGTGACGAAATAGTTCAGGTTGAGGCTGAATAACACGGAACCATTGGCTGCAAGGAGTAACACAAATGAAGATCATTATTGTAGGCGGCGGCAAGCTTGCCTACTATCTGATAAAAACCCTTAAACCGAACCGTCATGACATAACATTGATTGAACAGTTGAGGGAAGCCAGCAACCGGATTGCCTCCGATTTCGAAGAGGTTTCAGTTTACAATGGCGACGGTACCAGTATTCGGGTGCTGGAGGAAGTCGGCTGTCATGAAGCTGATTTTTTCATCGCTGTCACAGGTAAGGATGAAAACAACCTGGTGGCCTGTGAAATAGCAAAGCTGAAGTTTAACGCCCGGGTAACCGTGGCACGGGTTAATAATCCCAAAAACGCCGAAATATTCAAACGTCTTGGCATCAATAAAATATTTTCCAGCACTCAGCTGCTGGCAGATATTATTGAACAGGAGATCGACTACGCCGGGATGCGCATTGTCTTCAACATACCTAATACCACGAAGGCAATACTTGAGTTTGAGCTGGCCCCCGATGCTTCTGCTGTTGGCAAAACCCTTAAGCAGTATGCTTTTCCCGGCAACAGCAAGGTGGTATTGCTTACCCGTGCCGATGGCAGCGTGGAAATGCCCGGCGGCTCTTTGCTGATGAAGGCCAATGACCTGATGCTGCTTGTTTGTGATGAACGGGATTTCAACCATGTCTGGAAGACGCTCGTGCGCCACGATCTGCTGACAAAGGGAAAAAATGCTGGCCCGAGTTTAGCGGAGAAGGTGTAGTGTATGGCAATTGTCAAACGGACACGTTCCAACCCGCTGATGAGCTGGCTTACCGCCAAACCGGCGCGGATTATTTCGGCCAGCTTCATGCTGGTAATCCTGACAGGTGCGCTATTACTGACTCTGCCGGCCGCAACTGAGAGTGGTCAAAGTATCGGCTTCCTGCGGGCGCTGTTTACAGCCACTTCGGCAACCTGTGTCACCGGCCTGGTCGTAACTGACACAGCTACCGGCTGGTCAACTTTTGGTGAGTTGGTGATCATTGGCTTAATCCAGGTCGGCGGCCTTGGCATAGTAACAATCACATCTTTTTTCTTCAGCCTGCTGCGCCGCAAAACCAGTCTGCGCACGATGCTGCTGACGGCGGAATCAACCGCCAGCTTCGGCTTCACCGGAATTTTCAAGCTGGTTCGCAAGGTTGTGGCGATAACACTGTCCATCGAATTAATCGGCGGTGCTTTGCTGGCGTGGCGTTACTATAATTATTTCGGGAGCGTTGGCATTTACAAAGGCTTCTGGCAGGGCGTATCAGCATTCTGCAACGCCGGTTTCGACCTGATCGGTGACACCCGCTTCGGTCCCTTCTCCAGTCTGGTTAATTTTAACGGCGATCCGATTGTCATTCTGACTTCCGGTTTGCTGCTGGTGTTCGGCGGCCTTGGCTTTGTAGTCTGGTCGGATGTTCTGGCCTTGCCCTGGAAGCGTAAACTCGACTTTCACAGCCAGTTGGTGTTGTCAATAACGGCGACCCTGATTTTCCTCGGCACGATCATTTTCTACTTTTTTGAGCACGACAACACCAGCACAACTCACGCTATGGGAAATCTGCCGTCGGGACAGCAGTGGCTGGCCGCCTGGTTCCAGTCAGTTACACCGCGTACAGCTGGTTTCAACTCGATTGATCAGGCTAGCCTTACCGAAAGCTCCAAGCTGCTGACAACAATTCTGATGTTTATCGGCGCGGCGCCCGGTTCCACTGGCGGCGGTATCAAAATCACCACTTTTGCTGTAATCGTGGCCACTATTGCTTCGGATCTCAGGGGGGACAGTGACACCATTATGTTCAGACACAAGGTAGCTCGCGAAACATTCACGCGCGCACTGGCAATCTTCGGCCTCGGCATGAGCATTCTGGTTACCGGAACTCTACTGATGACTTATTTCGAAAAGGAAGCGCTTAGTCAGGGCGCGTTCACCACGCTTGATCTGCTTTTTGAACAAGCCTCGGCGTTTGGCACAGTCGGCCTTTCTGCCCTGGGTACGCCTCGCTTATCTGAAGCCAGCTGGCTGGTTCTGATTCCGTCGATGTATCTCGGCCGGGTCGGACCTGCTTCTTTCGCAATCGGTCTGGCAATGCGTAAGGCGAAAAAGGCTGAACGCGTGCATCCGGAAGGAAAGATTCTGGTTGGCTGACGTTACAATTGACAGCTGCGGCTGATTACGGAATAATTCCCTATAAATGGAGGGATTGCATGGACCATCAACAACATGTACGTTTAATTAATGAACTGGCTGACCGCACGGCTGCCAAAGTCCGGATAGACCCTGAGCTTTACGCCAAATACAGTGTTAAGCGGGGCCTGCGCAACGATGACGGTTCCGGAGTTCTGGTAGGCCTGACAGAAGTCGGTGAAGTTTATTCATATTACATCGACGACAATGACAGGATCCCTGCGGAAGGGCGGCTTTATTACCGCGGCATCGAGATTGCGGAGCTGGTTAACGGTTTTTACCGGGAAAACCGTTACGGTTTCGAAGAATGTACCTACCTGCTGTTGTTCGGCGAACTGCCGACTCAGGAGCAGCTGGATATATTCAATGAATTACTTAGTGACGTGCGGGAACTGCCGGCCGGTTTTACTGAGGATATGATTCTGAAGGCGCCCAGCCGCGATATCATGAACAAGCTGGCCCGTTCCGTCCTGGCCTCCTATTCCTATGACGATAACCCTGAGGATATCAGCATCGAGAATGTACTGCGCCAGTCGATTGAACTGATCGCCCGTTTTCCGGCGATGGTGGCCTATGCCTACATGGCCAAGCGCCATTACGTTGACCGGCAGAGCCTGTTTCTGCATTCGCCGCAACCGCACCTGAATACCGCCGAGAAGATCCTGCATCTGATCCGACCCAACAGCATCTATTCGGAGCTTGAAGCCAGAATCCTTGATCTGATGCTGGTACTGCATGCAGAGCACGGCGGCGGCAACAACTCCACCTTTGTCACTCACGCGGTAACCTCGACCGGTTCTGACACCTACTCCTGCATGGCGGCTGCGATTGGTTCGCTCAAGGGCCCGCAGCACGGCGGCGCCAGTGTCAAATCCTATGAAATGCTGCAGGACCTGAAGCAGAATGTGCATAACTGGAATAATGACGGCGAGGTAGCGGATTATCTTAACCGGATTTTACGCAAGGAAGCTTTCGACCGGAGCGGTCTGATTTATGGTATCGGCCATGCAGTTTATACCTTGTCTGATCCGCGCACGGTTGTACTCAGGCGTTACGCCGAAGAACTGGCGGCAGAAGCGGGACGGGAAGAGGAATTCGCTTTATACACTACCGCTGAACGCCTTGCTGCCGAGGTCTTTGCCAACTATAAGAAAAACAACAAAATTGTCTGTGCGAACGTCGACTTCTACAGCGGCTTCATTTATGACATGCTGCGCATCCCACCGGAGCTCTATGGCCCGATGTTTGCGATCG
>CAZOMW010000088.1:0-6689 GCA_964581135.1 uncultured Oscillospiraceae bacterium
GCCGGGAATTACCGCGCTGCGGCCGAAGCGCCCCCGTAATTCATCAACAGTGGCCTCCAGAGCAGCAGTGCGATTATCCGCTTCTGTTTCCGGTTCAAAAAAGCTCAGCTGACGCGGCTCAACAGCAGTAGCAGAGTTCGTAATACCTAAGGCGGTAACAGTCAGCATTCGGATCGGCTGATTTAAATCCCAGGCAGTGGTAATTATTTCGAGCGCCTGTTCAGCAATTCGTTTAGTTGAACAGGTTGGGGCGGGTAACTGCTTCTGCCGCGAGATGCAAGTCAGATCCGGTCGTTTGATTACCACCTGTACAGCCTGGCAATAAGCGTTCTGATGTCGAAGCTGGGTTCCGACCCGGTCAGATAGAAAGGAAACAGCGCTGCTGATTTCAGCTAGTCCGGCAAGATTGCGGCTGAAAGTCTGGCCGCTGCCGATTGATTTGCCGGGATCATCAGGGTTAACGGCGGTTACAGGCTCCTCATCCCTGCCGTTGGCATAGTCGTGAACCAGCTCTCCGGTTTTGCCCAGCAGCTGTTCGGCAGCCTCATGGCTGAGTGCCGCCAGCTGTCCGATTGTACGCACACCAATGCGCGCTAAAGCTGCAGCTGCGACCTTGCCAACATATAACATATTGTTAACCGGCAGTGGATGAACCAGTGCCTGCCAATCAGCCCGGCTGATTACTGTGGTTGCGTCAGGCTTCTGATAATCGCTGCCCAGCTTGGCAAATATTTTATTGAAGGATACACCGACAGATATTGTCAGGCCAAGCTCATTCCGGACAGCAGCCCGGATTTCGTCCGCCAGTTGGCGGCCGTCGCCGCCAAATAAATGCAGGCTGTTGGTAACATCAAGCCAGGACTCATCAATCCCGAAAGGTTCGACCAGATCCGTGAAACGGCGGTATATCCTGTTGACTTCCTGCGAGAAATGTTCGTACCAGTCATGGTGCGGCGGGATTAAAACCAGGCTGGGACACTTGCGCTGCGCCTGCCAGACAGTTTCCGCCGTTTTGACGCCTGCTTTTCTGGCAGGCTCATTCTTGGCCAGAATAACACCGTGACGTTTTTCCGGGTCACCGCAAACAGCTACCGGCCGGTTCAGCAGATCAGGACGGTAGAGCAGCTCAACGGAAGCGTAAAAGCCGTTGAGATCACAATGGAGAATAACCCGGTCCAAGCTGTTTATTCCCCGGCTATGGCGATCGCTTCGATTTCGACCATTGCGTCACGCGGCAGGCGCGCAACCTCGACAGCTGTACGGGCCGGAAAAGGTTCCGGAAAAATTTTGCCGTAAACTTTGTTCATGCTTGCAAAGTCATTCATGTCTTTAAGGTAGACATTGGCTTTAACTACAGATGCCAGAGAAGCGCCGGCTGCTTTCAGAATGTTTTCCAGATTGCGAAGTGCCTGTTCGGTTTGAGCTTCAATGCCCTCAGGTAGTTCGCCGGTGACAGGATCCGCACCAAGCTGACCGGATGCGAAGATCAGACGTGAGCCTGACGGACAGCGGACTGCAGGTGAATAAGGTGCAATCGGTTGGGGTGCGTTTTCAGCAAATACAGGTTCTTTCATTTTGCTTATTCCTCACTTCTTATCAATTTTTTAAACGGTACGTGCTTGTCGTTAATAATGTGCTTGTTGTTAACGTGCTTGTCGTTAATACTGTTCAACTTCTTTTTGTTGAAATAATTGCCTGCGATCAGAATTGAATCATGGTTTTCAGCATTGATTCACCCCGGGCGGTGATGTCGGCGAATGCCTGAGGGGCCTGAGTCAGCTGATATACATTGGTTATTATTTCATCTGTATTGACTGCACCTGTTGCCAGATAATCGATCAGTTCCAGAAAATCGCTTTTAAGTGCATTGCGTGAACCAAACACATCCAGCTCTTTGGTCTGAATGCGGGAAAAAGCGAAATCCAGATTCTGTTTGCTGATTCCTACCAGGACAACGCGGCCGCGGTAGGCAGCAGCATCGATGCAGTTCTGAAAAGTGGCGGGCATGCCAACGCATTCCAGACAAACATCAAAGCCGTCACCCCCGGTAATCTCCTGCGTACGTTCTGCCAGATTCTCCAACGGCACCTGAATAACCCGGTCAGCTCCCAAAGTTATGGCTTTATCAAGACGCAGACGTGACATATCGCTCATCGTGACATCGGCGCCGAATTTTTTGGCAGCCAGCATGGCGAATATTCCAATGGGGCCGGCGCCAACTACCAGCACCCTGTCACCTGCCTGAATTCCGGCCCGTTTAACAGCATGATAGCTGATGCAAAACGGCTCAACCAGGGCCAGTGTGCGGGCATCAAGGCCTTTGCCATCATAAACACGGTCCAGTGGCATGGCAAAATACTCACGAAATATACCATCCCGCTGAGCTCCCAGTGTCTGATTGGAAACACAGCAATTAACGTAGCCGCGCCGGCAGGAGTAGCACTTGCCGCAATTATAATAGGGATTGCCGGTAACAATCATGCCCGGTTTGAGGCCATAATCATTCTCAGCAACGTCAATAATTTCAGCCGAAAATTCATGGCCGGGAATGCGGGGATAATCGGCATACAGGAACGAACCCCGGAAGGTACCGACATCCGAGCCGCAAATACCCCCGTAAATAATTTTCAATAACGCTTCATCCGCTGCTGCTTCGGGTTTGGGCAGATCAATCAGGCTCACCTGTCCCGGTTCAGTTATCTGAACTGCTTTCATCTGAGTCATAAAAAAAATTCCCCCACCGTTTGCCGACGCAGAAACGCGACAGACCTTGGTGCTTCGCGCTCAAAATCCGTGGTATAAGCCTCCAGGCTGATGCCGCCCTCGTAGTTGATGGCTTTCAGCGCTTCATAGAACCGCTGATTCAGCTCATCATCCAGTTCAATTGGAAAGCCGCGCCCGGCGAGTCTGGCTGTGTGAACATGTGTAAGCAGTTCGGCGTTATCAATAATGTTCTGTGCCGGCTCCCGTTCTGTTGCCAAATGGTAGTAATCAACCAGCACCTTGACGTTGGGATCGGCAACATCACGCGCCAGTTGGCAGCCTTCGGCGAAAGTGTTTATCAGATTGCACTCCTGCCGGCGCAGCGGTTCTATTGCAATTGTTATACCATAAGCCCGGGCAAGCGGCGCAATCCGCTTTAGCATCTGCAGAACCTGCTGATAGCCTGCTTCCAAAGAAAAGCCTGCCGGTACATTCTTAGCCGGGCCGCTGCCGAATACCACCCGGCCGGCACCTAAAATCGCAGCGCGTTCCAGCGCTTTTTTTACATAGGCGATAATCTGCGCATTGTCAACATCAGGGCCTGTAAGTCGGATGTCAGTTGGAAAGAAGTTGTTGCAGGCAGGACAAGTCAAACCGGATGCCTCTAACTGTGCCTGCAGAACTGTAAATTCGTCGAAGTTTAAAGCAGTTACCTGTGCCAGGGGCAGCTCAATGTAATCAAAGCTGGCCCGGGCGATTTTTTCCACATAATCAATTCCAGTGCGGGCAAGCCGTTCGCGCGAAGCGTCCTGAATGTCTTCGGCGGATGGTGCACGATATAGCATGTTGCTGCAACAACCGATCTTCATACTAATCCTCCTCTATGAGAAAGCTTTGCCTGTGGCTGAGTCTGTATTTCTGTTTCTACTTTATCATGAGAAGCTGCGAGGCGACAGTACCGTTTTGTATGTCATCTTTTTGGAATAAATTAAATATGATAATATTAAAAACGATGCTGACACCTTAGGTGTTTTCCGGCAAATCAACCATTTTTAATGTCCCAGGAAGCTGAATATACAATCTGCTTGATTGGCGCTAACTTAATTGCAAAATATTGAGGTGACATGTTAAAAGCTGTATTAATCGATGATGACGAAATTTCTCTGAAAATTCTGCAGAGTAATCTTGCCCGGTTGAATGAAATTGTTGAGGTCGTGGGAGCTTACACTAATTCGAAAAAGGCAGTCAAAGCAATCGGCAGTCAGTCTGTTGATCTGGTGATGCTGGATATCGAGATGCCCGAAACAAACGGTTTGAAGCTTGCCCGCGAGTTGAGCTTTGTGAATGACAATCTGGCGTTTGTTTTTGTGACAGCGCATAGAAATTATGCGCTGGAAGCTTTCCGTGCCAACGCCCAGGATTATCTGCTGAAGCCCTGCTCAGTAGATGATTTGAAATATATGCTGCTGAAAATTCGCAAACGCCTGCGGCCGGCGGCTGCCTTCCCGTTATTCCTTGAGGATAAGCCGTTCCGGATTCGAACAGCCGGCAGGCTCGCCCTGTACGCGGCGGCAAGTGATAATCTGATCAGTCTGACGGACAAAATCACCGAACTATTCGCCTTTCTGCTCTGCCACCGGCAAACCATAATCAGCAAGCGTGAGCTCCAAATGCGTTTCTGGCCGCAGCAGGAGCCGGAACAGGCAATGCACAGCCTGTATACAGCCGTTTACCGTCTGAAAAAAATGCTCCGCCAGAGCAACTTCCCATTCGACCTGGTAAGCTATCAAGGCTATTATCAGGTAGCTCTGAAAGATTGCCGGATCGATTTTGAAGTAGTAAGCCAGCTGGCAGCCGACAAACAGCAGATTACGGCAGACCGGCTGCATTTATATGAAACCGTTGTAAATGGTTATGCCAGTAGGTTTCTTCTGTCACACGATTACGCCTGGGCTAAAGATTTTGCCGACCGGATTGAGAGTGACTATCGCAAAATCGCCTTCCGGCTTCTTCAATATTATTGCAGTGTTCAGAAGCTGGCAGAGGCTTTTAAGCTGAGCGATAAGCTGGAACAGCGTTTTCCCTATGATGATGAAATCCAGTCAGTAATTTTACGGCTGCTAAGTATTCAGGCAGACGAAGCAGCAGTCAGGCAGCGATATGAACAATATCGCCAGCGTCTGCTCAATGACTGCGGCCTGCCGCCTACTGTCGCTTTTGTGCGCGGATATTTTAAACTGCTCGGGCACTGAACTGTGCTTAATAGCTGCGGTTTTCGTTATAAGCGTCGTACATCGCGATTACATTTTCGACCGGCACTCCCGGCTGAATATTATGAACCTGAGCGAAGACATAGCCTCCCCCCTGTTTGAAAACCGACATGTTCTTTTTGACATCAGCTTTTACCTCTGCAGGTGTGCCGGTCGAAAGAATATGCTGTGTATCGATGCCGCCGCCCCAGAAAACGAGGTCTTTGCCAAATTCATTTTTAAGGTCAACAGGATCCATATTATCAGCTGATATCTGCACCGGATTAAGCGCGTCAACCCCGATTTCAATCAGGTCCCCGATAATCGGCTGAATTGAACCGCAGGAATGCAACAGGATTTTTTTGTTATATTTATCTTTGATATAACCGTACAGGGCTTTCTGATAAGGTTTGATTCGGGCCCGGTAGGTTTCAGGTGAAAGTAACAGAGCGTTTTGAGCTCCCATGTCATCTGCCAGCTTGACAATGTCAATGCGGTCACCCAGGTGCTGCATGACGAAATCAATCAGCTTCTTATAATATTCCAACAGTTTCTCGTGCAATGCATCACTCAGAGGCTCATTAATCAGCAGATCTACGTAGAAATTATCGTTGCGGCGCAGCCAGGAAGGTAAACCGAACATCGGCTCGCGCAGCCCTTCCAGAATGCAATACTTGTCACTGTTTGCATCCAGCCGCTCGCTGAGGCCCGCAATCATATAGTCATTGGGTTCAGGAATAGAGTAAGTATCCAGATCTGCCGGTTCCTCAGCAGCCTCAAGCGGATGCCGGACCATATTGAAATAATAACCGTCCGGATTAAGGCGGTAATCGACACCCCACATATCTTTAAAAGTACCGTCACCGTTGTCAATCCAGGGGCGGGCTTCGTTAATATAGATAGAACACGTATCTACTCCGAAATAATCAACAACGTTTTGGTCGGGAATAACAACCAATTGGCTCAGTGCCTTTATTTCATAACCGTTGTCTTTCAGATTCAGATACCGCTTTACTTCCTGTTCCACCAGCTGGTGCATTCCGGTATTATTTATGCCTCCGATATCCAGCGGCACGCGGTCGGGAATCTGGTGGTTCATTACAGCCGTCATTCGTTCCTTTGAATTCATCCTCTGCTTCTCCCCCGCTTTTCGACTCATATGCTGATATAAAGGATTTTCAGGCATCAGTTTCCTGTTGCTTAATACGCTTCTTCGTCTTCAGCCCGATTCATATGCTCCGGGTCGGCAAACATGGCATGGTGGACAAAATCTTCTGGCAAACGCACCATTTCGCTTAATGCCCGGAAGAGCTCATAATGCTCACGTTCCTGTTCGATCAGAAAACTCAAAAGATCACGGGTGTTTGCGTCCGTTGCCGCTTCCAGCATCCTGGTGTAAAGCGTTATTGCCAGGTCTTCAATTATCTGTGCTTCCTGATAGGCTTCAAGTTGGCTGGGGTTCTTTTCGGCAGTGCGCTGAAAATCTCCCAGCTTAGTGAACAGATTGCCGGTTTCAGTATTAATCTTCTCTGAATCAAAAGTTTCGGGGCTGCCGTTACTCTGGTTTTGCAGCAATTCAGCATGTTTACGCTCTGCCTTCGCGACTAGACGGAAGGCTTCACCGATGACATTATCACCGCTTAATTCTGCTTGCCGCAGATAATACTTCTCACCGTCCAGTTCCATTTGGATCGCATAGCTCATCAGACTCATAATGTACCTCCTTGTATAATGCAA
>CAZOMW010000089.1:0-6643 GCA_964581135.1 uncultured Oscillospiraceae bacterium
ACCTTGCACAGCTGACCGGCAGCAGCGAAATCGAAATCCGCGAACGGCGGCTGTCGCTTGGACTTGGTGAATCCTGGGAGGCTGTGCCTGTCAGTGGTGTCGAGGATGCTTCTTATTATTATTCAACTTATAACGCGCCTGATCAGACAACAGTCAGCTCTAAACCTAAGGTTATGGTCCTGGGCGGCGGTCCCAACCGGATCGGCCAGGGCATTGAATTTGATTACTGCTGTGTTCACACCGCGTTAACCCTGCGCGACCTTGGTTACGAAACCGTGATGGTCAACTGCAATCCGGAAACAGTATCAACCGATTACGATACATCAGACAAACTTTATTTTGAGCCGCTGACGGTTGAAGATGTGCTTAGCATTTACAACAAAGAACAGCCGCTCGGCATAATTGTCCAGTTCGGCGGCCAGACACCGCTCAACATTGCCGATGAGCTGCAGGCAGCCGGCTGTCACATTCTAGGCACTTCACCTGCGACAATCGATCTGGCTGAAGATCGCGACCAGTTCCGGCAGATAATGGAGGAGCTGCAGATTCCAATGCCGGAATCCGGTATGGCTGTTGATGTGGAAGAAGCGCTCGGCATCGCCACCCGGCTGGGCTATCCGCTGATGGTGCGGCCCTCATACGTACTCGGCGGCCGCGGCATGGAGGTTGTGCATGACGAAAGCTCGCTGCGTCAGTACATGGCTGCAGCAGTTGGTGTCACACCCGACCGTCCGATTCTGATCGACCGTTTCCTTGGCCATGCCCTTGAATGCGAAGCCGACGCGATCTCCGACGGCAAAGAAGCTTTCGTGCCGGCTGTGATGGAGCATATTGAATACGCCGGCATTCACTCCGGCGATTCGGCCTGCGTGATTCCACCGGTAAGCATCGAGCCGCGTCATATTGACACGATTATTGATTATACTCAGAAAATCGCCAAAAAGCTTAATGTTGTCGGCCTGATGAACATGCAGTATGCGATCGCCGATGACAAGGTTTACGTCCTGGAAGCAAACCCGCGCGCCTCCAGAACCGTGCCTCTGGTTTCCAAAATCTGCAATATACCTATGGCCCGTCTGGCTACAGAACTGGTAATGCGGGCGGCAGAAACCAAAGCTGCAAATGCAAAAACAGTCCGCCCCTCACCGCTGGACGGTCTGAGACGGCTGAAACTGCAGCACTTCGGCGTTAAAGAAGCAGTCTTCCCTTTTAACATGTTCCCCGAAGTAGACCCGATTCTCGGCCCGGAAATGCGCTCCACCGGCGAGGTACTGGGTATGTCTGATTCCTTTGAAATCGCCTTTTTCAAAGCCCAGGAAGCAACTCAGTCCCGACTGCCGACCTGCGGAACAGTATTGATCAGTGTAAACGACCCGGATAAGGAAGATGCCCTGGCAGCGGCAAAACTGTTTGCGGAAATAGGTTTCAAGCTGCGGGCAACCGCCGGTACCAGCCGCTTTTTAGCGGAGCACGGAATAATCGCTGAGCCTATCAATAAACTGCATGAAGGACGCCCCAACATTACGGACGCTATCGCTAACGGTGAGATCCAGCTGGTAATCAACACACCCTCCGGCGCCCGCAGCTCAACAGACGATTCCTATATCCGCAAATCCTCGATTAGAAATAAAATTCCCTACATCACCACAATGACAGCCGCGCTGGCCAGCGCCAAAGGCATTGCCGCCGTGCTGAAATCGGATGAAACCCAGCACCCGTTGAAATCGCTGCAGGAATACCACGCTGCGATTAAATAAGCTCAGCTGCTGCGGCGGCAGTTCTCGAACGGATTTGAGCAGGGCTGACCAACCAGAACAACAACCGAACGCGGCTCGAGCGTCAGACGACGCCCGGGCTGTTTCATTTTTGCAGGATCCGTGATTATATCTTCGCCGAAAGGCCTGGTTGTGTCGATCGCTATTCGCCAGCTGAAACAATCCGGCAGACCCGGCAGCTTGATTATCTGCTTTTCCCAGTGCGCATTAACGGCAATGTAAAGAATATCGTCGGGAGCATCCGGTAAAAGCGCTACACAAGCCACCGGCAGATCAAGCGGCAATTTAAAGCCTCCAGGTGGCATATCAACGCAGTCAGGTTTTTCCTTGTCAGTGTCATTGCGATCGCGTCCCGTAAACATTACACCGATAGTACGCAGGTCATGATTGTCCGGCAGTTCCCAGTCTTTATGACTATGGAAACTGGTCAGCGGCAAGGCACAATCGGCCGGACCGCAGCACGCCTGCAGCACTGGGTGTGATTTTCTAAATGCAATCAACTGCTGCACGAAAGTAAATAAGCCTTGATTGCGCTCGAGATCCTGCCAGTTCAGCCACGATGTTTCATTGTCCTGACAATAAGGGTTATTGTTGCCGTTCTGGCTGTTACCGAATTCATCGCCGGCCAGCAGCATAGTAACTCCCTTACTTGTAAGCAGTACCGTCAGTGCGTTCTTGTATAACTGCTGCCGCAGCGCCAGCACCTTAGGATCTGATGTCTCCCCTTCAACGCCGCAATTCCAGCTGTGATTATAGTTTTCCCCATCTGTGTTATTCCAGCCGTTCGCTTCATTATGCTTTTCGTTATAAGCGTAAAGATCATGCAGGGTAAACCCGTCATGACAGGTTACAAAATTAACCGATGCCTGTTCACCGCGATGAGCGGGATCATAAATATCCTGCGAACCGGCTATCCGGTTGGCTGCCAGTCGCGCCATTCCGGAATCGCCCTTCAGAAACATCCTCAGTTCGTCGCGGTAGCGGCCGTTCCATTCCGACCAGCGCCGCCAGGAGGGGAAGCTGCCGACCTGATAAAGGCCTCCGGCATCCCAGGCTTCAGCAATCAGCTTCACCCGAGCCAGAATCGGATCGAACGCCAGATTCTGCAGCAGCGGCGGCTGGCTCATCGGTGTACCATCCTCGTTGCGACCCAGAATTGAAGCCAGGTCAAAACGAAAGCCATCCACCCTGTATTCAGTAACCCAGTAACGCAGAGCTTCCAGAACAAATCGCTGAACCACTGGGTGGTTGCTGTTGACTGTGTTGCCTACCCCGCTGTAATTTTTGTAGCCGCCGTTTTCATCCAGCATATAATAAATATTGTTATCAAGGCCTTTGAAGGAAATCACTGGGCCGTTTTCATTGCCTTCAGCAGTATGGTTAAACACGACATCCAGAATCACTTCAATACCGTTCTCGTGTAATTCCCGAATAAGGGACTTCAGTTCATTGCCTTCGCGGTTATGCTCCAGAGCGCTGGTATAAGCCGTGTTGGGAGCAAAAAAGCTGACTGTGTTGTAGCCCCAGTAGTCGAACAGCCTGTTGCCGTTATGCTCACGGTGATCTCGCAGCTCGTCGAATTCGAAAACCGGCATCAGCTCAACCGCGTTAATTCCAAGTTTTTTCAGATAAGGGATTTTTTCAATCAGGCCTTTATAGGTGCCGGGATTCTCAACTCCGGACGATGCATGACGCGTATAACCGCGTACATGCATTTCGTAAATAATCAGATCCTGCATCGGTATTAAAAGCTGCGGTGCTGTGCCCCAGTCAAAATCACTGACAACAACCCGTGAACGATAATGACCGCTGCTTGGCAGGCGCTGGCCCCACTGGCTTTGTCCGGTCACGGCTTTGGCATAGGGATCCAGCAGATAATTGCTTTTGTCAAACAACAGCCCTTTTGGGGGATTCCATTCGCCGTCAACGCTAAAAGCATATTCAAACTCATAAATATCAAGTCCGAAAACTATCATGGAATATACATTGCCGATGCGATAACGATTAGGAAAGGGAATGATAGCATATGGTTCAGCTGCTTCGCGCTTAAACAGCACCAGACTGCACTTAGTCGCCCCCTGCGAAGTCAGGGTAAAGCTGACACCGCCCGGAACTACTACTGCACCGTTATCAAGGTATAAACCTGGTCGCAGCAGAAAGCCTTTGTATTCATCAATCGGAGTAAGTTTTTGGAAAATAGATTGATAATAGGCTTTTGATTGATCGTGTCCCCATCGGCTGTTGATTTCCATGGCCACCTCAGATTTCCTTGTTTTCAGTATCTACATTGACTCAAGTTTAGCAAACTGACCAAAGAATGTGAATTCATTAAGTTCCTGCTTGCGAAAAATTGACCACTCTGCCAGAATAGAACAAGTTGTTACTAATTTATGACCTTTTAAAAAATTTTTTTCACAGTTCTAACCGCGGCTGTTAATTTGCCGCTTTTGCACAAGCCCTGAGCGCCTTCAGGCAGCTGTCAGCTTAACGGTTGCAGTATCCGGTCCGCGCCCCTGCCTCACACCATTTGCATTGGTCAAGCTGCCACCTTGTCGCGCTATTATCATTTGTCTGGAGAATTATGATCTGTTTATTTCGCCGGAAGTCTATTCCAGTAATTTTAAGTGTTATCTTAGCGGTTTCTTTAACCGCCTGTGCTGTAACAGAACCAAATGCTGCAGAGCAACCTGTAAGCGAAACCACCGGATTCCTTACTGATTCTGCCGCAACCACAATCAGTAGTAATTCAGAAAGCGCCGCCCTTCCCTCCTCCCGGTCTTCAGCCTCCCTGGCCGGACGCGAGCTTTCTGACAAAGAACCTCAAAACCAGCTTAACCGTTCAGCAGAACTCCTGACTGAGCAAGCCTTATCAGCTGATGCTGCTGACGCTGCGGACGGGCCGGATGTCACTGCCGCCGGCCAGCCGACAGATAAACCAACAGAAGCGACAATCTCGGCACCCACTGCCAAACCGACAGCTAAAGCAGCTACAGCGCCTACTACCAGCCCCACGGCCAGGCCAACAGTCAGGCCGACCGCTGCCCCAACATCCAAGCCAACCGCTGCCCCAACATCCAAGCCAACCGCTGCCCCAACATCCAAGCCAACCACGGCCCCCAAGCCCAGCCCAACCACGGCTCCCACGCCCACGCCAACCACGGCCCCCACGCCCACGCCGACTGCAACTCCCACACCTGCAGATTCAGGTTCAAGCTTAACTGCTTCAGAATGGCGGGCGGAGATTTTCAGGCTGACTAATGCGGAACGCATCAAAGCCGGCTTACCTGCTTTAAGTTCAGGCACAACTGCGCTGTCAAATGCCGCCGCTGTCCGAGCCGGAGAAATAGTCAGCAGTTATAGTCACGTGCGACCTAACGGAACCAGTTTCTCCAGTGTACTGGCTGAAAACGGTATCGCCTGGGCCGCAACAGCAGAAAACCTGTTCAGAGGCACTGCCGACAGGTTTACGCCTGCTGACGTTGTCCGGAAATGGATGGCTTCAGACGGTCATAAGGCCAATATCCTGAATAAGAACCAGACTATGCTCTCTATTGGCTATAAACGTTCCGGCGGTCTGGATCATTTTGTGCAGCTGTTTATCAAACCAAAGTAAGAATCAACAGATTGTTTGAAAGCGAGATATTGGCTTGGCAAAGGAAACTACAGATCCAGGTTGCGAACCTGACCAGCACAACGATTTTTCGCGCGGTTCAATTGCCGGCAATATCATGGGCATGGCTTTGCCGATGATGCTGGCCCAGCTTGTCCACCTTCTTTATAACATTGTAGATCGCTTTTATATCGGCTTAATGCCGGAGGATTCCTTTACAGCCCTCACCGGACTCGGGGTCTGTCTGCCGGCGATTACGATGGTGCTTGCCTTCGCCAATCTGTTTGGTATGGGCGGCGGGCCGCTGTGTTCGATCGAACGGGGGCGCAACAACCGCGAAGAAGCCGAGCGGATCATGGGTAACAGCTTCGTTTTGCTGGTTGGCAGCGGCCTGGTGCTGATGATTATCGGTCTGATTATCAAACGGCCGATGCTGTTTGCTTTTGGCGCCAGTGATGTTACCTATCCCTTCGCTGAGCAGTATCTGACAATTTACCTGCTGGGCAATATTTTTGTGGTGATCAGCCTGGGCATGAACCACTTTATTAATGCCCAGGGCTTCGCCCGTATTGGCATGATGACTGTTGTCTTAGGTGCTGTTAGTAATATCATCCTTGATCCGATCTTCATTTTCGCTTTAAACATGGGAGTGCGCGGTGCCGCTTTGGCGACCATCATCTCGCAGTTTTTTTCCGCTTTCTGGGTAATTCGATTCCTGACCGGCAAAAAGGCTATTCTGCGACTGCAGTTGTCTGCCATGGTGCCGGGAAGAGCGAGAATCCACAAAATAGTGGCACTCGGTACTTCTGGTTTTGTCATGCAGTTCACGAATTTTCTGGTGCAGGTTGTCTACAACGCCAGCCTGCAGCAATTTGGCGGTGATCTCTATGTCGGCATAATGACAGTTATTAACAGCGTACGCGAAATCGTCTCCCTGCCCATCTCAGGCCTCTCGGGAGGCTCGCAGCCGGTAATCGGCTACAACTACGGCGCCCGCAGATATGACCGTGTCAAAGAAGCCATCCGTTATACGGCAATTGCCGGTATAGTTTTCACAACAGTTGTCTGGCTGTTGCTGCTGCTTTTCCCTGAATTTTTCATTCGTATCTTCAACCGCGACCCCGCCGTTATCGCTGCCGGAGTTCCGATGCTGCGGATATATTTTGCGGCTTTCCTGACAATGTCCCTGCAGTTTGCCGGTCAGTCAACTTTTGTCGCGCTCGGCCAGGCCAGATATGCCATCTTCTTCTCCTTGTTC
>CAZOMW010000090.1:0-5368 GCA_964581135.1 uncultured Oscillospiraceae bacterium
ACCGGGGACCCACTGATTAAGAGTCAGTTGCTCTACCAACTGAGCTAAAGGCGCGTTGCTTATTGAGTTGCTTTTTTGCAACGAATGAATGATACCAGAGGCAAATTACTGTGTCAAGGCGAATTATCAACGAAATCCGCTCGAAATCCGGTCAATTACAGCCACTTGGGCGTGAATGCCACAGTGTCCAGATACTGTTCCAGAAACCAGGTCTGCATCAAGGAATCCCGGGTACGCTCGTAATATCTGCGCGCATTTTCGATCCATTTATCGCGGTCGCGTTTGGGGTCCGGCCAGTGAACCACTACCAGATTGCGTGGTTTAATAAACTCACGCAGGAGCCGTTGGCCGCGACCGGTGGAGATGTAAGGGAACATGACAATCGCGACATCGACCGGTGGCAGCGGCCGGGTCAGAATCGAGAAGTTCTCCGGTGACAGGCGGGCATCACCGGGGTAAAGAATGTTAACACCGCCGACACTGATCATTACGCCGACATTAGCGACATGCTTGAAGTCCCTGCCCTCATGTTCAAACGGAATCGGTTGGATTACGAAAGGGTCTTTGTGGATAACGGCCGGCAGCATCCGCTTAAAACTGCCATCAGCGTAGTCTTCCTGACTCGGCAGCTGCCAGGGCATCGCCGTGACACGACTGCGGTCAAAAGGGTCACTCGTCTCCTCTCCCGCTTCACACATCGCCTCAACGGATGCTTCATCAGCAATGAAATCGATTTCAGGATACCGCTGCAGGACAGTGCGGGTCATTCGGGGGGAAAAATGGTCAAGATGATTATGTGTTACTAGCAGCGCTTTAATATCCTTGAACGGCGGCGCGCCATCCAGCAGGGCCTGCATCGCAGCCGACGGGGTGCTGGGGTACAGGCGGTGACCCTCGTGCAAAGCATCTACGAGCAGCTGCTGATCCTGATATTCAATCATGACGCCGGCGTTGGCGATGAGCGTAATTTTTACTGAATCCACTGCGCTACTCCCCGTTTATTCGCCGCAGTATGCTGCGGGCAGCGTGAACGCCACTGGCACCGGCCTGTGAAAGACCGCGTGTTATACCGGCGCCGTCACCGGCAGCAAACATATTAGGCAGTTCGGTTTCCAGTTCAGGTGTCAGATTCAGGCGGGCGCTGTAAAATTTAACCTCTACACCATAGAGCAGGGTATCGTGATTCGCGGTTCCTGGTGCCAGCTTGTCCAGCACCTGAATCATTTCAATTATGTTGTCCAGATGCCTCTTGGGCAGCACCAGCGATAAATCGCCCGGCGTGGCCGCCAGTGTCGGCTTGACAAAGCTTTGCGCCATTCTATGGGAATTGCTGCGTCTGCCGTCCAGTAAATCGCCGAAGCGCTGCATAATCACACCGCCGCCCAGCATATTGGAAAGTGCCGCTATATGCTTGCCATATCGATAAGGCTCGCGGAAAGGCGAAGTAAAGCTGTTGCTTACCAGTAAAGCAAAATTGGTGTTTTCGCTGTGGAGCCTGGGATCAGTATAGCTGTGGCCGTTGACGGTGATTATTCCGTCAGTATTCTCTGTCACCACCTGACCATACGGATTCATGCAGAAGGTGCGGACCGCGTCCTTGTACTGCTTGGTTCGATAAAGCAGCTTGGCTTCATAAACAACGTCAGTAATACTTTTGAAGACAAGTGCCGGCAGCTCTACCCGTACGCCTATATCAACCTGATTGTTCAGTAACGTCAGGTTCAGGCGGTTGCATTGATTGCTGAACCATTCGGCGCCGGAACGTCCGGGCGCGACTATAAGGTACGTGCACTCATATTCGCCCTTATTTGTTTCGAGTAAATAGCCGTCAGCCGCAATCGGATTGATGTTCTCAACTTTAAGGCCGCAGATCAGATCCAGGCGTTCTTCCAGCCAGGCAGACTGCGCAGTCAGGATCTCGCGGTTGCGTTCTGTGCCCAGATGCTTGCAGCGGGCGTCCAGCAAATGCAGGTCGTAGCCGAGGGCTTTGCGCCTGATTTCATCTGCCTCTACCGAGAAGGTTGAATGATATTCAGAGGTCGCGCCGAACTTCTGATTAACCGAGTCAACGTATTCGATCAGCTCCATTACTTTGCCGGCAGGCAGATAATCATTCAGCCAGCCGCCGAATTCTGTTGTGAAATTGAATTTGCCGTCGGAAAAAGCACCGGCGCCACCGAAGCCGCGCATAATATCACAGCTTGGACAGTTTATACAGACGTCCGTTTTTTTGCTGACAATGGGGCAGCTGCGGCGCTCGATAGCGGCGCCCTGTTCCAGGATCGCGACTTTAAGCTCCGGCCGCGTGCTGACCAGCTCATAACCGGCAAAAATCCCGGCCAGACCTGCCCCGATAATTATTACATCATATTTATTTGCCATTATTAATTAAGCAGCCTTTACAAACCCAAATTCTTCCATAGTGGAAATGTTCTTTTCGACTGCCAGTGCCCGCAGACGGGCAAAAAGCTCAGCCTGAGCTGCATTATAATAGGGCAAAACGAAAACAACACCTACACAGCAAGCCAGAAATCCCAACAGAAACCAGCCAATAAAAGATAAATCGAGCACAAACATCGACCATTTGTGGCCTTTTGTCATATCAATCGAAAGCCGCAGAGCTCTTATGCGGCCGATAGTCGGATTATCGCCCAGAATCCAGGGAACCATGCGGTAAGCATACATCCGGTTAGTGTAGACCAGTGAAAGCAGCATTATCCCGACTACATATATCAGAATCAGAATGGGTCCGATCGAATTCAGCCAGTTCATACCGGCTTGCTGGTCAGTGAAACTGGTGATTCTGAAGACCGGAACAAACAAGGCAACGCCGGCACCAATACTGAACAGCAGCGGCAGTAAGCTCCAGAGGAAGAGCATCAGTTTGCGCCAGAACTGGGCAGCCACTGTTGCCATATAATTGCCGGAACGGAACAAACTGAACATGAAGCCAATCGAGGGTGTATGCGCCATTTCGCGGCTGCGTGAATACCAGCGGCTGCCGCCGGCTTCAATAACATTGCCGACGAAGATGCTGAAAGCGATTGCGAACAGCCCGGCAAAAATCGCGACTCCGGCAAAGAGGAAAATTGCCGGCCAGCTTAGATTGTTCAGCAACTCTGTGATCCGGTCCCGGACTTGACCAGGTCCCATCCAGTCCTGCCAGTTTGTGTCACGAAAATTCGTCTCGTAGCGAGTTGCGCCACCGGTTGAGCCAATAGAGCCCCCGCCAAGAATACTCATAATCAAGGCTACAGCGAAAGCGCTCCAATAACGGCCGCTTAAGTGTGCTTTTGCATCCTGTTTCAAGTCAGCACGTGTCCACATGAGAATACCCTCCATCCGATTCTTTGATTCCATTCTTAATATTATACTGTCTCAAAAGGTTTGAATCATCATCGTTTTGTAAGCTCTTGTCACTCTATGTCCACTAACAGCGCTTTTTTCATCATAACAGATGCGATTGCAACGTCAATCGTGTTATCATAAAAACCATATTTAGCAACAGTTCGCTCACATTTGGGCTTTGGAGGATTATATATGCAGGTCGAAAATATTCAGGTTGAAAATGGCAGTGTAACTTCTGTGTCCGGCTTCCGGGCTGCCGGTGTGGCTTGCGGCTTAAAGGCAAACGGTAATAAAGATCTGGCTCTGGTGATAAGCGATAAACCGGCAACAGCTGCCGGTGTTTTTACCACAAACCTGGTAAAAGGACATTCACTCGTGCGGACGATGGAAAGGTTAGCAGCCGGCCAGGCTCGTGGTGTTGTAATTAACAGCGGCAACGCCAACGCCTGTGTCGGTGACGATGGTCCGGTTGCTGCCGAAGCAATGGCTGCAGCTGTTGCCAAAGAGCTGGGCTGCCAACCCGCAGAAATCCTCACCGGTTCAACCGGTGTCATCGGCAAGCGTCTCGACCTGAATGCTGTTGAACACGGCGCCAGACTGGCGGCGGCAGCTTTAACTGCCGAGGTTGCGGGCGGCAACGATGCTGAGCGGGCGATAATGACTACTGATCTGATTCCTAAAGAAGGTGTCGTTCGCTTTGAAATAGACGGTAAAACAATTACTGTTGCGGGCATGGCCAAGGGCTCCGGCATGATTCACCCCAACATGGCCACCATGATCAGCGTCATCACCACCGACGTCCGGATCAGCCAGCCGCTACTGAAACAACTGCTCAAGGCAGCGGTTGACCAGACTTTTAACCGCGTCAGTGTTGACGGCGACACCAGCGTTTGCGACATGGTTGTTGTTCTGGCCAACGGTTCCACCGACGCTGCTGAAATCCTGCCTGACACGCCGGCCGCTGAACGCTTTCAGACAGCGCTGCTGGCGCTTGGCACTCACCTCTCCCGCCTGATCGCCCGTGATGGCGAAGGCGCTACTAAGCTAATCGAAATTCAGGTCAACGGCGCCCGCACTGCTGACGATGCCTACAAGATTATCCAGGCAGTTGGCAAATCGCCACTGGTAAAAACCGCCATGTTCGGCGAAGACGCCAACTGGGGGCGCATCCTGACCGCTGCCGGTTATTCCGGTGCCGACTTTGACCCGGTTGGCTGTGATATTTATCTGGGCGACCTGAAGGTTTGTGAAGCCGGCACTGCCCTGCTCTTTGATGAAGCCAAAGCCAGTGAAATCCTGCAGGAAAATGAGATCCTGATTCGGATAGAACTCTCGGACGGCGATGCCAGTGACCATATCTGGACCTGCGATTTCTCTTATGATTATGTGAAGATTAACGGCAGTTATCGGACGTAAAAAGAGGCAGTTGCAGAACATTCTTACTTGTTCCGAAACTGCCGTTTTTATATGTTATTTGAATAATCTATGCTGCTATTGGATCTTGTATACGGATTTACCGCAGATTATTACAAGCTTACAAATCGCCGCCTTAGTGAGAACCATTAAGTATGCAAGTTGGTTAACCTCGTTCACTGCAGTTTGTTCTCAGAGCTTATCAAATACAATTTCGCCGTCCTTGATGTCAGCGGCAACGCCGATTGCATCCTTTAAGCCGCCGGAGAGCAGCAGGTCAGCCAACGGATCTTCCAGTAAGCGCTGGATGGTTTTGCGCAGCGGCCGGGCACCGTATTTCGGGTCGTAACCTTTTTCTGCCAGCAGATCCTTAACCGTGTCAGTAACCACGAACCGGATTTCCTTTTGGAGCATGGTTTCTTCAACTTCCTTCAGCATCAGATCTACAATCTGACGAATTTCTGCGCGGCTGAGTTCCTTGAAGACAACTATCTCATCCACGCGATTCAGGAATTCGGGCCGGAACAGCTCCTTCAGCACAGTCTGCACCCGGTTTTCCAGGGCAACGTAGGTATCGGAACCGAAGCCGATGCTGTGGCCTTTCAGG
>CAZOMW010000090.1:5378-6538 GCA_964581135.1 uncultured Oscillospiraceae bacterium
TTGTACCGGCGTTGGAGGTCATCACTATTATCGTATTTTCGAAGCTGACCAGACGTCCGTGACTGTCAGTCAGGCGCCCGTCATCGAGAATCTGCAGCAAGATGTTAAAGACATCGGCGTGCGCTTTCTCTATTTCGTCAAGCAGTATTACTGAATAAGGTTTGCGGCGGATTTTTTCCGTTAATTGGCCGCCGTCATCATAGCCGACATAGCCGGGCGGCGAACCGATCAGCTTGGAAACCGTGTGCGGCTCCATGAATTCAGACATATCCAGGCGCACCATGGCGTCTTCGTTCTCGAACATCGCTTCGGCAACAGCCTTTACCAGCTCGGTTTTTCCGACACCGGTGGGGCCCACAAAGATGAAAGAGGCCGGTTTGCGCTTTTTGCCGAAACCGGCGCGGTTGCGGCGGATGGCCCGGGCCAGTGAAGAAACAGCTTCCTGCTGGCCGACAATCCGCTGATGCAGACGTTCTTCCAGCTTTAGCAGCTTTTCCTTTTCCGATTCGGTGATGCGCTGGACAGGAATGCCGGTCCACATCTCCACCACTTTGGCGATATCCTCAGTAGTCAGTTCGGTCGGTTTGCTGGCTTCGGTTGCTGTTTTTATTTCCTGCTCAGTGCGCAGGTGGCGCGAACGCAATTCAGCCTGCTGCTCGAACAGCTGTATATTATCCGGGCTGCCGGCGATCTGGCTTTCAATTTTTTCCAGTGATATCTGTTCCTGCTTATGACGCTCGTTCAGCGTACTCAGTTGAACCAGACCGCGGTTGGCCAGATTAGCGCTCGAACCGGCTTCATCCAGCAGGTCAATCGCCTTGTCCGGCAGAAAGCGGTCGGTAATATAGCGTGAGGACATTGTCACTGCGGTTTCAATAACCTCATCGCTGATAATAACGTGGTGGTGATCCTCGTAGTAATCTCGCACGCCTTTGAGAATTTCAATGGTTTCAGTTTCGTTGGGCTCTTCAACGATTACTTTCTGGAAGCGGCGCTCCAGCGCTGAATCCTTTTCAATAAAGCGACGGTATTCGTCCAGAGTAGTACTGCCGAGAACACGGATTTCGCCTTTGGCCAGCGCCGGTTTCAGGATATTGGCGGCGTTCATGGCACCTTCGGCATCGCCGGCGCCCATAATATTATGCAGCTCATCAATCACC
>CAZOMW010000091.1:0-287 GCA_964581135.1 uncultured Oscillospiraceae bacterium
CTTATGCTTTTTCCTGGATCTTCGATTTGAACAAGCCACTCGGCTTGAACATCAGGAAGAATACAAGGACAACATATATAAGGACAAGCTGATACATCGAAGAAATATATGCACCACCGAACTGCTCGACCAGTCCTACTATAAGACCCCCTATTATCGCTCCGGGTATGCTGCCGAATCCTCCGATAACAATAGCTGCAAATGCCTTTGCTCCAGCCGTTGTGCCCATTGTGTTATTCAGGAAATAAATCGGTGCAAGCAGACCTCCGCAGATTCCCGTAATAGAA
>CAZOMW010000091.1:297-6164 GCA_964581135.1 uncultured Oscillospiraceae bacterium
TTATCGATACTTTTACCGGAATACCTGTGAGTGATGACATATATTGATCCTGTGCAGTCGCCTGCATGATGTTTCCAATAAAAGTCTTTTCCAGCAAGGTATAGATTAATATCATAATAAGTAATGCTACGACAATAATCGCAACATGCTGCCACTGTATTGAGGCACCTGCAAATTTTGTTGATCCCGTCTTAATTCTCTGTAAGGATAAAGGGATAGAACCCCATGTGAATTTCGCCGTCTCTCTAAGCACAATCGAAGAGCCCATTGCACAGGCAATGAACGCCTTGGGCAGTGCACCTCTGAGCGGCCAGTATGAAGTGTTCATGAACAACACGCCTACAATACCCATGCATAGCGATGCAAGCACAATTGAAATATTAATATTTAAATTGAGCATTTTATTAAAGGTATATGCTAAATAACCTCCTAACATCAGAAAATCGCCCTGAGCGAAGTTCATTATTCCAACTGTTCGGAAAATGAGAACCATACCCATGGCAACAAGTCCGTAGATAAAGCCAACAGAAATTCCTGCTACCAATAACTGCAGTACCATATTCCCTCCTAATTCCCTCCAATGATTGAGTTTACGTTTGAAAAGCCTTAACACCTTATTTAATAGCAAATATTATGCCAAATTCTGTAGTTGGCTATATGACAGTAAATCTCAGCTTCTTTTGTGCAACCTGATTAAAGTTTATGTTAATTTTGAGCATCATAAACGAAATGGACACAGTCTTTTTACGTTCGTATGACCAAATGCACGATGCCATTGAAACATTTGAAACGTTTCGTTTTTATTTGTTTCAATCCGCTGTTAAGTGTGAGTTGATACTAATCTAGCTGTTACCACTGAATTGTGCTGAATTTCAGTGTGATTCAAATTTAACCTAATCACGGCGTTTGCTTGCTGTCTTAATGCCAAGGTCGGTGCGGTATTTGGCAATGGTGCGACGGGCAACGCAGATACCACGTTTCCCCAGAATATCGGAAATTTTCTGGTCACTCAGGGGTGACCTACGGTCTTCAGCTTCAACAAGACGCTTGATTTCAGCTTTGATCAGCGCATCTGATTCACCGTGTTTCAGTCTCGAAGGGAATAAATCACGAAACGGATATATTTTGCGATTAAAAATATAGTAACGCTCGCTGACAGCACGACTGACAGTCGATATGGCAATATTAAGCTCGGCAGCTATTGTTTCCAGATTCAGCGGCACCGGCGGCGTCGCGGCAAGGAAATGAGTTTGCTGATGCATCGCGATTGCTTCCGAAACAGCCAACAGAGTTGCGCGACGTTGACCTAATGCTTGTACCAGCCAGCTGGCACTGGCAGTTGCCGCCCGGATAAATTCAGCTGCTGATTCGTTATCCCCATCAGCAACCTGACTCAAATCAGCATATGTTTCGTTTATAATCACAGGTGGTAATTCGTTATAAAGGCTGGTCAATACCCGATGATCCTCTACAGAATACTGAATCTCAGGCAACACCCAGCGAACATCATCCGAGCCATAGGATTCACCGGGATACAGCCGCAAAGACTGGATGATCTTTAACGCAGAACGGATTTGTTTTTCTGTATAGCCGGTCTGTCGACTGATGCGCTGATGGCGTTCATTGCACAGATCATCAAGATAATTATCAACGAGATCTATTGAAACAGGGTTCGGTTCCTTCATTGCCTGAAGTTGCCGCAACAGGCAATCCTTTATGTCAAATGCGGCTACTCCAACTGGTTCAAAGCCGCGAATCACTTCCAGGACATTGTTGACAGCCCCAGGTGCTGCCTGCAGCTGAATTGCAATATCCCCCGGTGTTTCTGTAAGATAACCGCGCTCATTTACGCAGTTGATAATATATTCACCAATTAGCACATCGGATCCACTGAGCTGTGAAACATTCAGTTGAAAACGTAAATCATCCCGTAAATCCGGCGCTGAGGCGCGAGTCAGATTTTCAATCAAGGTGAGACCGTCAGTACGCGGTTCCCAGGCAGCAGGAAACTCCAGCACCGGATTACGTTCAACCTCTGCTTCTATCAGCTCGTGAAGGTCAGCTATTCCGAGCGCCAGGATCTGGATCGATTGAATCATTTGCGGCGACAGGGTCAGCTGCTGTGCCAGACGTTTACGGATTTCCAGCGAAAAATTCAAATAAAACAGCCTCCGGTTCAGTTCAGGTTTATGTAATTGCTAAGCGGCGTGTCTCAGGGTAACATATTCAACAGATAATTTAAAAAATATAAAATTTATACCATAAGGATAGCCGATATTTCCGCGCCGGACAATCTGCCGGTGCGGACGCTCAGGTAAATTTCTTTATACAGTGGCTGTAGATACGCCAGTATTTCGGAGGATAAACATGACCAGAATTTCCTACATAATTCCGTATTTGAGTGATCAGGCCCAGATAAATCGGATTCTTGCCGCGATGACAATTCCGGAAAACGTACAGTTTGAATTACTGGAAGCCACGGAAATTCAAAAGGATGCCACCCGCGACTGGGACAGTGATATTGTGATAGCGCGTGGGATGACTTTCGACGCTTTGCGCCGTCATGTCCGTGATGTTCAGGTTATTGAAATCGCGGTTACCGGCTATGATATCATCAAGGCAATTCAAAAGACAATTGACGCTAAACCGGCAAAACGGATAGCGATAGTGCTGACCCACAATACTTTTGTTGATATAAGTTTTATCGAACGGGTTTTCCGGATCAAGATCGATTTTTTCAAAATCGGTAATGAAAAAGAAGGCCTGGAGGCAGTGCAGCGGATTAAAACCGGTGGCTGTCACGATGCTATAGTTGCCGGCGGCACTGTAACCCGTATGGTAATCAGTGCCGGCATGGCAGGGTTTGTCATTGAAACCGGCGATGAAGCGATTAAAAATGCCCTCAACGAAGCACTGGCTGCCATCTATGCCAGCCGGGCTGAAAAACGGCGCAACGAGTTGATTACTACAATGATCGAATCCATCGGCGAAGGCATCATCGCGGTCGATCAGAATCAACAACTGTTGTTTATGAACGAAATCAGCCGCCGAATGCTGGAAATCGGGAGTATTAGCATCAAAGGCCGTTATCTGGAAGACTTTCTCGGCAAAGGTATCCTCCCTGCTCAAACATCAGTTACTGCCGGCGAATCGGCAGGTACAGGCAGTCGTGCCGGCAATGATTCTGTTATCCGCAAGCTTGGCAACCGCATGGTCGTGGTGCGCTCTCTCCCGATCAGCGTGGAAGGTGTTAAGGAAGGAGCGGTTTTGTTTTTGCAGACTGTCGACCATCTGCAAAAGGCTGAAATTGCTATTCGTCAGAAACTCAGTCAGAAAGGCCTGGTCGCAAAATACCATTTTGAACATATAGTCGGTGCCAGTAAACCAATGCGTAAAGCGGTAGAAGCAGCAAAAAGCTATGCCCGCACGAAACACGACGTGCTGATAACCGGCGAAACCGGTACCGGTAAGGAATTATTCGCCCAAAGCATCCATAACTACAGCAGCCGCAGTGAACAACCGTTTGTAGCTCTGAACTGTGCCACTATTTCCGAAAACCTGATTGAAAGCGAGTTGTTCGGCTATGTTGAAGGCAGCTTCACAGGTGCTCTGAAAGGCGGCAAGATCGGCTTGTTCGAACTGGCGCACCGCGGCACCTTGTTCCTGGATGAAATTTCCGAACTGCCTTTGGCGCAGCAGGCCAAGCTGTTGCGAGTACTTGAGGAAAAGGAAATCCGCAAGCTGGGGGATGAGAAAATCATACCTGTTGATGTCCGGATAGTCGCTGCGACTAATGTCAGTCTGCGGCAGCTGGCAGCTGCCGGCAAATTTCGCGAGGATCTTCTCTATCGACTCGATATCCTCAGCCTGATTTTGCCGCCATTGCGACTGCGGCGTGAGGACATTCCCGATCTGGTGCAGCTGTTTACAGAAATTAACAATCGGGAAAGCGGCTGCAGTGTGAATATCACCTTTGAGCCGGCTGCTGTTGATGAACTGGCACTTCATGCCTGGAAAGGCAATGTCCGGGAGCTGCGAAATGTCTGTGACCGCCTGCATGTCCTGAGCAGTACCAGTGTAATAAGCCGCCAGGATGTGGTCGACACGCTTAACCTCGATGCTGAAAAGCAATTCGGACAGCAAAGCACTCAGTCTGAAACAGAAACCAAGCTTAATTCATTACTGAAGGATCGTGATCTTACCCGTGAAGATCTGGCACGTGAACTTGGAATCAGCAGAACCACGCTGTGGCGCCGTTTGAAGAACAATCAAATCTAATCACCTGGACAATTTTCCTGCTATTGGCAGGACAGCCGATCCCACAAACTTTCATTCCTGAACACTGAAACAAATCACAGGATTTTAGTAACGAAATGTTCACCAACTTACAATAAGTATGTGGCAGAATGGAACATAATGAAACTAAAAACGGACGCGTTGTATGGAACAGTTTTGTTTTAAGCAGTTACTTTGACAACCGACTGTTCAGGATAATTGTGAAAGTATGGAATCAAAAAGCACTATGGATAAAGGTTTTACCAAAGACCGGTTTTCCCCCAAAAACAATATCACGGACTTAGAGGCAGCACTGACAAATATAAATTTTACGCGTCAACAGTTACCTTGTATTCTGGACACTATTCCAGCTGGTATTGTAATAGTCAGAGCTTCCGATCGCCGTAATCTCTACTTTAATGACCGGGGGCTGGAGCTGCTCGGGATTGATGCCAGCGTCACCGATGTTGAAGCTTATATTGACCAGATACAGCTGTTCAGGACGGATGGTTTTCCTTACCCTGAAGATGAGCAGCCGGTCAACCGCACACTGTCCACAGGTGAAACCCTGCGCCAACAGGAGATGATTATTCGAAAACCTGATGGTGAACAACTTGACTTACTGGTTAGCGCGGCTCCGATTTTCAATGACACCGGGATGGTAACAGCCGCTATGGTCAATTATCTTGATGTAACCGGTCTTCGGAGAACCGAAAATGCATTGCGTAAAAGCGAAAAAAGTTACCGTGAACTGGTCAAGCATGCGCCGACTGCTATTTTCGAGTATGATTTTCGTACCGACCATTTTGTTTCAGTTAATGATATTTTAGCCGAATTAACCGGTTACAACACTGATGAGTTGCTTAAAATGAGCCTTACGGACATTCTGGCCAAGAGCGATGTTCCGCTCTTTCAAGCCCGGGCTCGCCAGTGGCTTAGCGGGGAAATGCCGATTTCCAACGTTGACTACGAACTCTGCACTAAAAATGGAGATCAGATATTTTTGGCATTAAACACTACTTTTACCTGCGATTATGATGGTCATCCAACCGGTGCCACAGTTGTAGCGCATAACATAACCCAACGCCGGATGATGGAGCAGATTTTGCGGTTGAAAACCGAAGAACTTGAACTGGCCAACCAGAACAAAAGCCAGTTCCTCAATGTACTTTCGCATGAACTGCGCAACCCGTTGGCTGCAATTGTCTCGAGTCAGGAAATCCTGGCTCATTTTTGCCGGAATGATGAAAAAGTAATGCGCGCCATAGGTGTACTCAAACGCCAGACAGCGCACATGACCAGAATGGTTGATGATCTGCTTGATATAACCAGAATAAATAATAACAGGATCAAACTGATTAAGGCGCCCGTTGAAATAACAGAGCTGCTCTATACAGTTGTCAGTGATGTCAGGCCGAAGTTCACAGCCAAAAATGTTTCGCTGGAACTGAATTTTTCGGACAAACCGCTGATCATAAACGCGGATGCTGACAGAATGACTCAGATTGTTTTAAATATTATTGATAACTCCCTTAAGTTTACACCCAGCGGCGGTCTGGTGACAGTTGGCTGTCAATGCACCCCTGATAAAC
>CAZOMW010000091.1:6174-6483 GCA_964581135.1 uncultured Oscillospiraceae bacterium
CGCTGTTCAAATCGAATTTATTGATAACGGCGAAGGTATCTCGCCTGAAATACTGCCCCACCTGTTTGACGAATTTTCCCAGGCGGAACAACCTTTAGACCGCAGTCAAGGTGGTCTTGGCCTTGGTTTATCCATCGCAAAAGGCATTGTTGATCTACACGGAGGCATTATTAAAGCTTTTAGTGAAGGAATCGGCAAAGGAACCCGCTTTCTGATCCAATTACCGCTTGACACTTCCAGTTTGGAATGTATATAATGCTTGACGTGCCCGCGTGAGCCGGCAAGCAAACGGTGGGATTAGCTCAGTTG
>CAZOMW010000092.1:0-6433 GCA_964581135.1 uncultured Oscillospiraceae bacterium
CCAGCCGGGTCTGCCCGAGCCTGTGACACCGGATCTGATCTGCATGACTGTTGGTGCTGCCGGTGCCCTCAATGTTGCTTTAAAAGCTGTTCTGGATCCGGGTGATGAGGTTATTGTGCTGGCGCCGTTCTTTGTTGAGTACACAGCCTACATCGATAATCACGGCGGCAAGTGTGTTGTTGTCCCCTGTCAGGCAGGCAGTTTTCAGCCTGATCTGAAAGCCATTGAGGCCGCGATCACCCCGCGCACCCGGGCACTGATTATTAATACACCCAACAACCCTACAGGCACCATCTATTCGGCCGCGACCCTGCAGGCGCTGGATGCCTTGCTGCGCGCACAGCCGCAGCCGATACTGGTTATATCCGACGAACCTTATTCAGCAATTGCCTTTGATAATCAGACTGTTCCGAGCACTCTGGCCAACATCCAGAACATGATCATGTGCTATTCCTGGAGCAAGTCACTTTCTCTGCCGGGTGAACGGATCGGCTTCTGTGCTGTCAGCCCCCGCTGCGACAATGCCGGCCAACTGGCTGCAGCCTGCACTTACGCCAATCGTGTTCTGGGATTCGTTAACGCGCCCGCACTGATGCAGAGGGTGATCACTCATGTCCTGAATGCCAGGGTTGATGTCGCCCGCTATGAAAGCCGCCGCAACAGCCTGCACGAAATTTTGACAGACTGCGGCTTTGAAGCGGTCAAGCCGGCCGGCGGTTTCTACATTTTCCTCAAGAGTCCGGTCGCTGATGACATGGCCTTCGCCGATGCCTGTGCCCGGTATAACGTCTTGCTCGTACCAGGACAGGGTTTCGGCTATGGCGGCTATGTCCGCCTCTGCATTGCTGTCCCGGACAGCACGATTGACGGCAGCCGCAGTGCCTTTGAGAAAATTGCTCAGGAATACGGGCTGAAGGCTCGCTGATTAACGGTTGAATTCTCGCTACTCAACGGGCTGAAGCCTCGCCGATTAACGGTTTGAAGACACACTGACTAGTAATAGACGATTGAAAAATTGATTTTGTTCTCCACAAAGCCTTACGCTTATGGCTTACACTTTTGGTGTCAGGCAGAGCAGGGCCATACCCTGCTTGAAGGAGATCCTGATTTCAGCGGCACCGGGCTCCGGTTCGTTGCTGATGCCGCGGGTGCTGCCGAATTCAAGGGTGAAATCAGTTAAAGGGTATTTGAGGCCTTCGTAGCTGAGGCCGGTAACCTGCGGTGTCAGGGCAATTGTTGAGTAAGCCCAGCTTGTCGGCGGCAGGCTTGCCAGGTCAAAAGTCTGCTCGAACGGTCCATGCGCGCCCTGCAAGATACTGATACCGTCAGTAAGCAGCACCCGATAACCTTCGGTGGCAAGGCAGGCAGCGATCAGCTGATTACCCAGAACATGATCAGGCCGGCTGCCGAGCGCGCCGAGGAAAACCAGCTCTACCTCAGACGGCGGCGTGCCGGAAGGTACGGACGCTATGGCTGCAGCTAAGGCAATTTCCGAATCCGTCGCGTTTTTTTCTACAGGGAAAACATTCAGGGGAATTTTCTTCTCCTGCAGCCAGGCCAGGCCAGCCGGCAGGATTGAATCCAGATCGCCAACAGCGAGGTCCGGCAGTAAGCCCAGTCTGTGGGCATGGTCAGCACCGCCATCTGCCGCGATAATATAGTTGCTGTCACGCAGAAGGTAACGCAGCAGCGGTCCATCGACCACCGTGCCTGAAAGAATTATCAGATGACGCAGCATTGGCGTAAGTCCTTCAGGGCAGCGCAGGGTTCAGAGGTATTAAAGCAGGCACTGCCGACAATCACAATATCGGCGCCGGCTCGGTACACTTCCCGGATTGTTTTGGTATTCATGCCGCCGTCAACAGCTATATGAGCCTCGGGCGCTTTTTCATCCAGCATTTTGCGCAGGCGTCTGATTTTATCAGTCATGCCGGGGATATAGCTCTGGCCGCCGAAACCTGGATTTACCGTCATCAGCAAAATCATATCGACGTCCGCAATGACTTCTTCCAGAACATTCAGTGGTGTACCCGGGTTCAGGGCTACACCTGCCTGTCGTCCGGCCTTATGAATCTGCTGCAGAAGCTTATGCAGATGCGGTGTGCTTTCAGCATGAATCGAAATAATATCAGCGCCGGCGTCAATGTAATCAGCCAGCAGTTCCTGCGGATTTGAAACCATCAGGTGAGCCTCAAGCAGCATGTCAGTGTGCTGGCGAATTGAAGCTATAACCGGCGGTCCTATTGTCAGGTTGGGAACGAAATGGCCATCCATGACATCAAGGTGCAGCATATCGGCATCAGGTTTAACGGCATCTATGGCCTCGCCCAACCGGGTGAAATCAGCTGAAAGTATCGACGGCGCCAGCAACAGGCGACCTTTGGTTTCGGTTAAGCTGCTTAACATGGGTTACCTCCGGGAATATTATTGTGAATATAATTTGCTTAGTTGAATATCATTGTTTCTGTTCATAGAGTTTGATTGAATCAACCAGCACCCGGAAATAACGATACCTTTCCAGACGGCCGGCGTCAACCTGATCGAAAGCAACAGCGCAGCCTGCTTCGCCGGTATGCCGGCAGTCAGAGAATCGGCAGCGGCCTTCGGCTGCTGCGATTTCCGGGTAAGCAGCGACTACGGCTTCGGGTGTAACTTGAAGCGTTTCCAGATCAAGTGAACTGAACCCCGGAGTATCCGCAATATAGCCATCGGCATAGGGAAACAGCTCGACATGTCGGGTAGTATGACGGCCGCGGCCGGCTTTGGCGCTGATTTCACCTGTTTCCATCAGTTCAGTGCCAAACAGTTCGTTCAGGAGCGTTGATTTACCAACTCCGGACTGACCGGCAAAAGCCACTACCCGACCTTTCAGCAGCTGCCTCAGTTCTTCCCTGCCTTTTGACTGGTCGAAACCGGTTCGCAGCACTGTAAAGCCGGCATTTATGTAAGGAGCAAGCAGAATATCGGCTTCAGCTTCATCTTTTGGCTGCAGCTGGTCAGTTTTGGTTAAAACCAGAATCGGATCAATATCATGAGCAGCGCAGACAATCAGCAGCTTGTCGATCAGATAACGATCGGGAGCCGGATCCTGCAGCGAAAAAGTGATAATCAGACCATCCAGATTTGCCACAGGCGGTCTTGGCAGAGAATTGTGCCGCTCGTGCACGGCTGTTATCTGAAGCGGCACCAGCGGATCACCGGTTTCAATAAAGGTAATTTTATCGCCGGCCAGCGGTTTGATGCCATCCAGACGAAAAATCCCCAGTGCTTTGGCAGCGCGCGGCTCCCGGCCGCTGTAGTCATCTATCCAGTACTGACCGCCGACGCCGCGGATAATCAGGCCATTAGCTTCCATCAACCGTTGCCTTTACCAGGCGTGTTGACCCGGCCGTTATTGCCTTCAGGGGGAGGAGACGGGGTAACTACAGGTGTGGTGTCAGCGGGCGGGTTTGTAGTGGTAGTGGTACTCGATGTCGTTGCCGAGGTTGTCGGCGCTGCAGTCGGCTGTGGATTCTTATACTCATTGTATTCCTGCTTAGTACCAACCAGAAGAATAACGCTGTCATTAAGAGCAACCTGAGTCCCGGTTGCCGGTTCCTGATCCATTATATACAACGCGGTTTCCGCCAGATTGCGGCTTTCCTGGCTGGCATAATTTACCGTGACATTGGTTGCCTTATGAAGCTCCAGCATTGTGCGGGCAGTTGCCAGAGTCATGCTGTCCAGCTCGGGCATCGAGAAAAACGGCACGGGCGTCGGTGATGGATTGAGGAAATTTGCGTAATCCTGAGCTGTGCCGTAAGTCAGGCTGACTACTGAATTGGCAACAACCTCGGTGTCAGGCGCCGGTTTCTGGCTGATAACAACACGACTTGACTCCGGCACCTCTATTTTCTGGCCGCTGACCGGATCGACTGTGACACTGACAGTTGAGCCCAGTACAAGCTTGAGCTCAATCAGCTGACTCTTGGCGGTTGAATAAGGCTGGCCGACAAAGCTCGGCAGTTTAACCATTTGCATGCCCTGACTGATCATGACAGTAATATTGCCGCCGCGCGGCAGCTTTTCGCCGGCAGCCGGTATAGTCCGGATAACACGGCCTTCAGTTACATCTGAGTATTCCTGCTGAATAATAACGTTAAAGCCGAAGGTAGTCGCGAGCTCGGTCTGAGCGCGCTCCGCTGTCTGGCCGACATAATCGGGAATAGCAAGCAATTCCTGCCCGCCGCTGACTATCAGGTTCAATGTTGTGGTATTAGGTTTGATTACAATCCCCTCACCTGGATTCTGGCCTATTATAATTCCCGGCAGTACTGTCTGATCGTCCTCAAATTTTACTGTGTAGTCAATATCGTCAGCTTTCAGCTTCTCTTCAACTTCGGACAGTTCCTTACCAATATAGTTTTGCAACTCATAGGTGCGGCCCGGGTCAGCTTTTATATTGCTGGAAAGCCGGCGCCAGGCCCAGGTACCGACTGACATCAGAAAAACGATAGCAAGGACAATAATCGCCAGCACAATTATAGTATCGCGGTTGCGATAGCGGCGGCGGTCGCTGATGGTGCGCTCGATTTCGCGCAGTTTATTGTAGTTCGGATCGGGGCGGATTGCCTGAATCGCGGTTGTCTGACCGTCAGCATCCGGTATGCCGGGGATAACCCCGTAGACTCCGTTGGGGTCAATCATCAGCGCGTCAAGTTCATCAACCAGTTCGCGGGCGTCGCGGTAGCGGTTGTCAGGCGATTTCTGGATGCAGCGCATGATAATCTGATCCAGGCCGCGCGGAATTGCGGGGTTGAACTGGGAGGGCTGCGGCGGTATGTCCTGTAGATGTTTGATTGCTACAGCAACAGAAGTATCGCCGTCAAAAGGCACCCGCCCGGTTACCATCTCGTATAAAACTATGCCGAGTGAATAAAGGTCGGATTTGGCGCTCACAATTGTACCGCGGGCTTGTTCAGGTGAGAAATAATGCACAGAACCGAAGGTAACGCCGCTTGTCAAGGTAATCGTATTGGAGGTCGCGGCCCGCGCGATCCCGAAGTCCGTGACTTTGGCAACCAGATCTTTGGTGATCAGAATATTGTGCGGCTTGATATCGCGGTGCACGATACCATTGCGGTGCGCGTTTTCCAGGGCAAGCCCGATCTGTATAGCGATCGGTACCGCTGACTTCCAGGGGATTGTACCGTTTTCGATGATCAGCTCCTTGAGCGAGCTGCCTTCAACGTATTCCTGTACAATATAACGCCGTTCGGATTCCTGACCGAAGCCTATCACCTTTACAATATTCGGATGATTAAGGCTGGCAGCTGCACGGGCTTCAGATTCGAAACGCTTGATGAATTCAGCATCGTCTGAAAGGTCATCCCGCATTAGCTTGATTGCGACCTGCCCGCCTGTTTCATTGTCAACGGCCAGGTAGACATGGGCCATGCCGCCCTGCCCGAGTGGTTCTATCAGCTGATAGCGACCATCCAGCAGGGTGCCGGTCAGGTTCGCTGTCATGGTTTGATCCATTGTGTCATTTCCTCCAACGGAACGTGTAGTTTTTTAGATTTTCCTCAAACCAACTGCGTTCCGGTAATTCCGGTTCCTTAAATTTTACATAAAAGAACCGTTACATTGTCTTCGCCGCCTTTGGCGTTGGCGAGCGCAATCAGTTTATTAACAGCCTGTTCTGACGATTTCTCTTCGTTCAGAACCGCGAGTATTTCTTCATCAGAGACAGTCCCGTGCAAACCATCTGTGCACAGTAATATGCCGTCACCTTGCTCCAGCGGCAATCTGATGGTATCTGACTGTACGTTTTCAGGCGCGCCCAGTGCTCTGGTCAGAACGTTACGACGCGGATGTGTTTTTGATTCAGCCTCTGACAGGCTGCCGGCATCGATCATTTCCTGAACAAGAGTGTGATCAATGGTCAGGCGCAACAGAGAGCTGTCACGATACAAATAAGCCCGGCTGTCACCAACGTGTGCCAGGATCAGCTGATCTTCGTAAATAACAGCCGCTGTGAGGGTGGTACCCATGCCGCGGCAATCTTCACTTTCCAGTGACCCCAGATACACTCTGATGTTGGCCTTTTCACAGATATCAGCCAGCGCCTGTTGTACTGTTTCCGGATCACTGTCCGTTTCCAGCTTGTGGCGCAAAAGCTCTTCAACATAATCAACCGCGATCCGACTGGCCAATTCGCCTCGCCGGTGTCCGCCCATGCCGTCGGCAATGATCAGAACGCAGGGAAATGGCCGACCGAGATCGATAACCGCATAGCTGTCTTCGTTGTTTTCCCGCCTCAGCCCTATGTCTGAAGCTGCAGCGTGACTTACACTGTCGCGCATTCTTCCAGTCTTCTCCTTAGCTGGCCGCAGGCGGCCATGATATCCGAACCCAGTTCCCGGCGGATTGTCGCGCTTTGCCCTTCCCTTTC
>CAZOMW010000093.1:0-2088 GCA_964581135.1 uncultured Oscillospiraceae bacterium
ATCCATCCATTTGGCGTCCACAGTTCGCAGAAGAATTACGCGCTCGATTTCACGCATCAGTTCGGGATTCCCGACTTCATTTTCACGGTTAGCGTAACGCTCCAGCGCTTCCTCAGTGAGCTCGGTGGTGAAATCTTCAGCATCGATACCCTGGCGGGCATCTTTTAGTCTGCCAAGTGCCTCAAGATCACCAAAAAGATCACGCAGACGTGCCTCCATGGCCGGACAATCCCAAGTTGATGAATCCGGCAGCTCGGCACAAAAGTCCAGCATTGTTTCGCGCATCAGGTTCTTAATCATCTGACGGTAGTTTTCGCGCAGATCAGCGCCTTCCAGAACCTGTCGGCGCTGGCCGTAGATCAGTTCGCGCTGCTTGTTCATCACGTCATCATATTCAAGAACATGTTTGCGGATGGAGAAGTTGCGCCCTTCTACCCGTTTCTGGGCAGTTTCAATTGCGCCTGAAAGCATCTTGTTCTCAAGCTGCATGTCCTCTTCAACCCCGAGCGTATTGAAGATTGTGGTCATCCGGTCGCCGCCGAACAGACGCAGCAGATCATCTTCCAGTGAAAGGAAGAACTGGCTGGAACCGGGATCGCCCTGACGGCCGGCCCGGCCGCGCAGCTGATTATCAATGCGGCGTGATTCATGGCGTTCGGTACCGATAATTGACAAACCGCCGGCCGCCACAACTCTCTCATGCTCCTGAGCAGTTTCACGTGTATGTGCTTCGTTGATCTCTTTAAAGCGGCGGCGAATATCCAGAATCTGAGGATCAGTTGTTTCGTTGAAAGCTGTGGAAGTTTCGATCAGATCCTCATCAAAGCCCTGCTTACGCAGTTCCTGTTTAGTCATGAACTCAGGATTACCGCCTAACAGAATATCAGTACCGCGGCCTGCCATGTTGGTAGCAATGGTCACAGCACCTATACGACCGGCCTGAGCAACGATTTCCGCCTCCCGCTCATGCTGTTTGGCATTGAGGACGTTATGCGGAACACCATTGCGCCGGAATAATTCCGAAATCATTTCCGAGCGTTCTACCGAAACTGTACCGATCAGGAGAGGCTGGCCGGTCTCATGAATTTCCTTAACGATTTCCAGCAGACTCGAATATTTACCGTTCTGGGTTTTGTAAATGGCGTCCGGCCGGTCCTCGCGAATCATCGGTTTATTTGTAGGAATGCTGATTACATCAAGCGAGTAAATAGTGCGGAATTCATCTTCTTCAGTTAAAGCAGTACCGGTCATACCCGAAAGCTTTTTGTACATGCGGAAATAATTCTGGAAGGTAATTGTCGCCAGAGTCTTGTTTTCTTTCTCAACCTTGACGTTTTCCTTAGCCTCAATTGCCTGATGGAGGCCGTTGCTGTAGCGGCGTCCAAGCATCAGACGACCTGTGAAATCGTCAACAATTACGATTTCATCATCCTTAACCACGTATTGCTGGTCACGATGCATTGTGCCGTGGGCTTTCAGCGCGTTATTAATATGATGATTAATCTCATAGTTTTCCTGATCGGAAAGATTCTCGATATTGAAATACTTTTCCGCTTTGCGTACGCCATTAGGCGTCATAACCGCGGTTTTTGCCTTCTCATCGACTATATAGTCGGCTTCATCCGTTAACTCGCTTAAGTCAACCTTGGAGTCAGTCTCGGCAACAACCAGGGGCCTGAGTCGACGAACCAGCTTATCGGCCCGTTCATACAAATCTGATGAAGCTTCACCTTCGCCGGAGATGATCAGTGGCGTCCGGGCCTCATCAATCAGGATACTGTCAACTTCGTCGACAATCGCGAAGTTTAGCGGCCGCTGCACACACTGATTTAGATACATCACCATGTTGTCGCGCAGATAGTCAAAGCCAAACTCATTGTTAGTTCCGTAGGTAACATCGCAGGCATAAGCAGCCCGGCGTTCTTCATTATCAATACCGTGTACAATCAAGCCGACGGACAAGCCGAGATAGCGGTATATCTTACCCATCCATTCGCTGTCACGACGGGCCAGATAATCGTTGACGGTAACAACATGAACGCCTTTGCCTGTCAGGGCATTTAAATAAACCGGCAGGGTCGCGACCAG
>CAZOMW010000093.1:2098-6384 GCA_964581135.1 uncultured Oscillospiraceae bacterium
TTACCTTCACCGGTTTTCATTTCCGCTATGCGGCCCTGATGCAGAACTACGCCGCCGATTAACTGAACCCGGAAGTGATACATCCCAAGTACGCGTCGGGAGGCCTCTCGTACAGCGGCGAAGGCATCCGGCAGCAGATCATCAAGCTCAACGCCGTCAGCCAGGCGGGAACGCAGTAATTCTGTCGTTCCTTTTAAATCTTCTTCAGACAAAGCAGCATATTTCTCAGCCAGTGCTTCAACCTGATTGACAATCGGAGTAAGGCGGCGAATTTCCCGCTCGCTGTGAGTTCCGAATATTTTCTGGATAATTCCCATGTTATTTATCTAATCCTTTAGCAGTTTCTTTAATGACATTAAATATTTTCCTAAATGTCGGAGTAATCAGGACAGCTGCAGCCTTTGTTTTCAGTTTGCGGTTTTTCAAAGTCACTCTTGCTTCAGGCTGCCGCTTTCTTTCAGGCGATCAAGCACGAGTTTATAACCATCAGCGCCATATTCAAGCGAACGGTTTACCCGGCTTATTGTTGCCGTGCTGACACCGGTTTCATCACATATCTCAGTATAAGTACTTCCCTGACTGAGCATTACAGCCACATGCAGGCGCTGTGCCAATGATTTCAGTTCAGCTATTGTACAGATATCTTCAAAAAAAGCATAACATTCTGTCGGGTTCTGAAGCGAAAGGATAGCCTCAAACAATAAATCAGTTGCATGGTCTTTTAGTTTATCATTCATTACGTCCACCTCTTTTTCGCCCAGCTTTTCGAATGCCATACATCCTGCAAAAAGCCTGTTTCACACGTTAAAATGATAACGCAAGCACTGTGACAAAACAAGTAACAGAGCAGTACCGGCCTACGGGTTCTCCGGAATCCCGGCTTTACCATAAGTTACAAGGTTGAAATCAAGCCCCATGCTTTCAGCTTTAATGCTTAAATTTCTGAAAGTGTCCTGATAAAGTCCGAAATCGGAATCCGCCGGTACTACCAACAGCAGGCGTCTGGCTGTAATGTCTTCAGCTTTGATCCAGATTTTGCTGCTGCCGTATGGTTTGGCAGTACCCGCAAACCCTGCCAGTCTAAGGAATTGTTCAGTTACTGCCTGCTCAACAGCCTGCGGCTGAGAATAAGTAGGTTTGGTCAGGTCCATGCTCTTAATCGACAGAGCTTCACCCTGCGCAAATTTTGCAATCACAGGGTAACTTGCAGGCAGATTGCCGCCATATATAGCTCGCAGCTTCCTGCCGCGACTGAAATTATCCAGCTGCCAGACATTATCGGCATCATTTTCTGAATTACTGTCGCTTTCGCTGGCAGAAGCGTTATCGGTTGATCGCCAGATAGGCAGTAAAGCCGTTGCCCGGTGGTTTGTTTTTCCTAATATAGTTCGAATTTCGTAATCTGCTTCCAGAAACAGCTGGTCATCCTTCAGATTCCAGTCAAGCCAGATTTGAGGAGCACTTAGTTTATTCGATAAACCCAGCCGTTCTTGCCAGTAATTGATTCGAGCCTCAACAATATCAGCTAACAGAGCGGAGGAAGCAAGATCCAGCAAAGCGTCACTCACCAGGACTTCCAGTTTATCCGGCTGGATTATCTCCAGAAGCGCGGAACGCAGCTGCTCAGCGGCTTCACCGCCTCCGCCCGTTCCTGAATCGGTAGATTCACCTGTGTCACTGCCGTCAGCGCCGGTGTCTACGCTACCAATGCTGTTAAGCAGATCCGATATTGGCAGTTGGATGCTGCTTTCATCGACCAGACTGAAGACCAGAGGCGGCAGCAATGAGATTTCCGCTGCGGTTCGATCCAGCGCCGTCTTTAAGCGCATTTCCGCCTGAACTGACATGCACATTGAGATCAGGAACAGCACTGTCAATAAAAGCGGCGGTAATGCCAGTGCCGCTTCCAAGGCAAATGAGCCGCGTTGTCTCCTGACGTGCAGTCGTAGGCGATGCCGTCGTTTAAGATAAAACTGCTTGTGTTCAGCAACTCTGTTCATGCTGTTGTTCCCACAGTCAATAAACTGCCGCTGCGGTTGTATTGCTGCCCCCGGTAAATACAGCTGATTGAGATGCCGGTAGCCAACCTGCCGGAGTGACGTTTATTGATAATTTCGGCGGTTCGTGTGAGCAGCTTACTATCCGGTGACAACAGCAGTAGAATTCGCAGATGCATCAGGTAATCAAGTGAAAGTGCCTGATGTCCGGGCTTCTGCGTAAAGCTAAGTCGTTCACCGTTCAGCAATCGACTGTAATCCTGAAAACCGTTTCTTAAGCCATCACAAATCAAAAGTATATATGCCAGAATCTGTGGTTCAACTACAACACTGGTCGTTGCAGCCAGCGCAGCGGCGATAACTGCAGCAGTAGCGCGATACCCGGCAATTCCCTGATCACTCAAAAGCTTGCGGCCGATAAACAAAGCCGCCCGATATACAATCAGTATAGCCTTTACCTGACCGACAGCCTTGGCTGGTGAACTGGCGCCTGTCAGGATCTGTTCAACCTCACCGGCTTCACGACCGGGATACTTATCCAGACGCGAACCGGACAGATTTCGAAAAAACCGGTTGCCGTCATTAATTGAAGAGCTGCCTGGCAGCAGAGTTTGCCTGCCGGGCTTGCCGGCCGGCCAGAATGTATTCAGTATGTACTCTCGAATTGCTAAACGTTTATATACGCCGCCGGTCGGCATCGTCATGGCTGAACTCAGTATCTCCGTAAAATCCGCCAGTTGCTCAGGCTCAAACAGATTCGGCATTGTGACCAGCTGCTGCTTGTCGCCATCAGCTGCACAGTCATTGGTAAAACGTCTGTACTGCTCCAGTGCATCCTTAAGTTCCTGATCCAGAAGTTCGAACACCGCATTACTGAGAAGCTCCGGCAAAGCTTCCTCAACCGTTGTGATCCTGATTACAGGTTTTGCCTCAGGTTCATCGTCAGCATCAGGAATATATTTCCCGACCATATCGTGGTCGGGAGCAGATTCATCACCCTTGGCAGAATATTCCAGGGCACTGGTTTCAATCGTGTTAGCCGAATAACCAGCCTCGTAATCCTGAAATACTATTGCTGCCGGTTTGGCGGTTCCGGAACCAAAACTGAAGCCTGTTTGCTCAGCTATTGTCCGCAGCGCTGCTGCCGGCAATCGTAAACGCATAAATGAGAGAATACTTTCTTTGAGATTATCCGTCTCATTCAGCGCATCACCCGGATTCTGGCTTAACTGCAGATGCTGCAGATTTGTCGGCAGCATCCGTTCAAAGCAATCTGCGCGCTCCTTATCGTCCAGTGCCAATAAACCAAATTCGTCGTACAGTTCTTTGTTGAAGCCTGCTAATCGTGTCTGCACCTGAGCCGATAAAGCGCGATCGAGGTCAAGCAGATCAGCTTGATAACGTGCGCCCAGAAACAGCGTCGTCAGAATCAGAATCAAAGGCATGACAATAATTGACAGCAGTAGGACAGCACTCCCCTGCCGCTGCCGCAGAAATCGGCATTTCCTGCGATGTTTTCTTTGAGACTCGATCAGCAGCCTGTTTCCATAATCTTTCTTCTGTAAGCACCTGTCGCTCATGGCTTGCCGGCTCCGATAATTCTGAAGTCATCAATCACGGCTGTAACCAGACAAAACATCAGCTTTGGCGATGTCAGAAGCACCTCGGCGTTTGTTCCCACAGTCGCAGGTTCAATCTCTGTCAGCAGGTAAAGTGCCGATGGATCAGCGGTCAGACGCGCAGCCTGTCGCAGTTGCATCGCCTCTGCAGCTGCTTGTTTATAGCTGTTTATAGCCGGTGGTATCGTGCCGATAAGCAGACTGATGCTCAGTGGCAGGACTAAAGCCGCTTCCAGTGTAAATGCCATAAAAAACACCTCCCGCGTTATTGTCGCAGGAGGCGTATTTAACTTGTTTATTATCTTGGCGTCAGGAAGCGACAGGCATTGTCTTCGTCATTTAAACAGACTGCCTGACGTCGCCGTTGAGATCACCTTGGCAGCACCTTCGACAGGAATGCCCGGGTACGATCCTGTTGCGGATTGTCGAAAATCTGCTCCGCGCTGCCTTGTTCTACAATCATCCCCTCATCCATGAAAAAGATGCGGTTGCTGATCTGGCGGGCAAAACCCATTTCGTGGGTGACGATCACCATGGTCATGCCTTCGTTGGCCAACTCGTGCATTACCTCCAAAACTTCGCCGATCATTTCCGGATCAAGCGCCGAGGTGGGTTCGTCAAACAGCATTGTTTTCGGATTCATCGCTAAAGCCCGCGCGATCGCGATTCT
>CAZOMW010000094.1:0-5974 GCA_964581135.1 uncultured Oscillospiraceae bacterium
TATCTGCTTACATCCATACCAGCCGTCTCCAGTTTGTTGAATTTTTCGGCAAATTTTACGAAGGCGGCGGTACTCTCTGGAAGCCGGAAAAGCTTACTTCCCGTTACATAGAAATTGAACGTGATCAACCGTTACCGGCCCTGAAGAAACTCGGTTCCTGACCTTGAAGCCGACGCTGCGGCGTCAACCCCAAAGTCTTATCGGACAGTCGTAAACGGGCTGATCCTGAAAGATAAAGCGAACGTGAATCAATAGGAGGATTCCATCATGGCAAATTTCGTTGAATTAATTGGTCCTGTCCTGACGCTGCTGGGCGGCATACTTGCCGCAATCGGAGGCGGCATCGGTTCTGCGATCGGAGTTGGTCTTGCCGGTGAAGCGGCTGCGGGTGTTATGACCGAAGATCCGAACAAATTCGGCAAGCTGCTCATTCTGCAGGCGCTGCCTGGCACCCAGGGCATATACGGTCTGCTGACCTGGTTTATGGTCATGCAGTCATCCGGCCTGCTCGCCGGTAACGTTAACCTCAACTGGCAGACAGGCCTGCTTTATTTTCTTGCCTGCATGCCCATCACCGTTGTCGGATTCAAATCTGCTATCTACCAGGGCAGAACCTCAGAAGCCAGTATTGCCATGGTTGCAAAGCAACCGGACGCTTCTTCAAAGGCCATAGTCCTCCCCGCCATGGTTGAAACCTACGCGATCCTGGCCCTGCTGGCATCGGTGCTGTCAATTCTGAGCATCAACCCGGTCTGAGCAGTTGTACTACCCCGCCAATTATTACTTGCCTGAACAGAAAGGGGATACATCACTGTGAACGGCCTTGACGCTATACTCAACCGCATCATAAGTGACGCAGAAGAACGCGTTCGCGAAATTGAGGATCAAACCCGGTCTCAACGCGATCAGATACTCGCCGCAGCTAATCAGGAGGCGGAAGTTCTGCTGGAAACCGCCCGGGCAAAAGCTGCGGAGGAAAAGGCAGTACTTGAACGTCGTTCGCATAGCAGTGCCAGCCTCGAAAGCCGTAAGCACATACTGGCTGCCCGCCAACAACTGATTGACGAGGTTATAACGCAGGCTGAAGCAAGCTTGCGCGAGCTGACACCTGACGAAAAGACGGCAGTCTATACAAGATTGTTACGCGAAAATGCTGAAGGTGATGAAGAAGTCGTAGTTCCTGATCAGGAACGTGAATTTGCTGCAAAGCTGATCACGGAAATAAACCGTGACTGCAACTGGAACCTTAACCTTGCCGCTGATTCCGGCGATTTTGCCACCGGAATTGTTTTGCGTAAAGGCCTGATCGAAACCAACCTGACGACGGATCAGCTTATCCGCGGCCTGAGGCCGGAACTGGTAAGTCTGGCTGCCGGGATTCTTTTTAAATCCTGAGCGGCACCGCTGGACAGAACGGAGCATCATGGAAAAAACTGGAAAAATAAAACCAAATAAACAGCTGCAGATCGACCGCAGCCGCTATGCTTATACAACTGCCAGAATTCGAGCAATGGAAAACGGCTTGATAAACGCGTCACGTTTAAGCCGCTATTTTGAAACCCGAAATGCAGAAGAGCTTTCCCGGTTACTGATTGAGGACGGTTACCCTGCAGCTGCCGACCCTGAAGACAGCCTTCAGCTTGGACTGGAAACAGCCTTTGTGGAAATGCGGGAGCTCAGCCCTGATCCGGCTCTGATCGATACACTGCTTTTATCCCGTGATATTCATAACCTTAAAGTTATGCTCAAATCATTCGCTGTCTACTGGCCGCGTCGTCAGCCGGAGCAAAAGAACCGCGAAGCAGCTACTCTCGGTTACAGCGAACAAACGGCCGGTACAGAACCGGCTTCTGCGGACGCTGAACAGATGTCAACGCTCTGGCCGGAAATTCATGCACCGGTTTCACTGGAACAGCTACAGCCGCTTCTTCAGAAGCCGTCGACCATAGCCCCGGAAGTTTTGTTTAAAGCTCTGCGGTCCCGGAAAACTAATGAGCTGCCGCCTGAAATAGTGGAAGCTGCGGCTGAAGCCTCGGCGCGTTATCTGCGAAGTTACGATGTCAGTGAAATTGATATTTATCTTGACCAGACTCAGGCGAGAATGTTCAGCCGCGCGGCGGCTGGGGTCGAAAATGATTTCTTCCGCGATTTCATCAGCCTTCGCATCGATCTGATAAATGTCGGCATGCTCCTGAGAACCCGTTTTCTGAAAAGCGGAGCCGATTATCTTGCCCGGGTACTATTGCCCGGTGGTCAGATACCAGCCGAAAAACTGCTGGAGTATTATGATGAACCGATTGAAGAAATAGTTTCGGTGCTGAGTACAACAAGACTGGCCGGACTAGCCGGTTCTGTTGAACACTTCGCCCGTGGCGGCGAGGCGATTGCCCGCTTCAGTCAGGCGCAGGATGAAATCCTGATGCGTTTTGTCCAGAACGCCAAACGTGTCTTGCGCGGCCCGGAAGCGATAATAGGCTATCTGATTGCCCGGGAAATGGAAATCAGGACGATTCGGATAATTCTAACCTGTTTGCGTAACAATATACCGATGGAAAAAGCACGCGAGCTGGCTCGATTAACCTATCTATAACAACCGGAGGACACGCATGTACAAAGTAGCCGTTATAGGCGATTCAGACAGCATCATCGGGTTTCGCGCGCTCGGCTTGACCGTGCTTGAAGCATTGACTCCGGAAGCCGCTGAAGATCATCTGCGTTACGCGGTAGATGAGGATTTTGCCATCGTATTTATAACAGAGCCTTGTTTTACAGCCAACCAGGATTATATTCGCTCACTGCGCAGCCGCAAACTGCCGGCTGTTATCCCGATTCCTCCAATTTCAGGCGGCACTGGTCTGGGACTTACCCAACTGCGGGAGTCAGTCCGCAAGGCTATCGGGATGGATATTCTGGGTATTGATGATACCCGGGGAACCGAACAGCCGGAAACCAGCGAAAACAGTGAGTCAAAGGAGTGAAAGCATGAAAAACCCCAGTACAGGCACAATTGTCAAAGTATCAGGTCCGTTGGTAGTTGCCAGCGGTATGCGCGATACCGAGATGTTCGATGTTGTCCGGGTCTCAGACCATAAGCTGATTGGTGAGATCATCGAAATGCATGATGATCAGGCCTCGATTCAGGTCTACGAGGAAACCGCGGGACTTGGCCCGGGCGAAATCGTAGTTTCTGAAGGTGCACCGCTTTCAGTTGAACTCGGGCCGGGGCTGATCGGCAAAATCTTTGACGGCATTCAGCGCCCTCTGGACCGACTGGTGGAGCTGGTCGGCAATAACATCGCGCGCGGAGTATCCAGCCCGGCAATAGATCGGGACCGCATCTGGAATTTTAAACCTTCAGTCAAAGTAGGTGACCATGTCGCCGCTGGTGATATTGTCGGTGAAGTAGAGGAAACCGTGCTCGTAAACCACCGGATTATGGTTCCCTTCGGTGTCGAAGGAGAAATAACCGAAATAAACGGCGGTGATCATAAAGTCGCCGATGTAGTAGCCAGAATCAAGCAGGCTGACGGGTCAGTGTTTGATCAGACCCTGATTCAAAAATGGCCTGTTCGCCGCGGCAGACCATATAAGGAAAAAATTGCTCCCAATGAGCCGTTGGTAACGGGTCAGCGCAGTATCGACACATTCTTCCCGGTCGCACGCGGCGGCACTGCTACCATTCCCGGACCGTTCGGCAGCGGCAAAACCGTGGTCCAGCATCAGCTTGCCAAATGGGCTGCTTCCGATATTGTTGTTTATATTGGCTGCGGAGAACGCGGCAATGAAATGACCGATGTTCTGATGGAATTCCCCGAGCTGATCGACCCGAAGTCAGGACAGCCGCTGATGGCTCGCACTATTCTGATCGCCAACACCTCTGATATGCCGGTTGCCGCCCGTGAAGCGTCAATTTATACCGGTATCACAATTGCAGAATACTACCGCGATATGGGTTATTCTGTCTCTATCATGGCTGACTCTACCTCGCGCTGGGCAGAAGCACTGCGTGAAATGTCGGGCCGCCTTGAGGAGATGCCAGGTGAAGAAGGCTACCCGGCTTACCTTGGTTCACGGCTGGCCAACTTCTACGAACGTGCCGGTTACGTCCGCTGCCTGGGCAGTGATAACCGTACCGGTGTGCTAACCGCGATCGGAGCCGTCTCGCCGCCCGGCGGTGACTTGTCCGACCCCGTCGTTCAGTCAACACTGCGAATTGTCAAAGTCTTCTGGGGACTTGACTCCACACTTGCCTACAAGCGGCATTTCCCGGCGATTAACTGGCTTAACAGCTATTCACTTTATGCCGATGTCATTGATGAATATATGAACGAAAATGTAACCTCAAACTGGAGCAAGCTGCGGGCCGATGCCCTGCGTCTGCTGCAGGAGGAAGCCGAGCTGGAAGAAATCGTCCGCCTGATCGGCCAGGATTCTCTGTCGCAGATTGACCGTCTGAAGCTGGAAGCAGCCCGTTCCCTGCGCGAGGACTTCCTGGCCCAGGATTCCTTTGACGAAATTGATACTTACACTTCGCCCCTGAAAATGCAGTTAATGCTGAATCTGGTTATGAACTACTACTATGAAGGCACGAAGGCTATCAATCTTGGCGTTTCCTTCCGTGATTTGGATAAACTGCCTGTGCGTGATCGCATTGCCCGCCTGAAAAGAATTCCGGAAGCTAACATTGAAAAAACGGCTGCGGAAGTTGGCGAAGCATTGAAGGCAGAGATATCAGCATTGTTGCCGGAGGGGGTTATTTAAAATGCCGAAAGAATATCGCACCATATCTGAAGTTGCGGGTCCGTTGATGCTGGTTAAGCAGGTCAGCGGCGTCAAGTACGATGAACTGGGTGAAATTGAGTTGCCTAACGGTGACATTCGTCGCTGCAAAGTGCTGGAAGTCAGCGGCAGTGATGCCCTGGTTCAGTTATTCGAAAGCTCAATCGGCATCAACGTAGCTGAGAGCAAAGTTCGCTTTCTCGGCCGCGGACTCGAACTTGCAGTTTCGCCGGATATCCTCGGCCGTGTATTCAGTGGTATGGGAAATCCAAAAGACGGCGGCCCCGAAATCATCCCCGAGCGGATGATTGATATCAATGGTCAGCCGATGAACCCTGCTGCCCGCGATTATCCAAACGAGTTTATTCAGACAGGTATATCAGCGATTGACGGCCTTAACACTCTGGTGCGCGGGCAGAAGCTGCCTATCTTCTCTGCCTCCGGTCTGCCCCACGGCCAGCTTGCTGCCCAGATTGCGCGTCAGGCTAAGGTTTTGAATGCATCAGAAAACTTTGCTGTCGTTTTCGCTGCCATGGGCATAACCTTTGAAGAAGCGGATTACTTTATCAGTGACTTCCGCCGCACCGGCGCGATTGATCGGGCAGTTCTTTTCATCAATCTTGCTGACGACCCTGCTATTGAACGTATCTCAACCCCGCGAATGGCTTTAACCGCCGCTGAATATCTGGCGTTCGAGCTTCAAATGCAGGTACTGGTTATCATGACAGATATTACCTACTATGCCGAAGCCTTACGTGAAGTATCAGCCGCCCGTAAAGAAGTTCCCGGGCGTCGCGGCTACCCCGGCTACCTTTACACCGACCTGGCTACAATGTATGAACGTGCCGGACGCCAGAAAGGGAAGGACGGCTCAATTACTCTCGTACCGATCCTGACCATGCCGGATGATGACAAAACCCATCCCATTCCTGACCTGACCGGATACATCACGGAGGGTCAGATCATACTCAGCCGTGAGCTCTACAAGAAAGGTGTGCGGCCGCCGATCGATGTGCTGCCGTCTCTTTCACGTCTAAAGGATAAAGGTATCGGCAAAGGCAAAACCCGTGCGGATCACGCCAACGTTATGAATCAGCTTTTTGCTGCCTATTCCCGCGGTAAGGATGCAAAAGAACTGCAGGTAATTCTTGGCGAAGACGCACTAAGTGAAGTTGACCGCATTTACGCAAACTTC
>CAZOMW010000095.1:0-5956 GCA_964581135.1 uncultured Oscillospiraceae bacterium
TTGCCTATTCGCCTTGCATTAACCATGGCATCAAGGGTGGTCTCACCATTTCCCAACGTCATGAGAAACAGGCAGTCGACGTCGGTTACTGGCACCTCTACCGCTTCAATCCGGATCTCAAGGCTGAGGGGAAGAACCCCTTTGTTATTGACTCCAAGGCTCCGACAGGCGACTTCAAGAGCTTCCTGCTGACTGAAGTCCGCTACACCAGCCTCCTCAAAAAGCATCCCAAGGAAATGGTGGACAAAATCTTTGCCAAGGCTGAGGCCGATGCTCAAGAGCGTTACCAAACCTATGTACGGAAAGCCGCGGAAATTTAAGATTTTCTGCATAAAACCCGGCGCTGCGGCAATCAAGAAAAATATTCCGTACCGCCGTGGAAAGAGCCGCGCCGTTTAACGGCCAGTCAGATCATGCTATAATAAAGGCCCCGGTCTACGACGGATCGGGGTCTTTGTTTTACCACCGGCAACTTTGGAGGATTCATGCAGATTGAAGAACATCAGCGTCTGATGCTGTCGGACACATTAGTGCCGGACTTGTTCATTCTGGAGCATCTGCCAGCGCTGAGCGGACTGGCTGTAAAAGTATATGTCTACGCTCTGCTGTGCACTCGCAGCCGCCGGACGCTGACTGAAAGTGATCTGGCCCGTAGAATGGGCGAGGAGAACGATATGATCAAAGCCGCGCTGGCTGAGCTTGCAGCGGCTGGCCTGATCGAACTGCGCGACCGTGGATTTACCTTCATCGATGTCAAAGCAACTGAAATAGAGAAAAATTTCCGTCCCCGCACTACCACTTCCCCAAGCGAAGCAGTGGCAGCGCAGAAAGCGCTGCCGGTACGGGAAAAACTGATGTCGGATATTGCCAAAACATTTTTTCAGGGTCTTATGTCGCCCTCTTGGTACAGCGAAATTGATTCTTACTTTGACCGCTTCGGCTTTGAGCCGGAGGTTGTTTATGCCTTGTTTCAGGAATGCGCTCGCCGTAATAAGCTTAATAGCAAGGCCTACATAGCAAAGGTAGCTGAAAACTGGGCAGCGCGCGGCATAGTTACCTATGCTGACCTGAACCGTTATTTCCTTTCCTATGAGCAGGTGGCCAAAACCGGCAATAAAATCGGACGTAAACTGCGTCGTAAAATGACCGAATTTGATCTGGAAAAAGTTTCGCGCTGGATCGAGCACTTTGGCTATGAATACGATATTATTGAAATTGCCCTACGTAAAACGGCGAAGCTGAATAATCCGAATCTTGATTTTACCAACCGGCTGCTCGAAGAATGGTTCTCCAACCAGCTCCGCGATGAAGCTTCAATTAATGAGTTTGAGGCTGCCAAAGCAGCAAAGTACGCTGCTGCCCGTCAGGCTGAACGGAGTTCACCGCGCGAGAGCGGCAGTGGCTCGCGGCGTAATGTCGGAAATTTCAGCCAGCGTGAGTACAGCGAGGAATTCTTTGCCGGACTCTATGAGACAATTCCCGATTCAGAAGAAGAGGAACAGAAATGAACCAGTCCATCTATCGTCGCCTGGCAGCGCAGTACGACCAGCTGCGACAGGATGCTGTCAACCGCCGTGAAACTGAACAGGCTGAAGCCTGGGAGAAATATCCTGAGCTGGCCAGGCTGGACAGAGAAATTGCGATAGCCGGTGCTGATCTGCTTCTGGAAACAATCGACCCCGGCCGCGAACCTACTGCCGCTGCACGCAAGGCTGCACTGCAGGCTCAACGCGAGTCGTTTCTCAAAGCCAATGGCTTGCCTTTGACGCTGGGTGAAGTTGTTTATAACTGTGAATTGTGTAGGGATACAGGTTTTATCGACAAACAACGCTGCAGCTGCTATCGGGCTCGCTTGATTCCACTCTTGTCTGAATCAGCAAATCTCAACCATTTGAGATTTGCCCGTTTTGATCAGTTCGATGAACTGCTGTTTTCTGAACACCCTGATCCGCGGCGTTACCAGAGTGAGCTGTCACCGCGGGCAAATATAAACGGTATTCGTCAAGCCTGCGAACGCTTTGTCAAGGAGTTCGAGCAGGCGCAAACGCGCAATTTATTCTTTGTTGGCAAACCGGGAACCGGGAAGACTTATCTTATGGCCTGTGTCGGCCAGGCTCTGATTGAACAAGGCCGCACTGTTTTGTATCTGGCTGCAGCCCAGTTATTCGATGCACTGGCGGAATACCGCATACTTTCTACAGCTTATAATCCGGACGAGCTGCGCTTTGAACGCAGCACTGCGCTGCAGTCAGCCATTTTTAACTGCGAACTGCTGCTTATTGATGATCTGGGGACAGAATTCACCAGTGCCGCGCGCTATCCTGAATTGCTTCAGGTGCTGGATCAACGTGCTGGTTCAAATCGCCGCACGATAATCTCTTCCAACGTTGAGGCGAACCTGATCCGCGAACTTTATGATGAACGTTTACTTTCCAGACTTTACGGCGGCTTCGCGGTTTACCGTTTCATCGGTGAGGACGTACGTTTTGTGCTTAATCAACGTCGCCGGCAGTATGGAGACAAACAGAATAACAATGCTGAGAATCTGAATGGAACCAATCCGGGAGGTGACAGCAAGGTCAGGCGCTTTAACAATAAAGGCGACAACAATGATTGAACCTGTCACAACACTGAAACCACGGCTGCGCTGCGGTACAGACCTGATCCGGATCAGCCGGATTGCCCGTGCCTTTGAACGGCAAGGTGAACGTTTCGGTTCCAGGATATATACAGCCTCGGAGCTGAGCGATTGCGGCTGGCCCGATAAAACGCGAATAGATTCACTTGCCGTCCGTTTCGCGGCCAAGGAAGCTGTTTCCAAAGCATTAGGCAGCGGTATCGGGCCTTACGGTGTCCGCTGGACAGATATTCAAATTGTCCGGGTTAAAGGTGACGCGCCGCAGATTGAGCTCCACGGCGCCGCAGCCCGGCGTTATCGGGCGATAAAGGGGCAGTCGATCAGTATCAGTATGAGCCATGATGGAGATATTGCCCTGGCTTTTTGTGTTCTCGACTGTGCTCCCGAAGGAGAATAACTTGCCTTTCCGTTCTAAAAAACGTAAGAAACGCGAAACCAGTTTGAATGATTACGCCTCGCAGCGTGACATTTACATTGAGCCTGCCCGGCGTGAAATTCCGTCCTGGCTTCTGCCGTTAATTATCTTCCTGTTGATTGTGTTGGTGGTATTCTATCTGGCACCGCGGATAACTGAAGGCTTTATTCAGTTTGTCAGGCCGACAACTCCAACCGGTGAAGCAATCGCGGATAATTTATATGGTGACGAAACTCTGGTTGTTACAACGTCGGTTGCCGACCTGCTCATTGACGATGATCTTAAAGCCGGGAGGGTTGGTCAGGCTCTATACAACGAACCCGTAACCATGGTTGATGAACAGACAAATTATGGTTTTACTGCAGTGCGTTTACGCGATGGCACAACCGGCTACATGTTCAGTGATCAGCTGACTGATAATCGAGCTTCAGTTGAACCCACAGGTCACACTCATCGCCTTGTCATTACCGCTGCCAGCCGCAGGATCATGTCACATGCCAGCCGCGGCACCCTGATTGCTGAAATCATGATGGGAACCGAGCTGTTTGCTGATTATCGCGGCAACGGTATTTATCGGGTACATTTGCCGGGCGGCGGCAAGGGTTGGATAAGCGATGAAGGAACAATAGTCTTGGGAATTCACGAAAAAATCGTCCCGCCCGCTGATTTGGAACGTTATTTTGTCAGCAGTGCGATGGCCTTTCATAAAGTGACACGGCTTGAAAACGGCATTAGTATCAGAGGCGCATCCAGCTCAGGCGCTGCTTATATCGCCGGTCTGGTTAACGGCGTCAGTTTGCCGCGCAGTCTGGAAGGCCAGTTTACTACCGGCACTCCGATTCCGTTTAGTCGCGATCCGGAAACCGGTCTGCTTTCAACTACTGAGTTCCGGACAGGTGATCTGGTGTTTTTATCCGGATCGCCAAACGGCAGTAAACCGCAGACCATGGGTATTGCGATGGAAGACGGCCAGCTGTTAATGAGCCAACGCGGTTCAACTTCCATCCGTCTGGTTAATCTGGATCAGGAGCCGGAGCTTAATCGCCTGATAATTGGCGTCCGCCGGGTCCTGCCCCAATAGTCATTGCTCATCACGTCGCGTACTGCAACGTAAACGGACTAACAGCAGCTGCCGGGTTCAGCCATAAAAAAGAACCATTCATCATAGACGAATGGTTCTGATCTGTCGCAATTTCCTGTTAGAGCATATCCACCCCGAAACGCTGCGCCGGCAGCTCATCGCTGCTTTACTGAGCCTCGGGATTCATTTCCGACTGCTTACGCTCTGGTAACGCAGTTGGAGCGGAGGCACCGGGTGCAGACGTGCATGGTTTTGGGCGTGCCGTCTACCATCACCTTAACGGTACGGATATTGGCTCTCTGCTGAGTCAAAGCTCTTCGGGAAATCTGCGAACGCGTGATGCGGATCTTCCGACCGAAGAAAATATCTTTCTCACAGACATCGCATTTCGCCATCCTGATCACCTCCTTCATGGACTTGCACTCAAACGTGCAGACAAAATATTACCATATCAACCAGCTAAATGCAAGCAATTTATCATTTCAAGCTCAGCTTCAGATTTTTAAAAAGTCAGTTATGTTTGTGTCCAGCCAGCGATTCTGCATCGAATCCGTAACTATTCAGATTCAGGCAATAGCGTCCTTCTCATGGCTGCGCGGAGCGGATACCAGAACCTCCTGAATCGGGGTCAGGCCCTGAGCGATAGCTCCTGTGGGGCAGGCGACACGACACTTGCCGCACTGCGTGCATTTTGCCTGATCTATGACCGCCAGTGGCCCGTCCATGGTTATGGCGTCATCCTCGCAAACCTTAAAGCACTTTCGGCAGCCGATACAGCCGATCGAGCAATTCTTGCGGGTCTGAGCGCCGGGCCATTTATTACGGCAGCGAACAGCATAGGTGTTCAGGCGCTTAGGGATTACAAAAATCAGATTTTTCGGGCAAGCCTTAACGCAAAGGCCACAGGCAGTGCACAGATCACGATCGATGACAGCAATACCGTTCTCGATTGTAATCGCGCCGTAGTTACAGGCCGCAACACAGTCGCCAAAACCCATGCAGCCGTAAGTACAGGAGTTCGGACCCGAGAAAAGCCCGTGAGCGGCAGTACAGCTCATTGTGCCGGCATACTCATAGCGTTTCCGGGTAAAGTCGGTAGTGCCCTGGCACATCACTTGTGCGACCTGGGCAGTAAAATCAGGTTCTGCCTCGCCGAGCGCGGCTGCAAGGTCGAATGCGACATTAGCGCCGCCAACTGTGCAGAGAGTACAATCAGTAGTGGCTCCATCAGTCATGGCGCGGGCGTAACCGTCGCAGCCCGAGTAACCGCAGGCACCGCAATTGGCACCGGGCAGAATTCCGCGAATTTCATCAAAGCGTGGATCCTCCGGTAAAGCGAAGGCGTTGGCCACAAGTACAATTACGATACCGAGCACTGCTGCAAGTACTACAGTAATAATTATCGGCAAAGCAACATTTGGTTCAGTTGCAGTTAATGCAAACAGCATGTTCATTTAAAATTTCCTTTCATGCGTTTGTCAGGTAACAGGACAGTTTGTCTGCTCCCCTTGAATAATTCAGGCAAACAGTTTCTCGATCAGGCCCTTGAAGCCGAAGAAAGAGATGGAAACCAGAGAGGCTGAGATCAGTGTAATAGGCAGCCCTTTTAGAGCTTTCGGAACATCAGCGTGATCAACCTTGCTGCGTACACCTGAGAAGAGAAAGAGAGCGAGCATGAAGCCGAGGCCGCCGCCGAGGCTGTTAACCATTGATTCCCCAAAGCCGTAGTGCTGGTCGATGTTGAGAACGGTAACACCCAGAACTGCGCAGTTGGTGGTGATCAGGGGCAGGTAAATGCCAAGCGCCTGATAAAGCGCAGGCA
>CAZOMW010000096.1:0-4569 GCA_964581135.1 uncultured Oscillospiraceae bacterium
GCCATTGAACTACACCCGCGTCTTCAGTACGACGGCTTCTATGTCGCTATTCACGGGCAAACCTTGACTGCCCAATGATTCTACCCCATGGTTACTGGTTTTGTAAAGGTCAACCGGATATTTTTCGTCGAAAAACAGCTTCGTTTTTGATAGAATTGTTTGAACAGTCACCAACAGCACTCAGGTAAAAGAAAGTAGCGTCTGAACGGAGCAAAGTCATGAAACAATCGAATTCTCGCCTTGAAGTCCTAAATGCTTTTTTACAGACGGATGTACCGCTGCTTGCTGACGGGGCTATGGGAACATATTTCAGCAAACTGACAGGCAGACCAGCTTCCGAATGTGAACAGGCAGGCTTGACAGACCCCGATATCATCCGTCGCATTCATAGTGACTATCTGCAGGCCGGAGCCAGGATTTTACGAACAAATACCTTTGCTGTGCAGCCCTCGTTGTGCGACATTTCCAACAAACAGGCGGCAGAGCTGATAAAGTTCAATTACAGGCTGGCAGTTGAAGCTGCTGAGGCTGCTGAGGCTGCTGAGGCTGCTGAGGCCGCTGAGGCCGCTGAGGCCGCGCTGACTGCTGCTGACGCAAGCCATCAGATCATTGTTATGGCTGATCTTGGCCCCAATCCGCTGCTAGAATCCGCCGAAGCACTGCAGGAATACCTGCTCCTGATCAATGCTTTTGTTGAATGCGGCGCCACTTGTTTTCTGTTTGAAACCTTTACTGATACAGAGCTGCTTCCCCGGCTGGCAGCAGCGATAAGAGAGCGCGTTCCGGATGCTCTGGTAACGGCTTCTCTGGCCTTCTCGCCTGATGGATTTACCCGCAAAGGCCAGTCGGTGGAATTCGCGCTCGGCGAATTGGCAGCTTGTCCTGACATTGATATCGTTGGCATGAACTGCGGTGTTGGCCCGGTTCATATGCTTCAGCTGCTGGAACGCTGTGGCGGTATCGTAAAACCGCTCTGGCTGATGCCGAATGCCGGTTATCCTGCTTTTGAAAACCAGAAATCGGTTTTTACTGCAACTCCGGAATATTTCGCTCAGTCAGCTATTCTGCTCGCCGGTGACAACACTGCTGTAATCGGAGGCTGCTGCGGCACTACTCCCGACCATATCAAAGCTCTGGGTAAAGAACTTGCAAAGCCGCATCGCAGCCTCGCTCCCCTGGTTGTGCGTGCGCCAGCAGCAGCAAAGCAAAGGCCGGGCAATCGTCCTCTGGCTACTGCTTTTCTGCGGAAACGCAAAGTAATAGTCTGTGAAATGGATCCACCGCGCGACAGTCAGCTTGAGCCTTTGACAGAGGCTGCCCGAACTCTTCGTTCAAATGGCATTGACTTGATGACACTGGCGGACACGCCGCTCTCGCGTGTGCGCCTTGACCCTGTCGTAGCCGGCGCCAGAATTCAGCGCGAAACCGGCTTGCCTGTTTTGCCGCATTTATGCTGTCGCGACCGCAATGTCAACAGTCTGCGCTCTTCCCTGCTTGCCCTGCACAGCGAAAACATCCGGCAGGTTTTGCTGATCACCGGGGACCCGGTACCAGAGCAGGACCGCGGCTATATTAAGCCGGTCTTCAATCTCAACAGCATCACTTTACTGGAACTGGCGGCAACAATGAACCGTGAATTATTCGCAGGCGATGAGCTGCTGCTGGGCGCTGCTTTTGATCCTAATGTGCAAGTGCCGGAAAAGGCGCTGGAACGTGCAGCCCGTAAAATTGCCGCCGGTGCTTCTTTCTTTATGACTCAGCCGGTTTACAGCCCTGAAGCAGCTCCTGTTCTGGATGCATTGCGTAAGCAGGGAGCGCGCGTATTGTGTGGCCTGATGCCTCCAATCAGCTACCGGAATGCTCATTACCTGGCCAATGAAGTGCCGGGGATTCGCATTCCTGCTGATACACTGGATCGTTTTCAGCCGGATATGTCGAAAGAAGCCGCGATTACAGCCGGAATAGAAGCAACTCTTGCAGCCGCCAGGGCTGTCGCTGATGTGGTTGACGGTTTTTATCTGATAAGTCCTTTTAACAGAGCGGATATTGCTGTCAGGCTTAGCAACAGCCTCAATGAGGCCGGTTTAATATAGTTGCCTCTTGAGCAAAGCCGGCTTAGTATAGCTCCTCGTATTCAGCTGCGAAGTGCGGCTTGTGAGACTTAAGCCAGTCAAGGACTTTGGTTTTGCTGCGGTTTAAAATCAGCTCTTCCGGAAAATCGATTTCAGCAAGCAAAGCTTCGGCAAACGGGATCCGGCCTACATGACCGGAAAAATGAGCATCGCTGCTGATAATTACCGAGACTCCCTGTCTTTTACAGGCTTTGGCGATCCTGATGCAGTCATCATGATTCTGAGGCCGGTCCAGAGTATGATTGTTTATTTCAATCAGCTTGTCATATTGTTTGCACAACCTGACGATATGTTCGTAATCAAACTGAAAATTGCCGCGGCCGGGATGGCCCAGAATATCAATCAGAGGATTCTGTATAACAGCTTCCCAGGCTTCGGTGTGCTGACTGTAAGTGCCGGGTGATCGTGTAATATCATGAAAGCTGGCAATGCAGATATCCAGTTTTTTCAGCACGCCCTTGCTTAAATCAACCTTGCCGTCGAAATCCAGAATGTTGACTTCAGCGCCCCGCAAGACAATTACGTCGTTTATCCGGCGTGGTAAGGAACGTTGATTAAGAAAATACAGATCTACCGGTGCACCCGGCATCGCGGGCCCATGGTCGGTAACAGCGAAGCCGCTGATTTCAGTTGTGGAAACATAGGCGGCGAGCTCTTCAAGCGTACTGTAAGCATGGCCGCTTTTAAGAGTGTGGGTGTGTAAATCAAAGGCAATTGACATTAAATTCTCCTGTTTATTGATCAGACGGCTTATCATCACTGATGTAAGCCGCGTAAACGAAACCTTCTTCACCTTCAGCAGTTTCGACTTTTACCCAGTCATCATTTTCCCGGGCAAGTACGTAAAGTACATCCCCTACTGTCAGTGTCCGGATTAATTTGCCGGTTGTGCCAGCTTCGCTGCGCAGATTAAGCCGGCGGGCGATTACATAATTAGGCAGACGCGGCTTGGTGGTGGTCGTTAAAGTGGAAGCGGCGGTTGTCCGACGGGTGGTTGGAGCAGCACTGGTTGCAGTCGATGTCGGCCCGGTCGAACCGGTTGGCACTTGTGTATCGCTTCCCGGCCGCAGCACCAGTACCGCGGCGCTCAACAAAATAATTCCCAGTACAGCGGCAGCAATAATTTTGATTAGACGGTTATTATTTATCGCAGCAGCTGCCGCCCGGGAACCAGCAGCGGTTTTTTCAGTATTTATTAATGGTACTGAATAACCGGGATCGTTCGGCGCGATATTCGGTTTGCGCCGGCCGGACGCAGCTGCAAAGCCTGAACGATCAGTAGGTATGTATTTTGGCGAAACATTCAAGGCGTGTAAAGCAAGCCAGCCGTTAGCCGGTGCTTTGACTCCGCACGAACGCATTTGGATTATCAATTTTGACAAACGATCCGGCAGCTGCTGCATGCCGTTAAGTATGGTTTCTGCTTCATTTTGCTGCGATTCCGGAATCAGACCCCGCGGCAGGATCAGTATCTGATCTTCCTGGCGAATTTCGAGCCGAAAGTGATTTCCGTCAGCATCGCCGGGAGTCTTAAGTACTGCAACCGGCTTCATTTCCAGAAGATCCTGATCACGGAAAAGATAAAACTGAAAGCTTTCACTCAGGATCGCGTTGATCCGGTTTTCATCCACCGCGACCAACCACTCACAATCAAGTTCACCGTCGGTATAAAGATTCGTGACGGCGTCCGAGCCCTGACGATCCAACAGTTCCATAATTCGCTGCATCTGCCAGCCCTGGATACCAGTCTGGCTGGTGAGATTCGCCGCTGACCTGTTTTGAGCATAACGGCTGGCCTGATAAAGCTGCACCGGCCGATGGCTGGTGGTGACAGCTGCCTGGCTGGTGCCGGATACTTCTACCGGCAGACCATTTGCCTGCAGATATAAGCGTTCGTCAGAGTTCTGTCTGGGGCTGAGAACAACAGAGGTGCGAATCATGGAGCTTCCCTTCAAAGAGTAAGTAGTAACTATGTCATTGTACCCTATTAATGAGTCCTTTTCAGCTCATTTTTACTGTGATATACTCACTAAAGTATGTAAACCGGTGGGCGTTTCAGCTGACCGACAAAATTAAGCAAGACCCGATTCAAGGAGGAAACAATATGGCTCAGTTAAAAGGTAACTTGATTTTCGGTCAGTCCGGCGGACCGACCTCGGTAATCAATGCCAGTGCTGCTGGCGTTATAATCGAGGCACTAAAGCAAAAAGGTACAATTAACCGTGTTTTTGGCGCTGCCAACGGTATCGTCGGTATTCTCAACGAGAAATTCTATGATATGAGTGAAGAAGATCCCAACGAGTTGGAACTGCTCAAATACACACCATCTTCAGAACTTGGTTCCTGCCGTTACAAACTGAAAAACCTGCAAGACGATGAAACCGATTATAAACGTCTTCTGGAAGTTTTCCGCAAGTATGATATTCGCTATTTCTTC
>CAZOMW010000096.1:4579-5878 GCA_964581135.1 uncultured Oscillospiraceae bacterium
TGGCGGCAACGATTCCATGGATACCTGCAACAAGATCTCCAAGTATCTGCAGCGTGAAGGCTATGAGTGCCGTGTACTGGGTGTGCCTAAAACAATTGACAACGACCTCTTTGGCACCGACCATTGCCCCGGCTTTGGATCTGCTGCCAAGTATGTAGCCACCACTTGTATGGAAGTTTACGCTGACGTGCACGTTTATGACATCCCGATGATCTGCGTAATTGAGACAATGGGCCGTCATGCCGGCTGGCTGGCTGCCGCTTCCGCACTGGCCGGCTATAAAGGCAAAGGGCCGGACCTGATTTACCTGCCGGAGGTTGATTTTGATCTCGACCAGCTGGTGGAAGATGTCCGCAAGGTTTTTGATGAATGCGGTCAGGTTATCGTTGTTGTTTCCGAAGGGGTATCCACCAAGGACGGCAAATTTATACCTGAGCTGGTCGGAGATGTCAGCGTTGACTCATTCGGCCATAAACAGCTCGGCGGCGCGGCTTCGGTTCTGGCTGATTACCTTAAAGATAAATTCAAATGCAAAGTGCGCGGCATTGAGTTCTCACTGATGCAGCGTTGCGCTGCCCACGTTGCTTCCGCTACAGATATTGAGGAAGCCTTCCTTGCAGGTCAGGTTGCAGTCCAGAAGGCAATCGAAGGCGTCAGCGACCACATGGTCGGTTTTGAACGCGCAGCCGGTAAAGAATACAAATGTGAAATCAAGATGATTCCGCTGGAGAATGTTGCCAATGCTGAAAGCGTTGTGCCGCGCGAGTGGATTAACGAAGCCGGCAATAACATCAATCAACAGTTCATCGATTATGCACTGCCTCTGATCCAGGGCGAAACCGCCTTGCCGCGCGAAGAAGGACTCCCCCGCTTCGCTCGCCTCAAGAAAGTTCTGGTTCAGAAATAACCTGAAGAACTTCGGATAAATCGCAAGTAATGCAAACGGCTTCAGTGGATAAACCTGCTGAAGCCGTTTTTTGCTTGCTTATAGCTGATGCCTGCTGCCAGCTGACGCTGCTTAAACTCTTGTCTGCATATAACTCCTGTAAACTTGTATCTCACAAGGCTTATAGCTCAATCGCGGTGCTGGTGGTTCTGTTTACTTTGTATTTGCGGGCGTATTCTGCCAAGGCTGTCTCTGTTGATTCTTCATAGCCTGGTATAGGGCTCATGCAATCTTCCAGCAAATACAGCCGGCCGGTTATCTCAGGCCGGTCAGAAAAATAGCTGACAAATTGTTCCATACTGGCCAGCACACAATGTGACTTGGCCTGCCCGGCAACCAGGATGCGGTCGTAA
>CAZOMW010000097.1:0-5606 GCA_964581135.1 uncultured Oscillospiraceae bacterium
CCATTCCACCGGCGCTGGCCCAGGAAATGGCATTGCCAACCGGGTCAGTAATGGTGACGATTGTATTGTTAAACGAAGAATGGATGTGGGCGGAGCCACGATCAATATTCTTGCGTTCTCTTTTTTTAGGGCGTGCTGAGCCCTTTTTTGCAGCCTTAGCCATGAACGTGCCTCCTTATTTTCTCTTGCCCGCGACGTTGCGCTTCGGACCCTTGCGGGTGCGCGCGTTTGTCTTGGTGCGTTGTCCGCGCACAGGTAAACCTGTACGGTGACGGCGGCCGCGATAGCAGCCGATTTCAGTCAGACGCTTAATGTTCAAGGCTATTTCGCGACGCAGGTCACCTTCAACATGAAAATCATTATCAATGACCTCACGAATTTTGGTGAGCTCTTCGTCTGTAAGATTTTTCATTCGGGTATCGGGGTCGATACCGCATTTTTCCAATATTTTATTGGACTGTGTTCTGCCGATGCCGAAAATCGATGTCAGCGCGATTTCCACACGCTTCTCGTTCGGCAGGTCTACTCCGGCAATACGAGCCATCTTTTATACCTCCATGGGATGACGGTTACTTCTTCTATTATCTCTATCTACAAACACGAAAGGGAAGAACAACAGCTCGTTTAGAAGCTGATGCAGCCGCTTCCCGTTTAGTCGTGTGGTTTCCTGGTCAGGCAGGGCGAGTTACTGCTCAGCCCTGTTTCTGCTTGTGCTTAGGATCACTGCAGATTACCATGACACGCCCTTTACGGCGGATGATTCTGCACTTTTCGCACATTGTCTTTACTGACGGGCGAACTTTCATTTTACTTCCTCCAGTTCTTACTGTTTAAACAGTCAGGGAAATGTCGCCATTTGGCGCATGCTATGATATTCTACCAGATTTTTTAACAAAATCAAGATATTCCAGCGAATTTCACCGCTATTTGTCTATTTATTCTGTTCTCTCTGCATCCGTTCCGGCGGTAGCTATTTTGCTCGCCAGGTAATGCGGCCGCGGGTGAGATCATAAGGTGAAAGCTCAATCGTTACGCGGTCGCCGGGCAGAATTTTAATGTAATGCTGGCGCAGTTTTCCGGATATATGGGCAATTACCTCATGGCCGTTTTCAAGGCGGACCTTGAATACAGCATTAGGCATTGTATCAGTTACGACTCCTTCAACTTCTATAGCAGATTCTTTTGTCATATTTACCTCCTCGGTCTGGACTAATCGGCTTCTGGTTCTTTTTTTATAAGGTATGGGGCGATTGTTCGGCTGATCAGGCTTCGGATCGCGCTGTTTTGCTGGCCTTCTTCCGGCAGCTGCAGAGCCGCAGCCAGCAGGCCGGGTTCTGTGTCCGCCACCGGCCGCAGATGGGAGAGCCGTTTTTTCTTCGGTTTTGTTATCAGGCGGTACTGACCGTCCACAATCAGCGCAAAAGGCGGGCGCAGGGCAATAATGACGCCCAGCCTGCTGTAGTCATGGCCAGCAGTTGATTGAACGATCATTCCCACCGCCAGACCATCTGACTGCAACGCCTCAAAAAAGGTCAGATGATCGCGGGGATTCTGATCGGCCGCTGTACGCAGGGGCAGACTGTAGGGCTGCTTTTTGTCGTTGCTGCTGCAAGGCTTTTCTGTCTTCACAACGCTGTCAGAATAACCGGGCCTTCAGCGGTCACGGCCAGTGTATTTTCATAATGAGCCGAAGGCTGACGATCAGCAGTAACAATTGTCCACTGGTCAGCAAGCATGCGTACCCGACGGGTTTGTAAGTTGATCATAGGTTCGAGTGCCAGCGTCATACCTGCTTCCAGGCGAATACCGTGCCCGGCAGAACCGTAGTTTGGCAGATCGGGCGGTTCATGCAGCCTGCGGCCGATTCCGTGACCGGTAAGTTCACGAACAACACCATAACCATTGCGTTCCGCAGTTTTCTGAACAGCAGCGGAGATATCTCCTGTTCTGTTGCCGGCTTTAGCCTGCGCAAAGCCCTCCCAGAAACACTCCTCAGTAACAGCGACAAGTTTTTGTACATCAGCGCTGACATTACCCACCAGGAATGTGCGGGCTGCGTCACCGTGATAACCGTCCAGTTCGGCACCGACATCAATACTGATAATATCGCCGTCGCGCAGTACCCGGCGGGTAGACGGAATACCATGGACTACTTCTTCGTTTATCGATGTGCAGATCGCGCCTTTAAACGGTGGTGAGCCGTACCCCAGAAAAGAGGGTTTGGCGCCTGCAGCGCGAATCAGTTTTTCAGCCGCCTTGTTCAGCGCCATAGTGCTGACTCCCGGCGCAACCAGTTCTTCCATGAGTTCGAAAACCTGAGCCACTATTCGTCCGGCAGCTCGCATTTTAGCGATTTCAGCCTCGGTTTTCAGGTTCAGGATCTCAGTCATTTTTACGACCGGTCCGTTTCTCGATTTCATCAATTACGATGGCAAACCTGGAACCTACCGGTCCGTCATTCACCACACTGAACAGTACACCGCGCTGCTGATAATAATCAATCAGTGGAGCAGTCTGATCATGATAAACCTTGAGACGCGCCAGAACCGTTGACTCTTTATCGTCCTCGCGTTGAATCAATGTGCCGCCGCAGACGTCGCAGATGCCTTCTTTTTTCGGCGGACTATCAATCAGATGATAGCTGCGTCCGCAGGAACTGCAGAGCCGGCGTGAGGACAGACGGGCCACAACAAGTGCGTCCGGCAGCTCGAGGTTGATCACAACATCTAACTGCTCGCCGGCCGCAGCCAGATGAGCTGAAAATGCTGTAGCCTGTACGATAGTACGGGGATAACCGTCCAGAAGATAGCCTTGTGAGCAGTCGGCTTCAGAAATCCTGTCAATCAGCATAGCTGTGGTTAGTTCATCAGGTACCAGCTGGCCGCGGTCGATGTAGGATTTTGCTTCGCGACCCAACGCAGTTTCATTCTTAATGTTATTGCGGAAAATGTCTCCGGTTGAGATGTGCGGAATTCGGAAATGCCGCGAAAGTGTACTCGCCATCGTCCCTTTGCCGGAGCCAGGCGGGCCGAGCATTATTAAATGCATAGTATCTGCCTCACTTTCTCAAGAAGCCGCCGGAACTAACGCAAAACCTGAGGATGACCGGTTTCATAGCCGGAAATCCTCAGGCAGCTTTACTTTATTAGTCCAGGAAGCCTTTATAATGGCGCATCACCATTTGCGATTCCAACTGATTGATCAGGTCAAGGGCAACACCAACGACAATGATAACCGCAGTACCGCCGAACCAGATGCCTTGCAGATTTGTAATCAGGCTCATGATTGAAGGCAGAAGCACAATCAGTACCAGGAACATGCCATCAAACCAGACCAGGCGGCGCGCTGTCTTGCCGATAAAATCTGAAGTCGGGCGTCCGGGCCGGTAGCCGGGAATAAAGCCGCCGTTTTTCTGCAGATTATTGGCTATTTCCAGCGGATTAAACTGGATCATGCTGTAGAAGAAGGTAAAGCCGATAATCAGGAAGGCGTATACCAGATAATACAGCGGATTGCTGGAAAATTCCTGTACGAAGCGGGCTATGCCGCTATCAGGTTTGGCAAACATGGAAACCAGTGTTGATGGCAGCGAAATAATCGACATAGCGAAGATTACAGGCAGCACACCGGACTGGTTTACTTTAATCGGCAGATATGTGCTTTGACCGCCGTACATTTTTCGTCCTACAACCCGTTTTGCGTATTGAACCGGAATGCGGCGTTCGGCCAGCTGGACAAAAACTACGAGTCCGATTGTAAATACGAATACAGCTATAACAACGAGTGTCATCAGAATTGAAACAAAAATGTTGCTCGTGATCGAAAGCTGACGGAAGTAGACGAAAAGAGTCTGAACGTAATTAGGCACGCTCGCTACGATACCGGTAAAGATGATTATTGAAATACCGTTGCCGATACCAAACTCGTTGATTTGTTCCCCGATCCACATGATGAAAGCAGTACCAGCTGTGAAGCTGAAAATAATCAGCAGAGCATTGATGCCCGCCGGCAGCGAGCTGGCGGAAGCCGTACGTGTGGCGTACCAGTAAGCTGTTGCCTGCAGCAGCGCTAACCCGATTGTGAGATAACGCACATACTGCTGGATTTTTTTACGGCCTGAGTCGCCTTCCTTCTGGAGACGTTCCAGGGCGGGAATAGCGACTGTCAGCAGCTGCATGATAATCGACGAGTTGATGTAGGGGGTAATACCTAACGCGAAGACCGATACCTGTTTGAAAGCGCCGCCGGAGATAATGTCAAGCAGCGAACCAAGCTGCCCGAAACGATCGACCAGCGCCGTAAAGGCAACAGGGTCGATACCGGGCACCGGAATCTTAATGCCGATGCGGTAGATAATCATCATGCCCAACGTGAACAGCAGCTTCTTGCGAAGATCAGGTATCCGGATGGCATTCCTGAGAGTGTCAGTCATAGCTGGCATATCAAACCTCCTCGGCTGTTCCTCCAGCTTTTTCGATTTTCTCGCGGGCGCCGGCAGTAAAGCCAACAGCCTTAACGGTCAGCTTACGGCTGAGCTCGCCCATACCGAGGATTTTTATGCCGTCATTTACTTTAGCAACTGATACAATCCCGGCTTCAGCCAGAGCCTTGATATCAACAACTGTGCCGTCTTCAAACGCTTCCAGATCACCAACATTGACTTCAATGTAGGCAGGTGCGAACCGCTTGTTATTAAACCCGCGCTTGGGCAAACGACGGTAAATCGGCATCTGTCCACCTTCAAATCCGGGACGGACACCGCCGCCGGCACGGGCATTCTGGCCTTTATGGCCGCGACCGGCCGTTTTGCCGTTACCGGTACCATGGCCGCGTCCCTTGCGGAAGGCTTTGGTCCTGGCTCCGGGAGAAGCAGAGATTTCATTAAGCTTCATTTCGGTCGTCCTCCTTATGCTTCTTCACAACGGACCAGATGGGCCACGGTCTTGATCATGCCGCGTGTAGCTGCATTATCCTGCACTTCGGTGGTCTGACCGATTTTGTTCAGGCCGAGTGCTTTGACGGTAGCGTACTGGTTCTTGCGAACGTTATTGGTGCTCTTCAGGAGCGTGACTTTAAGCTTGGCCATTATCATGCTCCTCCTTACATTATTTCTTCAACCGACTTGCCGCGCAGACGTGCGGCCTGTTCGGGAGATATCAGATTCTTTAAACCTTCCATGGTTGCGTTGACCATGTTATTCGGGTTGCTGCTGCCCAATGATTTGGTGCGAATATCTTTTATTCCCGCCATTTCACAGACTGCGCGAACCGGACCGCCGGCAATAACGCCGGTACCGTCAGCAGCTGCCTTGAGTAACACTTTACCGGCACCATAGACACCGATTGTATCGTGCGGAATTGTAGAATCAGCCAACGGAACGCTGATCAGATTCTTTTTGGCATCTTCGATGCCCTTGCGAATGGCGTCGGGAATTTCAGCAGCTTTGCCGAGGCCCTTGCCAACATGTCCGTTTTCGTCGCCTACGATTACGAGGGCTGCAAAGCGGAAGTTGCGGCCGCCTTTAACAGTTTTGGCAACACGGCCGATATGTATGACCTTTTCCTTAAGGTCCAGCGTATTAGGATCGATGCGCATGACGTTTCCTC